>DATKOU010000240.1:0-16520 GCA_035524455.1 Thermodesulfovibrionales bacterium | reverse complement strand
CTGCCTTGACTCCTGCAGGTATATTTCGGTCAGCAGTTTGGAACTCTTCAGGTTCTCCACAAAGGTCACTACATCGGGGTTGGTAAAGGCATACCCATCGATGCTCACGTTGCTGCCGCCCCCGGTCACCTCCATTGAATTTAACCAGACCCCTTTGGGGAGGCTCTTGCTAATTTCGTCCAGCATCATTACCGGAATGCTCTGGTTTTTCCTGAGCTGCTCTATAATCTTTGTCCTGTCTTCAATGGTCTTGTTAAGTTTTTCGAAGTTGTCCACTTCCTTTATCTTTTCCTTCAGTTCCGCGATCTTCTGTTTGTTTGAGTCAAACCGATTCTGTGTGGCCTGAAGAGTCGAGTTGTAATAGTAAAAGAGGTAGGCGAGGGCGCAGATTACGAGCACGGTAATCAGTGTAGTGGCAATGACAAAGGCGGGAAGTGGTTTTGCCTTCTTTTTCCGCTTGACGGGTAAAAGATTGACTCTTATCATCTGTCCCCTGGCCTCCGTGTAGCAAGACCGACGGCAACTGCGGCTATGGGAGCTACCTCTTCCAGAGTGGAAGAGTCAATCTTCTTGGGGATGGCTATATTCCTGAATGGGTCAGCCGCTCTCACCTCTACCCCTATCTTCTGTGAAAGGAGCCTCGTGAAATCCCTGACGAGGGCACAGCCTCCGCTGAGTATCACCTCGTTTACCTCAGCATGGACCGCGGAGCTCCTGAAATACTCAAGGGAGCGGGACACCTCGCTGAAGATATCGTTGGATGATTCAATAATGAGCGCATAGGCATCCTGGGGTTTCACCTTTTCCACCGGCTCCCCCTTCTTGAGGCGTTCCGCGTCTTCATAGGTGACGTTGAATTCTTTCTGGAGCGCGTCGGTGTGCATGTTGCTCCCGATGGAACTGTCCCTGGTAAAGACCGATACGCCGCCCCTAAGGATATTCATGTTCATGGTGCTTGCTCCGATATTGACAAGGGCGACGTTCCTCCCCGCCTCAATCTCGTAGTTCATTCCGTACATGTTCTCAAGGGCAAAGGCGTCCACATCCACGATTACCGCATTCAGACCGGCCTCCTTCACCACAGAGACGTACTCGTTGATCACGTCCTTCTTCACCGCAACAAGAATAACGTCCATCTGTCCCGCTTCTTCCTTTGGCCCCAGGATCTGGAAGTCGAGATTCACATCCTCTATGTCAAAGGGGACATACTGCTCTGCCTCAAACTTTATGGACTCGTTCAGTTCCTCCTCCGACATCTCAGGTAAGGAGATTCTCTTAATGATTACTGAAGAGTGGCCGGAGACGGAGATTACCGCATCCTTCGCCTTAATTTTGGCCTGCCGTACGAGCTCTTTGAGGGATTCGGTTACCCTGATGGCATCAATAATGGAGCTTTCCACAATAAGCTCGGGGGGGAGCGCAAGCATGTCGAACAGCTCAAGCTCAAAGCCGGAACGGGTCTCGTTCAGCTGTACCGCCTTAATATAGCTGGAGCCAATGTCAATTCCTATTATGCCTTTTTTACCAAACATCAGCTTAATGAATACCAGAAAAAGATAAACTTGTCAAGTATTTTTTTCATTAAAAATAACAGGTTCCAAAATAAACCTTAAAACAATGGTTTAAATAATGCATGTGTTAAGCCATCTCCATCCAACAAATTTCCCGTGAAAGCAGTTTTCATGCCCGATTTTTCTCAAGTGATCATGCTAATTTCTAGAGCGGCCAGTATGTATTTCATGGAAGGGAAAGCGACCACACTCGTGCTGCTTGCAATGGGCTAACCTGGGAATTATAAAATATTCTTGACAGATTTTGTCAATTAATTGTCTGATCAAAAGGTGTTACGTCAGCAAAGGTGAAGGATCCTCTCTATCTTCACCGTGTTCTCAAGAACCCTGCCCAGGGCAAAAAGATGACCCGAAGGGTCCTTCAAACGAACAAAGCTTTCTTGCGGGAGACCGGACGCATAGAGTTTGACGGATAGGCCGTTCCTGGCCCTGTTGAAATCTCCCTCATCAAGGGATATTTCCCTGAGATGTCCCAGCGCTTCATCAACACTCACAAATGCATTTCTTGCAGCAGCAGGGGATTTCTCAAGGTCATCAATGGTCACGGAATTTTCAATGCGGAACCCTCCTATCCGCGTCCTTTGCAGGTCCGTGATATGGGCACCAATCCCCAAAGCCTCTCCGATATCGTTGCAGAGGGACCTGATGTAGGTACCCTTGGAGCACGTAATTTTCATCCCGACGAACGGGAGACTGAATCCGGTGATTTCGATTCCATGAATAGTGATCTCCCTGCCTGCCCTCTCAACCGTTATCCCTCTTCTGGCAAGGGCGTAGAGCGGCCGGCCGCCCACCTTGAGCGCCGAAAACATGGGTGGGGTCTGTTCAATGGTACCCCTGAATCCTGCGAGGACCTTTTCGATATCCTCCTTCCCCAATGAAAACCCCTCACTCCTCTGCACCACGGTCCCTTCAGAATCGTAGGTATCCGTCTTCTCACCCAGCTTCATCACGGTGAGGTATTCCTTGTCAAGGTCGGAGAGGAATCTCGTTATTTTGGTCGCTTCCCCGGTGCAGACAAGCAATATGCCCGTCGCCATGGGATCAAGGGTCCCCGCGTGCCCGGCCTTTCTCACTCCCGTGATCCTCTTGACCCGCGTAACGGCCTGTTGCGATGATATGCCTTTTGGCTTGTTCAGATTGATGACAACGTTCATGTGACCGTGGAAAAGGGGATCAGGAATTCGGGGATTTGGGATTCAAGGCCTGTCTTCCAGGAATTTTCACTTTTCCTCTTTATCCCTTGATCCCCTCTATCGCTTTTATCAATTGGGTTTTTGCGGTCTTTAAATCTCCTTTGATCACGCACCCGGCAGCGTTCTTATGTCCTCCGCCATGGAACCGCACAGCGATCTCTGCAACATTACAATCGCCCTTGGACCGGAGGCTCACCTTCCACCCCTCATCTATTTCCCTGAGGAAGAGCGAAACCTTAATCTCTTCAATCATCTTAGGGAAATTGGAAAAATTCTCAGTGTCCTCAGGGGAAGTCCCTGTTTCCGAGAACATCGCTTTTGTTACCACAGTCACGGCAATCCCATGGGTGAGTTCCAGGGTATTCAGTACTTTTGTCAAGAGACTGAACCTCCCCTTGGACCATGTCTCATACAATTCTCCCGCAATGACTCCGGGATCAGCCCCTGATTCCACCAATCCTGCGGCGATCCTGAGGACATCTGATGAGGTATTGCTGAATCTGAAGGTGCCTGTGTCAGTGGCAATGGCGGCATAGAGGTTCGTCGCCATATCCTTCGTAATCCCAATCCCGAGTTTCCTGATAAGGTCGTATACCATCACCCCGGTTGCCGCAGCATGAGGCTCTATCCACTGAATGTCCCCGAACTCCTTTATTGTCTCATGGTGGTCTATGACCGCAGAACGACGGATGACCACATTCTCAAGACCCGCCCTTTCAGGCTCATTGCAGTCAAGTAAAAGGAGGGGGAGCCCGTCCTGTGCGAGGGGCGAGTGGGTGTGCGTGAACCTCTTATAACCCGGCAAAAACCGGTAAAGCGCCGGCACCGGGTCACGCTCGTAGAGGGTGGTCTCTTTGCCCATGGATTCCAGGGCCAGAGAGAGGGCCAGGGATGAACCAAGGGCATCACCCTCCGGGCGAATGTGGGTTGCGATAAAAAACTTACGTTCCTGAAGGATGAATTGTATAAGTCTGTCAGGGATATTCAATTTATGTGTTACCCTTGATCTCCCTCAGCAGCTTCTCGATCCTGTCCCCATACCCTACGGATTCATCCACCCTGAACTCGAGAGAGGGGAGCACCTTCATCCGGACCCTTTTCCCGACCTCAGAACGTATGAAGCTCTTTGCCGCATTCAGGATATCCAAGGTAGTTTCCCTTTCTTCCTCCTTGAGGCAGCTCACAAACACCCTGGCGATCTTGAGGTCGTCGGTTAGATCAACGCCTGTTACTGTGACAAAGCCGAGGCGGGGGTCCTTCACCTTTCTCATGATTATGTCGGCGATCTCCTGTCTCAGAAGGTCGCTTACCCTCTGTGAACGCTTATAAGGAAGCATATTCTCCTTTCGCCTGCGGAATACGCGGTCAGTATCTCGTTTTAGTACTCAGAGGTCAAATGAAAAAAAGAGACGGTCTTCAGATTCGCTTCTTGGCTCCGTTCTCCTGACATGGACAGGGAGCGCATCCCTATTGCGTTTCGGGGCACTTCATTCCCCAGTAATGCGCGTTTTGTATTACAGTTTCGCCGCTATTTTTTCTATGACATAGTTTTCGAGAACGTCGCCGACCTTTAAATCATTGTAGTTCTCTATCGTAATGCCGCACTCGTATCCTGTCTGAACTTCCCTCACATCCTCCTTGAACCGCTTGAGAGAACCCAACTTCCCGTCATACACCACGATGTTGTCCCTTATAATCCTTATGCCGTCGCTGGTACGGCTTATGATTCCGTCCACCACATAACAGCCTGCGATAGTCCCCAGTCTCGATACCTGGAAGGTCTGTCTCACCTCTGCCCTGCCCAGTATCTTTTCCTTCAGCGTCGGCTCCAGGAGTCCCTCCAGTGCCTTCCGGATGTCATCGATGGCTTCATAGATGATGTTGTAGTGCCGTATGTCAACACCCTCCTTCTCTGCTACCTGATGGGCCTTCGATTCCGGCCTGACATTGAAACCTATAATGATGGCGTTGGAGGCTGCTGCGAGCATGACGTCAGATTCATTAATACCGCCCACCGAGGTGTGGATCACCTTTACCTTGACCTGGGGATGTATAATCTGCTCAAATGCCTCTTTCAGCGCCTCAACCGATCCCTGCACATCACCTTTTATGATAATATTGAGTTCTCTTATCTCCCCCTCTTTAATTTTTGCATAGACTTCGTCGAGGGTCAGCTTTTTCGCCCTGGCCATCTCGGCCAGCCGCTGTTTTTGTTGTCTTGCCAAAGCGATCTGGCGGGCCTTTTTCTCATCATCCACAACGGTAAAGAGATCGCCGGCAGTGGGCACCTCTGAAAAACCTATTACCTCCACGGGCGTTGCCGGCTGCGCTTCAGAGATCCGGTTCCCTGTATCATCGATGAGGGCCCGAACCTTTCCCACGCTGATTCCGGTGAGGAAGACATCCCCGATCCTGAGGGTCCCGTTCTGCACAAGGACCGTGGCAACCGGACCTCTTCCCCTGTCCAGCCTTGCTTCGATGATGGTCCCCTTTGCCATTTTCTTGGCGTTTGCCTTAAGCTCCATGATATCGGACTGGAGGAGGATCATCTCCAGAAGGCTTTCTATGCCGATACGCTTTTTGGCGGAAACCTCAACAAAGATGTTCTGTCCTCCCCACTCTTCGGAGACGATACCGCGCGCCGAGAGCTCATTTTTGACCTTGGTGGGATTTGCCTCGGGTTTGTCTATCTTATTGATGGCCACCACGATGGGCACATTCGCTGCCTTCGCATGGTCGATTGCCTCGATGGTCTGGGGCATCACGCCGTCATCAGCAGCCACCACAAGCACCACGACATCCGTTACCTTCGCTCCCCTCGCCCTTAATGAAGTGAATGCTTCGTGGCCTGGCGTATCGAGAAAGACAATCTCTTTTCCCTTCAGGGTCACCTTATAGGCGCCAATGTGCTGGGTAATACCGCCCGCCTCTGTTTCGGTGACCTTTGTCTCCCTGATGGCATCGAGGAGGGATGTCTTTCCGTGGTCCACATGTCCCATGATGGTCACCACCGGAGGCCTTGGCGAGAGGGAAGTGGCGTCCTCCGCCGTTTCCTCGATTACAGTTTCCTCTTCTCCCGCAGCAACCTCCAGCTTCACCCCGAACCCTTCAGCAACAAGAAGCGCAGCGTCCATATCCACGGGTTGATTGATGGTCGGCATATCTCCCAGTTCCATAAACTTCTTTATCACGTCAGGGAGTTTCACACTGATCAGTTCGGCAAATTCCTTCACCGTGGTCCCTTCCTGGATCTTCAACATCTTTTTCCTCGGCGCCGTTACCTGGGGCTGGGGCTTTTCCGCGATCTTCTGCACCCCTCTATCCCTGCCAGGCTTCTTGAATGTCTTGACTTCATGCCACCTCTTCGGCTCTATCTTTCTTACTGCCTGAAATGCACGCTGCATCGCAGGTTTCACCTTGAATTTTTCCACCTTTTCCGTCTCGATATCCTTCTTGAATCGGTCAGGAACCTTGAGGTCTTCCTCTTCTATGGGGAGAATTGGCTCCTCAAGGGTTTTTCCCTCTGCCGCAGGGGAGACATATTCTTTTTCCTCTTCCTTTTTTTCAGCCTCTACTTTCTCTTCAGGCTTCTCGATCGGCACTGCGGACTTTTCTACCTTCTCCTCTCTGGCGCGTGGTGCAACGGGTTTCTCAATCTTTGGTTCTGCTATTTTGGGTTTTTCAGCCTTCGGGGGTACTACCGGAGGCCTTCCTGCCTTAACAGGGGCTTCCTGGATTTTGACCGGCTTTGGAACAATCTCGGAAGGCTTTCCTTTCTTTACCGGAGCTTCCTTTGGTTTTGACGCCTTCGGCTTAGCGACAGGAGCAGGCTTCTGTTTTTTCCTGAAAATAGCCTCAACTTTTCCCGCGATCTCGTCCTCTACGGTGGAAGCATGAGATTTGACCGATATGCCGAGCCTTAAGAGTTCAGAGATTACTTCTTTGTGGGTGACGTTCAGCTTCTTCGCGAGTTCGTAGATCCTCAGTTTTGACATCTCAACAAACCTCCATTCCGATGCAAGAAGACCATACCGTGACTGCCCTCACGCTCCCCTTCAGGTAAGGTGCCCTTGTAACCGTTAGACTAAAATGTTATCATAAAAAACTTCTTTTATGCAATTGTCCCTGTGGACTTGCACAGGATTCGCGGAGTCAAGCCTCAGCTGATTTTCCCGCTTCCCGAATCCCTGACTGTCTTGAACAGTCCAGATACTACTACATTCACGAATTGGAGGACACACCAATGGCAACATGTTTTGTGTGCGGTAAAGGAAGGGTAATGGGGAACAATGTGAGTCATGCAAACAACAGGACAAAGCGTCAGGTCCTGCCCAACCTTCAGAGGACTCGCATTATGATCAATAAGGGGGTACATCGCGAATATGTCTGTACACGGTGTTTGCGGTCCGGATTGGTGAAAAAGGCCTTGTGAAGAGAGTCGGGAATCTCATCTCCCCCCTTGTCGCAGGACTGGGGCTCGAAGAAGCGGTGAGGTTCGAACGGATAAAGAAAGAGTGGTCCGATATATTTCGTGAGCCCTTATCCCTCCACACGTCCCCCTGCAGTCTGAAGCATGGTGAGCTCCTTATCACAGTGGATTCACCGGTATGGCATCAGCAGCTCATCTTCCTCAAAGGCGAGATACTCAAGAACGTGAGTCCCTTCGGGGTAAAGGACGTGAGGTTCAGGGTAGGAACGGTGCGCACGAAAACAAAAGGTGCACCCCCAAACCCGCCGCAGAAAAAAATCCCCCTTGACCGCTATTCTCTGCAGCAGATAGAAGAGACGGTTTCCGGACTGGAAGACGGCCCGCTGAAAGAGAGCATCAGGAAGACCATGGAGAAATCACTCTCTGCAAGAAAAGTGAAAGCATGATTCCTTACTTCTGGATTTTCCTTTTTTTTTGACTGGAGCGAAGACAATCCCATCGGGAGGTAGCATGAAATCCTTAATTCTGACGTTCCTGACACTGGCGATCGCCGCAGGTATGGTAACTGCCGCTGAGATGCGAGAAATCGAGCTGACAGACGGAACCATCCTTACCGGCGAGATTGTTTCACTCACAGGAGGTGTCTGTACGATCAGGTCAGCCACCCTTGGAACCGTGCGGGTTGAAGAATCGAACATCCGCACTATCCGCTTGAAGGATTCTGCGGGAACTTCTGCAAACACCGGGGGGGAAATAATGTCTCTTCAAAACAAGATGATGAGTGATGGTGAGATCATGAATATGATGCAGGGTCTGCAGAACGATCCAGAATTTCAAGAAATTCTTCAAGACCCTGAAATCATGAAGGCGGTGCAAGCAGGCGATGTCTCCGCACTTGTAGCAAATCCGAAATTTATGAGACTTTTGAATAATCTGGCGGTGAAGGATATTAAGAATAAAATCACCCGATAAGACCTGAACTGTTTATACGATGGAAGACATTATATTCCTCAGCACACACAGTTTTCTTCCTGGTGCGTCTTTACGTGCGCTCTCTTTGAATTGTTTTAACGATTCCATCGACTAACAAGTCTGCTTCAATTACTTGCAACAGTGAAGATTAACGGAAGGACCCCGCATAACACCTGCACTGTGCGGTGGCTCTTCCCGCTTCCCCTGACCTGACACCACGAAATAAAGGGCCCTGCAGCGTACTGCAGGGCCCTTTATGCAAGTGTGCTCGTGAAAAGCCTAAGTATTCGGCTATGCTGATTCTGCCTGTTTTTCGTAAATCAGGATGGGACGTTCCCTTTTCAGTATCGTATCCTCATTGATAAGACACTCCCTGATCGCCTTCTGGGAAGGAATCTCGTACATCACGTCAAGCATGACCTCCTCGAGGATGGCGCGCAGTCCCCGGGCGCCCGTCTTCCTCTGTATGGCACGCTTCGAGATCGCGGCAAGCGCAGTATCGGTGAATCTGAGCCGCACATTGTCGAGCGAGAGCAGCTTTTGATACTGCTTGATGAGAGAGTTCTTTGGCTCTGTGAGTATCCTCACCAGCGCACCCTCATCAAGTTCATCAAGGAGCGCAACAACCGGGAGCCTCCCCACGAACTCGGGAATCATCCCGTATTTGATGAGGTCCTCAGGCTCCACAAGGCTCAGCACATTTCCTATCTTCCTCTCCTTGGCACCGATGACCTCTGCGCCAAATCCAAGGGTCTTCTTGCCGGTCCTCTGCTCCACGATGCCGTCCAGTCCCACAAAAGCACCGCCGCATATGAAGAGGATGTTGGTGGTATCCACCTGGATAAACTCCTGCTGGGGGTGTTTCCTCCCTCCCTGGGGCGGAATACTGGCCATGGTCCCCTCTATGATCTTGAGAAGGGCCTGCTGTACTCCTTCACCGGAGACATCCCGTGTAATGGAGGGGTTTTCTGACTTTCTGCTGATCTTATCGATCTCATCAATATACACGATCCCCCTCTGTGCCCTCTCCACTTCGTAATCCGATGCCTGGAGGAGTTTGAGGATGATATTCTCCACATCCTCACCCACGTACCCTGCCTCGGTAAGGGTGGTTGCGTCTGCTATGGTGAAGGGGACATCGAGCAGCCTTGCGAGGGTCTGGGCAAGAAGTGTCTTGCCGGTTCCCGTCGGGCCGATAAGGAGGATGTTGCTCTTCTGCAGTTCCACGTCAGAAGCACCCGGACTGTAGATCCTTTTATAGTGATTGTGCACTGCTACGGAAAGTATCTTCTTGGCCTTTTCCTGACCGATCACAAAATCATTCAGGAATTCGTGTATCTCTTTGGGTGTCGGGAGCTTGGGCAGTGTATGGGTTGTGGTTTCTGCATAGAGTTCCTCAGCGATGATCTCGTTACAGAGCTCCACGCACTCATCGCAGATATAGACCGTGGGCCCTGCGATGAGTTTTTTCACCTCATCCTGACCCTTGCCGCAGAAGGAGCATTTGAGTTTCGTTTCGTCCTTTTCTTTCTTGGCCATTCTACTCTCCTCCGTTCACTTCTTCTTCATGCTATGGATAACCTCGTCCACAATACCGTACTCCTTGGCTTCTTCTCCTGACATGAAAAAGTCCCTGTCCGTGTCTGTCCGAATCTTCTCAATAGACTGACCCGTATGGGATGCGAGGATCTGATTGAGGATATCCTTGGTTCTGAGTATCTCCCTGGCGTGGATCTCGATATCGGTGGCCTGACCCTGAAAGCCACCCATGGGCTGATGGATCATTATCCTTGAATGGGGCAACGCGAACCTCTTCTTTTGGGTTCCCGCAGCCAGCAGCAGCGCCCCCATGCTCGTCGCCTGCCCAATGCAGTAGGTGGCAATATCAGACTTCACGTACTGCATGGTATCGTAAATGGCAAGCCCTGAAGAGACGATCCCGCCCGGCGAATTGACATAGAGGTGGATATCCTTGTCAGGGTCCTCAGTCTGCAGGAACAAAAGCTGCGCGATTACGGTGTTTGCAACCGCATCGTCAATTGCCGTTCCCATGAAGATGATCCTGTCCTTTAGAAGCCTTGAATATATGTCATACGCCCTCTCAGAACGTCCTGTCTGCTCAATTACGATAGGTATTACGCTCACGCTATTCTCCTTTCTCCAGTTTCGCCTTCGAGAGTATGAGGTCAAGCACCTTCTCCTCAAACAACGAACCCTTGAGGCCCTCCAGGGATCCATCCCGGGAGATATAAAACTTCATGATCTGTTCGGGTGAAACAGAAAGTCTCTGTGCAAGGGAAATGATCGCGCGCTTTACCTCATCTTCTGCCACCGAAACCCCCTGCGCCTTCCCGATGGTTTCAATGAGCAGTGATGCCTTCACATTTCTCATAGCATTGGGGCGTGCCTCCTGTTTAAGCGCATCAAGCTCATGCTCAGAGGGCTCTGCCGCCTCGGTTCTATGGGACAAAGCCGCTGACGCGAGCATTTCGCTCTCCCGTTCCACCAGGGATTCAGGGATATCAAACTCGTGGGACTCCACAAGGTTCCTGATGATCTCCGCCTTTTGTATCTTGGCAACCTCGTTTCTTTTCGCCTTTTCTATCTCCTCACCAATGCGTTTTCTCATTTCCTCGAGGTTCTGAAACCCTATGTCCTTCGCAAGCTCATCATCGACTGCGGGAAGATTCACCTTCTTGATATCCTTAATCATCACCTTCATCGTCAGGTGTTTCCCGGCAAGATTCTCCAACGGGTGATCCCCCGGGAATGTGGCTTCGATCGAGAGCTCTTCACCCTTCCCCCTTCCAACGAGTTTCCGGGTGAACTCTTCAGGAAACATGCTTCCCCCCACCTTCACTATCTGATCCTTGGCTTCCACGCCATCTCCGGGAGAAGAATAATCCACCACAATAAGGTCATTCATTTCAACAGGACCTTCAGAGGGCTCGTACGTTGCCTTCTCTTCCTGCTGTCTCTTGAGGACACTTTCTACGTCTGAATCGCTCACCGTAACGGGGATATCCTTGAGTGGTATATCCTCATATTTGAGATTTTCGATATTCGGCATCACCTCCACCATAAGGGTCATGGAGATGGGCTGCCTTCTCTTAAAATCGCTCTTCTCTTCCAGCACAGGGCTTGCAACAGGGGTGATGTTTGCCTCCCGCAACGCTTCCACGTAGCCTTGAGGAATGATCCGTTCGAGCACATCGGACTCAACCTCTTTTCCAAACCTCTTTTCAATAAGGTTAATGGGCGCCTTGCCGGTCCTGAATCCAGGGATGGTCGTCTTACGTCTCAGCTTTTCGAGGGAATCCCGTATCTCTTTTTCAATCATGTCTGCGGGGATTTCTATCCTGAGGCGTTTCCTTGTTGCACTTATATCTTCAACGGTCTTAATCATCGTGTCTCCATATTTTTTAATTTAACATAAAATAAGCACTTTTTTCCAAAAAGGAATGGAAGGGAACGTATGAATCCTCGGGGATACTCACCCTTCATGCAGTATGCACTGCGGAATATACGCTGTTGCTCTGCAGGTGAGCAGAGCACACGGAGGTATAAAGAAAGAAAAAGAACGTACTTCGGTCTTAACCGGAAACCATCTTTATTCTCCCGTACGGAGAGAGGCCTCTCAGTTCCTTGATGATGCCGGGCATCACCTCAATCACCCTGTCTATCTCAGCATCACTGGTATACCGGCTGAGGGAAAACCGTATGGATCCATGGATCGCGGTAAAAGATACCCCCATGGTCCTCAGCACATGACTCGGTTCAAGAGAGCCTGAGGTGCATGCGGAACCTGAAGACGCACAGATGCCGTATTCATCCATTCTGAGGAGGATAGCTTCCCCTTCCACATACTCGAAGCTTATATTCGCGGTATTGGGCAAACGGTGTTCGGTATCTCCGTTCACCCGCACATCAGGGCAGCACTGGAGCAACGCCTTTTCGAGCTTGTCCCTTAGTCTGCCCATATAGTCGACCTCTCCACGGAAGGCTGACCCCGCAAGTTCACATGCCTTCCCGAGGGCGATGAGGGAGGCCACATTTTCCGTTCCCGCCCTTCTTCCCCTTTCCTGATGTCCACCGATGATATAGGGATAAAACCGGGTCCCTTTTCTCACATAGAGGACTCCCACCCCCTTGGGGGCGTGCACCTTATGTCCCGAAAGGGAGAGCATGTCGACCGGGAGGGTTCTTGTATCTATGGGGATCTTACCCACGGCCTGCACCGCATCTGTATGAAAAAGGATTTTTCTTTCTCTCAGGACTTCACCCATCTCCCTGACAGGGAATACCACACCCGTCTCGTTATTCGCATACATTACCGACACAACAGCGGTATCGTCATCCACTGCCCTGGAAAAGGCATCCATATCCAGCCTTCCCAAGCTATCCACAGGAAGGAACGTCACCCTATAGCCTTTTCTTGCAAGGTGTTTGCAAAAGTTCAGAACCGCAGGGTGTTCCACTCTCGTCGTGATGACATGTCTCTTCGCAGGATATGATTCTATGGCGCTCATGAGCGCGGTATTATCGCTTTCAGTGCCACAGCTGGTAAAGATGATCTCTTCAGGCACTGCGCCGATGAGGGCAGCAACTTTCTCCCTCGCCTCCTCTATCTTCCTGTAAAGCTGGCCGCCGAATGTGTGCATACTCGAGGGGTTTCCGTAGAATTCCTGGAGATAGGGCCGCATTTCCTCAAAGACCTCAGGGGCAACGGCGGTCGTCGCATTATTGTCAAGGTAGATTGGTTTCATTCCGCTTCCACCACCAGGTCTTCGCTCACCAGCTCTCTCAATTTGTCTTCGATACCTTTCACTGTCACGTCACTCATCGGGCACGCAACGCACATCGCCCTCAGGGAGACGATCACCCTCTTGCCATCCACATCAATGAGTTCAATGTCTCCCCCATCCGTCTGGAGTCGCGGTCTGATCTCCTTTTCTATCACATCCTGAATAAGGGCAATCCGCTGGAGGTTGGTCATCTTCCTGTGGGCTTTGGGCGCTTCACACTCAGGTTTTACGGACCAGATATCCTTCAGGATTGCCTCTATGGCAGGGATGCACGAGCCGCATCCTCCCCCCGCTTTTGTGTAGTTGGTGATCTCTTCCACAGTGGAAAGATGATTTTCCAATGCCACCCTCCGAATCTTTTCTTCAGAAACCTCAAAGCACTTGCAGATGACCTTCTCTTCCCTCTCCACAGGTCTGGTTTCCCCGCGGTAATTGGTGATGGCTGCCTCCAGGGCCTCTCTGCCCATCACGGAACAGTGCATCTTTTCCTTGGGCAGTCCGCCAAGGTATTCCGCAATATCCTGGTTCGTGAGCTCGAGGGCTTCATCCAATGTCTTGCCTTTGATAAGTTCGGTAAGCACCGACGAACTCGCGATGGCAGAGGCACAACCAAAGGTCTGGAATCTTGCATCAATGATCCTGCCCGTTTTTTTGTCAATCTTCAGGGTGAGCTTCAGGGCGTCTCCGCAAAGCATGCTGCCCACTTCACCTACCGCATCGGGATGCTCTATCTCGCCCACATTCTTTGGATGGAGGAAAAAATCCTTCACCTTTTCTGTATATTCCCACATGAATTATTCTTATCAGAAATGCAGGGACGTGTCAAATATGCCTACACCTGTGAGGCCCCATATCATATCAGCTCTGATAATTCATAAGTTCGGCAGAGGTATCCGGCTAGTCAGCCTCGGCTGATTCGCGGGGCGAAAATGGCAATCCGCCTGAGGCGGAAGGGTTATGTGCTTGTCCGCAAGAGCGGACTTTGACAATACGAGGGAACAGAGTGTTGTAAGGTGCCTGCCCCCCCTTGCGGCCGAGGGGGGCTATTGTCTTGCCTGGGAGACGGATGCCTCTGCCGAAACAAAGACAGCTCACGATATGCAATGAACAACGGAATCGCTCAAGAGGAATCAGTGAAATGTATTACCACACATTGTAGGCGAAAACACCAGCAAAATGAAGGGCCACCGCAGTATGCTGCAGCCTTTGGACAGAACAATGCGACTACATAATTCCGGGTGAAATAGAATCAATCACCTGCTCTATTGGGGGTTGAGCGCGTCCTTCAGTGCCTTGCCCACCTTGAAATGCAGAACCCTCTTTGAGGGAACATCCACTCCTTCCCCTGTCTTGGGGTTCCTCGCACGTCTCGGTCTCCTTTGTTTGAGTCTGAAGTTTCCGAACCCTCGTATCTCGATCTTTTCGCCTTTTGCCAGGGCATCCCTGATCCCATCAAATACAGTGTCTACAATGATCTCGGTCTGCTTTCTGGTAAGGCCTTCCACCTTTTCCGCCACCTTGTCGATCAGTGCTGATTTTGTCATACATCCTCCTCTTCAATTTTCAAGATCCAAGGGTCAGGTTAAGACAGAGATTTCTTGACCTTATCCTTACCCTTTCTCTATGGTGAAAAGTAATATTTTAATTTTACAGTCGGAAAGATATCTGATAACTCCTTGGGTAAATTTCCCCTCACGATATCCATAAAGGAGAATTTTTCCTTTTTTGAGACCACACCCGGTTCACCTTTTATTCCTGAAAGTTTTGCAGCCACCTTAATGGCATCCTCAAGGTTTCCCAACTCATCCACAAGCCCTATACCCACTGCCTGTTTCCCTGTGAATATTCTCCCGTCGGCAAGCTTTTTCACCTGATCGGGCAACATCTTTCTCCCTTCAGCCACCGCATTAATGAACTGATCATGCACATCATCCAGCACGCCCTGGAGTATCTCCCTTTCCTCACGGCCTATGCCCCTGAATACCGATGCAATATCCTTATGTCTGCCGCTCTTGATCACTTCTGTCTTCACTCCCACTTTATTCATAAGGCCCTCGAGATTAGGAATCTCCATAATTACCCCGATGGAGCCGGTAAGCGTGCCGGGGTTTGCCACAATCCTTGACGCGGGTGCAGAGATATAGTAACCGCCGGAAGCCGCAAGGGACCCCATGGAAACCACGATCTTTTTTTTCGCTACCGCTTTTCTCACCTCTTCGTATATTTCCTGGGAAGGGGCAACCGCACCTCCCGGGCTGTCCACTCTCAATACAATGGCCTTCACCGAAGGGTCCTTCATATATTCCTTAATTTCGTCGATGGGGTTCTTCGAGTCAACGATGGGCCCTTCGATACGTACGAGGGCGACCTTGTCACCCATAGGGCTTCCCCTGAAGAGAAGTGCAATCATAAGGCTCAGGAACACCAGGACAGTGAGAAGTCCCAAAAGCAGGAGCAGAACCTTCTTCATCCCTGATCACCTTTCACATGTTTCATGCTGAGGCCGATCTTCCTGTCTTCTGTATCGATCTTTATTATCCTCACCAAGACTTCCTCTCCCTCCTTCAACAGTTCTTCACCCTTCACCACTTCAGACGAGTAAATCAGACCCTCAACCTCGCCTTCGATCTCCGCAAAAATCCCGAAATCGGTAAGTCTCAAAATCTTGCACCTCACTTCGTCACCAAGCTTGTATTTTTCGGGTATGTCCTTGATCCACGGGTCAGCCTGCATCTGCTTCATCCCCAGTGCGATTCTCTCTTTCTCTGGCTCAAGGCTCAGAACCACTGCCTCCACCTTCTGACCTTTCTTGAGCAGCTCTGAGGGATGTTTTATATGCTTTGTCCATGAAATGTCCGATATGTGCACAAGCCCGTCAACCCCTTCAGGGAGGCCCACAAAAGCGCCGAATTCGGTAATGCTTCTCACTTTGCCTGAGATCTTCTGACCGACACTGTACCGTTGAGATACGAGTTCCCATGGGCTGGGCTTTAACTGTTTAATGCTGAGCGATATTCGCCTCTCTTCCATGTCCACCCTGAGGACGGCTGCCTCAACGCTTTCACCGATGGAAAGGTATTTGGACGGGTGCTTCGGCCTTGCTGACCAGTCCAGCTCAGAGACGTGGACAAGTCCCTCTACCCCTTCTTCCAGTTCAATAAATGCTCCGTAATCAGCGATGCTCACCACCTTGCCTTTCACCTTTGCCCCCAACGGATATTTTTCACCCACTGACAACCATGGGTCAATTTTTTTCTGCTTATATCCCAGGGTCACCCTTTCCAGTTCCTCGTCATACTTCAACACAATGACCTCAACGGTATCACCCACCGCAAAAAACTCCGAGGGGTGAGTGATCCTCCCCCACGAGATATCCGATATATGGAGCAGACCATCAATACCCCCGAGGTCCACAAAGACACCGTAATCGGTGATGTTCTTTACCACGCCTTCCAGTCGCGAGCCCTCTTTCAACTTGGTAAGGGTTATCACTTTCTTTTTCTGCCTTTCCTCTTCTATGGCAGCCCGGCGGGAAACAATAATATTC
>DATKOU010000239.1:0-4427 GCA_035524455.1 Thermodesulfovibrionales bacterium | reverse complement strand
GTGTCAACCGTCTCCAGCCCTTGTTATTGCACAGTAGGGGGTGAAACTATATTGTCTGCCCAGTCGTGCCGCTGTCCATTTATTATCAAAAGAAATAAAGACTGGCCGCCTCCATACGGAAAGTGGAGACTGACGAATGGTCATCTTTCGCGCTCCTATCATGCGCCGCAAGTTTCGGGACGAAGTCCTTGTCTGTTGCAGCTGCAAATACCTGTTGTGTCTCAGGTGAAGCTCTCATAATTCATTCAAACCTTTATATGCAACACTGGCACGCCTAGTCGCTGCCTTTTGTTCTCTCCCTTAAAAAGATCCTTAGTTCTTTGCGGTACATCCCCCCTTTCTCCTTCGTGCTGGGTCTGGAGCTTTGTCGGTAGGCTTGTAGCATGATGGACCGCGTATTTGCCAAACTTTTCGGATAGCATATCGAGAGTACTGTATACCCTCGACATCTTCTCTATCCTTGCTGTATCGTCGAAGAGAGTATACTGGACGTTGTTGTCTGATAGAAGGTCACCAAGGACTACCCCTGTCTGGCGATAAGAACAATTGGACTGATAAATATGATCAAAACCTTTCTGTAAAGGCCCAAAAAGGTCAGACGGATAGGCTGACGGACGGCTCAATTTCAGTTCCACACCGCTGTCTCTGAACTCTTGCGTTCTGACAAAGAGAATAAGCTTAGTAGCAGCCAGTTTGTAGCGACGCGCCTTTATGCAGGCATTCTCAAGGTTCTTAGAAAGCTGGGCAAATACAAAGGTCTTATCGCCTGAAGGTGGGGTAAAGGTTTTGGTCTTGCTGATGGATTGATAGCTGCTCTTTGATTCAACGGTGACTGGATAGACAGACCTTCCATTCAGTTCATCCCAGATCTCCCGGTATGGTTTGGAGAGGTGCTTGCTTATGAACCCCTCGTCCTTTCTTGCAAACTGAAGAGCTGTTGTTATTCCAAATTTACCGAGGAATGCCGCTGTGTTCGGTCCAATGCCCCAGACCTTTTCTATCGGCAGCTTCTCCAGATAAAGATGGATATCCCTGCCCGGTATGAGGGTAAGGCCATGTGGTTTATTATGTTTTGAGCCGATCTTGGCAAGGACCTTTGAAAGGCTTACCCCAACGGATACCGTAATATCGAGTTCCCTTTCGACCGTCTCCTGCATGTTCCCAGCGATCATCCCGTAAGGGCCGTGAAAAGATCTCCTAAGACCCGTGAGGTCCACAAATGCCTCATCTATGGAATATTCCTCTACATCCGGAGAGAAGCGCCTTAGGATTCCAAACATCCTGACAGAAAAGAGACTGTAAGTCTCATAGTCCGAGGGTACTATTACTACATCCGGGCAGACCTTCTTCACCTCGTAAAGGCTCATACCCCTTTGTACCCCTCTTGCCTTCGCCTCGTAACTAGCTGCGGCAACTATCCCTCTTTCCTTGCCCGTTATCACAGGCTTTCCTTTCAATTCCGGATGGATTGCCTGTTCGCAGGATGCAAAAAAGGCATCAGCATCAAGATGGAGGATTGCTCTAGGCCAGGAACGTATGGTCAAAGGTTGATTACTCATGGTGACTCCTTGAGAAAACTTTACTATCGGTATTTCCTTAGAACAGCTGTCACTACTCCTGCAATCTTAAGTTCCTTTTTCGGTCTGATAGGCTGGTACTTGGGGTTTGCTGGTATAAGCACCACACTTTCTCCCCTTTTCTTTAAGTATTTCATGGTCCATTCACCATCAACTTCAGCAATTACAATGTCTCCGCTCTTGGGTGTCTCTCCTTTATCAACGAGTACCATGTCTCCAGGGAGTATGCCGGCTTCGGACATCGAATCGCCCGACACCTTGAGCAGAAAGGTAGCCTCAGGGTTCTGTATGAGGAGATTATCAAGGGAAAGGGTATCCACAAGTTCTTCCTCTGCAGGACTCGGAAACCCTGCCTCTACCGTACCAAGCATTTTTACAGGGGCGGCGATTGACCGAGGGATAAGCCTCCCCTTTTTGTCTTTTTCAAGAACTTTGAGGTCCTCAAGTTTATTGACGAGTTTATAAACTGCGTTCTTTGAGCTCATTCCCACAATCTCTCCTATTTCCGAGAAGCTTGGCATTCTTCCCTTTTGATAATAGAAACGGGATATGCCCTTAACTCTGGATCGCATCTTGTCTTCTCGTGAGCCCTTCTTCATGACCCCATTATAAGTGAACGAACGTTTACTGTCAAGGGAAAAGAGAAGAATTATAGAAATAGTTAATGGTTATGATAAGTTAGGGTATGTGCGGCCGTTTTGTAAGAAGCAGCTCTTTGAAAAATGTAGCTGATTCGAGCCAGCCCATCTGTTATTTGAGGTGGTGCCGTATCTCTTCTATGTAACGTGAAGGCATCGCGTGCAAGGTCTGCCCGAATTTCATCCGTACATCCGCTGATGAGAGGTAGAGCCTTTCTTTTGCCCGGGTTGTTCCCACATAGAAAAGTCTCCTTTCCTCTTCAAGGGCCGATTCGCTGAATATAGATTTTGCCGAGGGGAATATCTCCTCTTCAAGGGCAGGGATGAACACCACCGGCCATTCAAGTCCCTTGGCCGCATGGAGAGTGAGGATCTTGACTGAGTCTTCGTTCCCTATCCTGTCCTGGTCTGAGGAAAGAAGGGAATCCTCCATGAACTCAGAGAAGGGTTTACCCTCTTCCTGCAGCTTTTCAAGCACGTTGGCAAGCTCTGATACGTTTTGCACCCTGTCTTCATAGTCATCCTTGTACTCTTTCCGCAGATAGTCAAAATATCTGAGGTCTTCGACAAGGTCCATGAGAACCACATAGGGTCTTTCTTCCACAGATGAGGAATGTTTCTGAATGGTTGCGATGAATGCGTCCGCATTCATCCTCTGTCTCATCGGCATTTTGGTGTCCATTAACGCCTGGATCCAGTCGGTTTTGAAGCTCCCTCTTATTAAGGAAAATCCCTTCTTGCCTATCCCCCGGGAAGGGGAATTTATGATACGCTCAAAGGCAGCCTTGTCCCTGTGGTTTGAGATTAACCTGAGATACGACAACAGGTCCTTAACCTCTGCCCGCTCATAGAACGCCAGTCCTCTCACAATGGTGTAGGGGATGTTGTACTGCATGAAGACACTTTCCAGTACCCTGGACAGGAAGGTCATGCGTATGAGTATTGCGATGTCTGAGTAAGAATGGTAGGAAGACAGTTCCCCGATCTTCCCGGCTATCCAGATGCTTTCCGACATTCCGTCCGGCTTGTTGACGTACTTTACCTC
Organism: Thermodesulfovibrionales bacterium; assembly: GCA_035524455.1. GTDB lineage: Bacteria > Nitrospirota > Thermodesulfovibrionia > Thermodesulfovibrionales > UBA9159 > DASPUA01. The sequence continues at coordinate 1,167 of DATKOU010000239.1, read as the reverse complement.
CCCTTCTTCTTCCCTGTCAGTGTGGAGTTCAAGCACGGTCTCAGACCAGCCGCAGTTCACCTTGCTGACCACGGTGTTTGCGATGTCGAGGATCTTTCTGGTGGAGCGATAGTTTTTTTCCAGCCTCATCTCCTTTGCCTTGAACTCCTTGATGAACCTTCCAATGTTTGAGGGGCGGGACCCTCTCCAGGTATAGATGCACTGAAAGAAGTCCCCTACGGCAAAGAGCCCTTTTTTGCCGTCTCCCAGCAGTTTTATAAGATCAAACTGTATGTCGTTAGTGTCCTGGAACTCATCAATCATCAGGTAATCAAATTTCTCCTGCCATCTCTTTCTCACCTCGGGGGAGACAGAGAGCAGATGGACGGTGAAATACAGGAGGTCGTCGTAGTCCATTGCATTTGAGCGTGCCAGGTCTTCCTGGTATGCCCTCGCGGTCTCAGCATAAGACGATGCCGGGTACGGAAGGGCCGTGATGTGGTCAACTATGCTTTTTCTGTATGCCTGCTTTGCCCTGGAGATTACCTCTCTTGCAGACGGCGCCTCTTTCGGGTCCCTGTTCTGCCTTTTCAGTACATCCTTGAGGACCTTAATGCTGTCGTCCTCATCATAGATCACGAATTTCTGGTCGAAGGCCAAACCAATATCTTTGATGTCCTCCCTGAGAATCTTTACGCAGAAGGAGTGGAAGGTGCTGATCCATCTTGGCTTTATGCCCAGCATCCTCTCGACGCGTTCCGCCATTTCGTTTGCCGCCTTCTTCGTGAATGTTATGGCAAGGATGCGGTGCGGCTTTATGCCTTTTTCCTTCACGAGATAGGCTATCTTGTGGGTGAGCACCCTGGTTTTTCCGCTGCCGGCCCCTGCTGACAGGAATAGAGGGGAGTCGAGGTACTCCACCGCAGCCCTCTGCTGTGGGTTCAGTCCTTTCAGCACGTCATTCTTGGTAATAAGGTTTTCCATTGCTGTTCGTTTTCCTTATACGGATCTGAGGCTTTCTTCTTATCCGAAAAAAAACCGCTTATCTTGCCGCCGTTGAAGAATAGGCAACTACATTGCTCGTGACAAATCCAAGTTGGAGGGGCATCCCTTATTTTATGTTCCTCAGGTGATCATCCCCGATTTCCGTAAGAAAGAATCCGGGCGTTTTATCCATGTTTTCTTTTA
>DATKOU010000238.1:0-4960 GCA_035524455.1 Thermodesulfovibrionales bacterium | reverse complement strand
AAGGAGGAGAGATGAAAAAGAGTGCACGCAGTAGTATTCTTGTCACATTATTTTTGATTCTCGGAATCTCGGTTTTTCTGGGCACAATAGGCCTGGGATTGGCCCAAACATCTCCCAGCACGGCCCTGTCCAACGATGACTGTATCAAGTGTCATGCAGTGCCTCCTGCTGACATGATGGCCAATGGAGGGAAACACAAAGCCGTAGGATGTGTTGGGTGCCATACCGGCCACAGGCCTGCGGTAAAGGATAACATTCCCAAGTGCAACATGTGCCACATGGGCAAACCCCATTATGAACTCAAAGACTGCCTGGGCTGTCATAAGAATCCTCATACCCCTCTCATGATTTCTTTTGCGAGCAATGTCACCGACGCATGCGTGACCTGCCATACCCAGCAGATCACCCAGCTCAGGGATCAAAAGAGCAAACACACCGCGCTCAACTGTTCCACCTGTCATAACGTTCACGGAAAGATACCGGCCTGCATGCAGTGCCACAAACCCCACTCAGCCGATATGACAGTTGCGGATTGCAAGAAATGCCACAAGGCACACATGCCTAAGGCCGTGTCTTATGCAGCAGACATTCCTTCCAAAGACTGCGGCTCGTGCCACACGAATGCCTTCGCACTTCTCACCGCCAGCAGCTCCAAGCATAAGGCACTCGCCTGTGCGTTCTGCCACCAGGCTGTGCATAAGATGGTCCCCAAGTGCCAGGACTGCCATGGTGTTCCCCACGCCGCAGGCATGATGGCCAGATTCACGAAATGCGGTGATTGCCATAATACTGCTCATGATTTGAACCACTGGACACCAGGGGCAAAAAAGGAAGAACCTAAGGAACCCAAAGAAATCAAGAAAAAGAAATAGCCGATTCTCTGTGCATTGATATAAGGGCCTGTAGGATTACAGGCCCTTTTTTTGTCAATGTATAACTATGACACTAAAGTGTCAGGCCATCAAGGCTGAGTTTATTTATCGGACGGAACTCATGGGGCGCTTAGCTGCTCTTTATGACCGGACTCAATCAATACAGTTCTTACCTGCTCATTTGAACCATGAAGGTGAGAAGCTCAATTGGACTTCATCCCGCCAACTAATGACATGACAGTCCTGAGATAATTATAATCCTTTTCTATTATTTCGATTCCCATTCCGTTTCTTATGGATATGGCAGATATCCCCTCAGGCGTTACCAATACTCTCGCCACTTTTCCCCTTAATGTTGCGGTCGAGCCTCCAGGGAGATGAAGTACCACGGTAATTAGTGTCCCCATCTCAAGAGGATTCCTTGTCCTTATGAAGATCCCGTTCAGGGAAAGGTCGCTGGATATACCCCTATACATTTGATCGCCTAAGGCATATTCAATCTTAAAACGTCCTTTATACCTCTCTGCACGTCTCTTTTCCTGGGCTGCCTCTATCATCTTAATCCCTGCGGTATCATATATTTATCATTTTGGGCTGGAGTGAAAATAAAATCAATCCTACCCAGGTAGGGGTATTATTTTTCTTATTCGGGAAGGACCATTCCTCCCAAAGTAGGATTGTAACGTATAGTGTCTTCTTGAAAGGGGTGAGGGAGAGGACAAATACTTATGGGAAAAACGCCCCCCGGAATGGCGGTAACTCCTTGAAAAATAAAGTGCCCCCTGCAAGATTCGAACTTGCGGCACCAGGTTTAGGAAACCTGTGCTCTATCCACCTGAGCTAAGGGGGCGACTAAAAGAGTTCAAAGTTGAAAATGAAAAGTTTAAAGTTCTAAAAACAGAAAAGAAAAATTCACGATTCTAAAAGCTCAAAAGCCTTTGCAACAGCTTCTTCAGCATTCTCTACCTTTTTCACGCCCTGGATATCCCATGTCCTGATGCCGATTACCGGTTTTCCCATCTGGAGCGCGAAGGCGATTTCAGAGAGCGTCCCGTATTCACCGCCAATGGAGATGAGGACGTCTGCAGTGCGCGCTATAATAACATTTCTTCCGATTCCCAGTCCAGTAACGATTGGGATATCGATGTATTCGTTGGCATCCCGTTTATGCTCCTGGGGCAATATTCCGACCGTAGTGCCGCCCGCTGATCGGGCCCCCTTTGCTACTGCTTCCATGACACCGCTGAGCCCGCCGCAGACAAGGACGATTTCTTTTTGGGCGACAAGGGTCCCCACCTTTTCCGCTTCATTGAGGAGCGTCCTATCGACTCTCCTTCCTCCGATAACCCCGATGATTTTTTTCATGGCCTGGATAAAAATGGTCGGGGCGAAAGGATTTGAACCTTCGACTCCACGGTCCCGAACCGTGTGCGCTACCAGACTGCGCTACGCCCCGATAGTATGGCGGCAGACTGCGGGAATGCGTCCCACCCCACACCCCTGAATTTTACTTCAAAATAACGCGGTTTGTAAATTGCTATTTATTCCTGATGGTATTCTTTTGCACCACCTGCATATGAAGACCGGAACTATCCATGCCGCATTTCCTCGTGTAGAATAGAAGAAGAAACGTGGGGCCTGCTCGGAGTCCGCAGGCGCACCCGTGAATTGAGGGAATTTCGGTAAAGGAGATCCGCTATGTCAATCAAGAATCTTGAAGTTTTTTTCAATCCAAAAAGAATAGCGGTTGTGGGCGCAAGCGAGGATCCGGAATCCCCCGGATATTTCATTCTGAGAAACATGATCGGCAAGGGCTTCAGGGGTGTGGTGTATCCCGTCAATCCCAAGCTGGAGTCTGTTCAGGGGGTTGAGGCACACAAAACAGTCTCTGCCATTCCCCATCCCGTGGACCTCGCCGTCCTGGCCGTGCCCTTCGAAGAGATTCTTCCGACCTTTGAGGAGTGCGGCAGAATGGGGGTGAAAGGCGTGTCCATCATATGTCCCGATTTCGCACGCAAGGTGGAGGACGATCCACTCTTTACTCCCCGGGCAACAGAGCTCCTGTCGAGATACGAGTTCAGGATTCTGGGTCCCAATACCATCGGGTTCATCAGGCCGAGCATACATTTGAACGCAAGCCTTTTCCCCAAAATGCCGAAGAGCGGCTCCACAGCCTTCATTTCCCAGAGCGCCACTCTCACCACCGCGCTGCTGGACAGGGCCATAGACAAGAACTTCGGCTTCAGCTATATCATCTCAGTCGGCGAAAAACTGGACCTTGCGTTTTCTGACCTCATCGACTTTCTGGGAGTAGACCCCAAAACCAGGGCCATCATCCTTTATCTCGAAAATATCGTGAGAGGACGTAAGTTCATGACCGCGGTGAGGAGTTTCGCCCGCAGTAAGCCCATCGTGGTGGTCAAATCCGGGAAGTTCGATATTTCTGCCCAGGTGGCCCTTACCCACTCAGGGGTTCTTGCCGGGGAAGATAAAATCTATGATGCAGTATTCAAACGGGCGGGTGCAGTGAGAATCGACGAGATCCTTGATCTCTTTTATCTTGCGGAGACCCTTGCCCAGGAAAAGAGGCCCAAAGGGAAACGCCTCGCCATTGTCACCAACGCAGGCGCTCCCTCCATGATCGCGGTGGACACCCTTTTGAAAATGGAGGGGGAACTCGCGGTATTCGAAGAGAAGACCGTAGCCAGCTTGCGCCAGAGGCTCCCTTTACTGAGACAACCATGGAATCCTGTCAATCTCGCCAGTGATGCTTCTCCTGACGACTACAAGACCGCAGTCGAAAACTGTCTCGGCGATAATAATGTGGACGGACTCCTGGTAATGCATGTTCCCCATTTTAGAATCCGTCCCCAAGAAACGGCAGAGGCCATCGTCTCTGCAAAGCAGATCAACCCCCGCATTCCCTTGTTCACCGTATGGATGGGAGGGGAAATGGTACATAATGCCCGGGAGTTTTTCACCACAAAAACGGTCCCCACTTTTGTCACCCCCGAACAGGCGGTAAGGAGTTTCATCTATCTGTACCGCTATGACTATAATCTGCAGCTTTTGCAGGAAACACCCGAAAGCATTCTGAGAGATTTCTCCCCGGACAGGGAAAGGGTGAAAGGCATCATTCGTGAGGCCCGGGTTCAAAAGAGGCTGATCCTCAGTATACACGAAGTCAAAGAGATACTCCTCGCATACGGGATCCCCGTGACTACGACCATGAGGGTGGAGAGTGAAGAGGAAGCGGTTCGCATTGCCGATGAAATTGGCTACCCCGTAGTACTCAAGATAGACTCGGAAAAGATTTTTCACAAGACAGAGAAGTCCGGGGTGCTCCTCGATCTCAAGAGCGAGGATTCGGTGAGGGAGGCATTCAGGAAGCTCAGGGAACTCGCGGCAGCCAGCCAAGATCCCCAAGCCCATGTCCTGATCCAGCAGATGATGACCGCGCACGGTTATGAACTGGCCATTGGGGCAAAGAAGGACCCCGCATTCGGCTCTGCTATTGTCTTCGGCCTGGGGGGGAGGCTTCTTGAAGCCTTGGGAGATTATGCGGTGGGACTGCCCCCTCTCAACCAGACCCTCGCAAGACGTGTCATGGAGGAGACAAAGATTTACAAATTCCTCCTGGCCGGAGATCACTACAGAGAAACCCTGAGATTCATGGAAGAGATGCTGGTGAGATTCTCCTATCTGCTCATCGACTTCCCCGAGTTCAAGGAAATCGATATCGACCCCTTCTTTATCACCGAACAAGGGGGAGCTGCCCTGGACGCGGGTATTCTGCTGGAAGAGGAACTTACACAACACCCAAAAGGGTTTAGGAGCGACCTCTGCCCGCCGCATCTCTCCATCTGCCCCTATCCCTTCAAATACGTGCAGGAGATTACCCTGGAAAATCGCGTACCCGCACTGATAAGACCGATACGTTCTGAAGATGAACCCCTCATCTACCACCTCTTCAAGACCGTCTCAGAGGAGACTATCGTATTCAGATTCAACCAGCGCCTCACTGACATGCCCCACGAAAGGCTCGCCCGCTACTGCCAGCTTGACTATGAGCGTGAGCTGGCCTTTGT
>DATKOU010000237.1:0-7883 GCA_035524455.1 Thermodesulfovibrionales bacterium | reverse complement strand
CAGGAAAGAATTCGGAGAGATTGTTGACCTCGGCTTAATTAACTCGGAGGGGATCCAGGTGTCCTATGCAGGACCGTATCATCTCAAGGGCAGGGAATATTCGAACCAGGACTGGTTTCAGGAGGTAATCATCCGTGGCGTCTATATCAGCGACGTTTTCACCGGATACCGAAAAATGCCCCATTTTGCGATAGCCGTGAGAAAGGAAATACCCGGCAAGCACGCCTTCTGGGTACTACGTGCGACTGTAGATGTGGAAGCCCTCAATAGATTCCTTTCTTCAATTCAACTAAAGGAGTACGATGACGCTTTTATTATAAACAAAGACGGGATCCTCCAGACCTCTTCCCGCTTTCATGGCAAAATGCTTGAACGGGCAGCTCTGAAATTTCCGGTCCCGGCTCAGGATCTGTCATTAATAGACTATAAGCAAGAGGGCGGTGGCCGTCTTGAGGTCGGATTTGCACGTATAAAACAATCCCCCTGGGTATTGGGGATGGTCGTTCAATCAACCGCCTCGTCGAGGATGATCGAGCTTTTTACAAAGGATGTGGGCACGCTTTATTTGATAATAATATTGGTTATTATAGGTTCCATAGCAAACAGCATCATCACTTCTTCAGTGGTAAACCGGGTGCAGGAGGCGGAGCAAAGGCGTGAAGCAGCTATTGCGGAGACTGAACACACAAGCAAACTTGCCTCAATCGGAAGGCTTGCGGCAGGGATCGCACATGAAATAAATAACCCACTTGCCGTGATTAATGAAAAGGCGGGACTCATGAAGGATATCCTGCAGCTTATCGGTGACTTCCCCAATAAGGAAAAGTTCCTGTCGATCGTCTTTTCGATAACTGATAGCGTGGATCGCTGCAGGACTATTACGCAGCGACTCCTGGGTTTTGCCCGGAGAATGGATGTTTCCGTTGAGATAATTGACATGAACGAGACGATTAAAGAGGTCATCGGATTTCTCGATAAAGAGATTCTTTATCGGAATGTCCGCCTCGACATGAATCTCTCGGAAAATCTTCCCAAGATCGAGAGTGACAGAGGATTGCTTCAACAGGTATTCTTAAACATTGCGAACAACGCCATAGATGCCCTGAAGGATGGAGGGACGCTGGCGATTGCCACGGGGAAGAAAGATGAGGACACACTTCAGGTGATTATAGGGGATAACGGTCATGGTATTCCGAAAGAAGTCTTGAAACATATTTTTGAGCCCTTCTTTACGACGAAAGAAAAAGGGAAAGGTACGGGTCTCGGTCTCTCCATATCATACGGGATAATGCAGAAGCTGGGGGGTACAATCCTTGTTGAAAGCGAGGTCGACAAGGGATCGACTTTCACAGTCGAAGTGCCTGTCAAAGCCAGCATCGATCTAAGGGGGTTATAATGTCATGGACTAAAGTGCTTATCGTTGACGATGAGGTTGAATTTGCGGCGGCATTGTCGGAAAGGCTGCTCCTGCGGGATTACGACACGAAGGCGGTGTACAACGTGGATGACGCCATCGCCGCAATCAAACAGGACCCGCCTGAGGTGCTTCTTCTCGATCTTAAAATGCCGGGCATGAGTGGTATAGAACTGTACAGAACGATCAAGGAGTTTAATCCTTCGATAGAGGTCATCTTTGTAACCGGTCATGCTTGCCAGGATGGAGACGAAACAATTCCACGAGAGGCATTTGACTGTGTCATGAAGCCTATAGACATCGACGAACTGACAAAAAAAATCGATAAGGCAAAGCAGAGCATAATCAAAAAGTAACCGTTTCGGGGGGGGACGATGGATTCCGAAAAAGAGCGCAATTTGAGGATTTCCCAGATGGGCTTTGTCGGAAAAATGATAGGAGGGTTCACCCATGAGCTGAAGAATCATCTCGCCATAATCAAGGAGACCGCCGGTTTGATAGAGGATCTCCTTGTGTTCAGAAAATCCGAGGAGAAAAAGGATTCAGCCGAATACATGAGCTCTCTCGATTCAATTGCTTTGCAGGTGGATAAAGCGGTACAGCTTGCCGATTATCTGAATCGCTTCGCCCACAGGATGGACCACCCTTTTTCGACTTTCAGCGTTCACGATGCGATCGAGGAACTCATCGCGTTGAGACGGAGATCGGCCCGTGAGAGAGGAATCTGCCTCGAGACGGATTTTCATGGTGCCGTCCCAGCGATCCACAGCGACCCTTCAAGACTCTACTGCCTCCTTTATTGCCTCATCGAAGAAAAAATGCTGGGATTCGATAAGGGCAGCCATCTCATCATAAAAACAGAGCCTTCGGACAGTTCTATAATTATCCACATCATCCCGAGGGGGAAGCCAGTTGAAAGCATTGCTGAAAGGATTATTGACAAGGGCATCTGCATGGACGAAGTGGTTCAGGAGATTATCGAAACATTGAAGGCAGCGGTAAGACATGAACAGGAGAGCGTGACGACGATTACTGTTCCTCTCAATTTGCTGCCTGTTGAAAAAAAGTAAGCTGCATGATGGGGTAGCAGGAACTTCTTCGGTGTAAGGCTCAGCACAACTTATACAATATCTTGACACCGCCAGTGGCCGCTGTTATAGTTAGGTAGCGGCGCGAGAAGATTCGACTGAAGTGTGAAACGGAGGAGGAAAGATGACAAAAAAGAAGGACATAAAGGTGCTATTGGTCGATGATGAAAGGGCTTTTGTGGATACTCTCGCACAGAGACTGAAGATGAGGGAGCTGAACGTGAGCACCGTATACGACGGGGAACAGGCTCTCTCCTATGTCAAAGGAATAGAGCCCGACGTAATGGTGCTGGACTTAAAAATGCCGGGACTACACGGGATAGAGGTTCTGAGAGAGGTGAAAAGGCGTTATCCCAAGATGCAGGTCATCATCCTCACAGGGCATGGCACGGACAGGGATGCCGAGGAGGCAAAAAGGCTCGGCGGCTTTGATTTTATGAGGAAACCGGCGGACATAGACAACCTTGTACGGAGAATCAAAGAGGCTTATAACGAAAAGATCGAGAGGATGATGACCGCGGTAGCCTTTGCCGAGGAAGGCGAATTCGACACAGCACAAAAGATTATAACGAAACAAGACGAAGAATAGCAGCGGCTGTAGAACCTCCTCGATGTGCGTCGGTGTTACCCATGGAAATTGACAGAAAGGTAAAGGACATAATCGTCGATATCTTCGATTTCCCTCATGTGCCTTACTGGTTCACGGTAAAGCAGGCCATAAAGATTATGAAGGTCACACTTCCCACCAGAGAAAAAACTTCTTATCCTCTCGGCATCCTTGTTTTCGATGAGAAATATAACCTGCTGGGCATGGTAAGCATGAAGGATATCCTGAGGGCAAAAGAGGCCGAATTACCAAAGTCCGCCGCAGTCTCTCACATGCCTGACGGATACGCAACAGCGTCGTCTACCTCCCGGGTTGAAAGAGAAGTGACAAAGTACGCCGAAAAAGCGGTAAGTGAAGTGATGACGCCCCTTAAATGTTTCGTCGAGCCGGATGATCCAGTTACCAAGGCTGCATATCTTATGATCGATAATGATCTGATGGTGATGCCCGTCTTAGAGCGAAAAAAGAAGCTCGTAGGCCTTGTGCTTCTCACAGAAGTCTTTGACCAGCTTTGTAGCGAGATTCAGAAGGGCTGATGGTCTGATAATTCCAGGTCAGAGAATCTGAAGCCCCGGGCAAGATTGGCCGCTCTTTTGACAAGGGGGAAAGATTTTGGTATCCCCGAGACTACCCTGTGGAGGATATTGAAAAGATAGACGGAGACGTTCTTGAAGGGGATCAATAGTTCAACATGGTATTTATTATTTTCACCTGTGCATCTGTATTATTCCAAATTATCCGGATTGAGTCCTCTGCTATGCTTTTCCATATCTGGTGAGTAGGCTCAAATATATGCGTTTCGGTGGGAAGGTGGTATTTCACCACAATAGGTTCCACATCCTGCCCCACATAGATACGCCCCTTCGGAACGAAATTATGACTGCTGAATTCCGTGCGATATTTCCACAAGAGAAACCCGTCCTGATACATCTTGAGCAGTTCTGAATACTCTTGTAAAAGATCCCTCTCTCTCCTGGATGTCACGCTCACGTTCAGCGCTTCTATCTCTGAGGACAGCTGCTGGATCAATGCACCAAGTTGCGGGTAGTCGCCACTGGTCGAGATGGAGTGTTGGAGGGCCTGGACAGTAGAGTTCACCCTGTCAAATCTGTTTCTATCAAATCTGTTCTTATCAATTTGGGAGGAACAGGCAACAAAGACGAGGAGTAACCATATGCCGGCAATTAAAGCATGTTTCCTTATCATATGCGTTTGGAAATCTTCAGCCCGGGATTGGCTAATATTATTTTCATGTGCCTTTCACTCCTTTTCTCGGCACAGACTCTATTTCTGATGTATAGTTCATTCAGTCAGTATATTTCATTGTACCTTATTTTCTGTCCGGGCGAATAGTTACACCAAACCATCCTGAAACGAAAGGCTTTCCTCGGGTGCATACCTCATTATAAGAAGCTCGATTACTGCACGAAACCCTATCTGCCGGATCTTCTCTGACTATCTAATGCCAACGGAAACCTTGTACCGGAGTATTCCTTGACAACTCCTCGCTTGCCCGAGCGATCATACTTCCTCATGTAAGCCGGGACACCCAATTGCGAGAACTTCACCAACCAGATCACGTTTGTAGATTTAGACTGTTACGCCTTGCTGATACACTCTAAATAACCCTGACCGTTAACATGTGGCATATTTAACAAGCCAAGGGCCCTGGCTCGCTCCAGCCAAAGAGGCGTCCGCTCCGTCCCCGGGGCAGTTCCCTTATGAGAAATTTCGGCTAAGGTGGATCCGAATTGATTTAGGCAAGCACTTATTCTATGTGGGAAGGATAGTCCGACAACACGGGTTCGAATCCCGCTAGGATCGCCAGGGAATCGGCTCCTGAGCTATTCGCGCTTCACTACCTCCCGAAGAGATAATCTTTTAGGCCTGCCAAGGGCGCGCCCTCATGAGGGAGTACCTCATGGACGCTCCATGTGAGCACTTTCTTCTCACAAGAGAAATACGCGAAAAAAACGATCGTTCACAAAAAAGCATTATCCGTTCATGAAAATAAATCTATCGTTTGAGAAAGAAGAAGTAACGGAATGTCTAACGATAGTTTCATAAAAAAAACAATCGTTCACTTTTATGCATCGTTCACAAAAGTGCATTTTCTGTTCTTAATTGTAATTTTTTTGTTGACAAATTGAATTTGTTAGTATATAACTATAGCAAGATGTTAAAGAGCTTGTTCTCATCATCCATACGAGCAGACGTCCTCTCACTGCTCCTGAACAGTCCAGATGAGAAGTTCTATGTCCGTGAAATCGCGAAACTGCTCCGAAAAAATCCTTCCGGTATCAAACGAGAACTTGACAACCTTGAGAAGATGGGAATCGTAGTGAGCGAGAGGGTTGCCAACCTCAAATACTTTCAGGCGGAACAAGACTCGCCCCTTTTCTCGGAACTCAAGAACCTTATCACCAAGTCCCTTGGACTGCCGGGAGCGATCAAGGCATTGATCAGGGCATCCGGGGCAAAGGCGGCCTTCATTTATGGACCGTACGCAGAAGGTGAGGATGTGGATGCCGTTGCCCTTTTTGTGATCGGCGCTTCGGAATCAGAAGATATGGTAAAAAAAGGGCTCAAGGATCTGCAGAAGAAATTTGGGCAGAAGATCAGCTATACGCTGATGGACGAGGATGAGTACAGGACAAAAAGGAAGAAAAAGGATGGCGCGTTGCGCAGGCTCCTTTCCGGAAAGCGGATTTCGCTTATCGGGAGGGTTTAGTTTAAGCTTCCCCGATTTTCCGGGGATAGAAAGGGGGTGAAAAATAATGGCGACAAAGAAGGCAGCAGCGAAGAAACCCGCAGCGAAGAAGACAGCGAAGAAGACCGCAAAGAAGAAATAAGAAAAGTCTTGTGGGACTTAGGGCTGGAGAAGGGATTCTCCAGCCTCTTTTTTTTATTTGCGGTCTTCCTCAGATATGAAACCCCATTTTCAGAAAAAATTCAAGACAAATTTGTAACTTCTTGATATTACTATCTTTTTTAGAGATGGAGCTGAGCTTGGGCCTGGGGTTGTTCAGCTTCTGACACAATCTTCCAGCAATCAGAACAAGAGATGACTTTCTTAATAAATTTAAGGTTCGTGGAGTGTCCTGCCTTGTGTGCAAATATGTGTCCGTATATCGGAAAGCCTATCAGGGAAAAGTCTCCGATAGAGTCCAGGATTTTATGTCTCACAAACTCATCCTTGAACCTGAGCCCGGAAGAGTTCAATACACCCTTGTCACTGAGTATGACGGCATTATTTAGTGAGCCGCCTTTCGCGAGGCCATTGGCCATCATATACTGAATGTCCTTCAGAAAACCAAAGGTTCTTGCAGGGGCAACCTCTTTGATGAATGTCTCCTCGTTCAGTTCTATGCTGAGCTCCTGTTCACCAAGGAAATGATGGGGGAAATGAATCCTGAAGGTAATTCTTCTTCCCTCATAAGGGACAACGGCAATCTCAGAATGACCATCCTCCATAATTATGGGTTTTGTAATCCGCAAGCAGGGCATTTTCTTTCCCTGCTTTGCGATTCCACCTTGCAATATTATACTTACCAGCTCGGTGGAACTCCCATCCAGTATGGGTATCTCAGGACCATCTACCTCAATGATAAGATTATCAATTCCTATACCTGCCAGGGCAGCGAGGAGATGCTCAACTGTTCTGATTTTTATATTGTCATTACCAAGGGTGGTGGCAAATGCAGTGTCGGTTACCGCACCGATATGCGCCCGTATTACTGCCATTCTATCTATCCTGAGGAAGATGATACCGGAGTCCCGGGGAGCGGGCTTCAGTCTCACAACGGCATGTCTTCCCGTATGCAGGCCGATCCCGCTAAAGGTTACTTCCTGTCTTAAAGTCCTCTGTAAACGCATAAAGTTATAAATTTAGTGTGCAAGGAAAATGCCAGAAAAAAACCTTTTAAATAAAAGACTTTTGATTCATAAGGGTGTTGATAATATTCTTCAGGTGTGTAATTATTGCAACACTTAATGGGTTAGGGATTCATCTATTACTCGGGTCACCTTGAGCGAGAAATCTCGCCACCGACCACCATCTCACTTATTCTCAAGGTGGGCATTGCGTCAGAGACGGGAACCCCCTGGGAGTCCTTTCCGCAGGTCCCTATGGAGAAACCCAGATCAGAAGCGATCATATCTATGGATCGCAGTATAGAGGGGCCGTTGCCTGTAAGAGTGGCTTCCCGTACAGGTTCACCAATGGTCCCGCTCTCAATTGTATAGCCTTCCTGAACATCGAACACGAAGTCTCCAGTGACGGTATTTACCTGCCCTCCCCCCATTTTTTTCACGAAAAGGCCATTCCATGTGGATTTCACCACCGCTTCAGGCGATGCTTCACCAGGCGCGATGAACGTATTACTCATCCTTGGTATTGGCCTGTGCTGGTAAGACTCCCTCCGACCATTACCGGTGGATTTCACCCCGTCATGCATGGCGGACAATTGATCATAAAGGTATCCCGAAAGTATCCCTTTATCCACAAGGACTGTTCGCCTGGAGGGGGTACCTTCATCATCAAACAGGTAAGAGCCTCTTTTGTGGGGCAGAGTTGCATCGTCTATGACTGTTACCAGTCTTGAGGCAACTTCCTGACCTAATTTATTGGAGTAGACGGACAATCCATGCTGTGCAAGGTCTGCTTCAAGGCCATGGCCTATCGCTTCATGGATCATTGTCCCCCCTGCCTCTGAAGAGATGACCACAGGCATTCTTCCCCCCACAGCCCGCCCCGCCCGGAGCATCATAACTG
>DATKOU010000236.1:0-15812 GCA_035524455.1 Thermodesulfovibrionales bacterium | reverse complement strand
GATCAAGGATGAACTCTGGATGAAACTCGCAATGTTTTGTATTATATGACAGTGATGGGAGGATAATTTGAAGATTGCGTATTTTGACTGTTCATCAGGCATAAGCGGCGACATGTGCCTCGGGGCCCTTGTGGATGCAGGTCTGCCCTTAAAAGAGATACAAAAAGGACTCAAAGCTCTTCCTGTCAAGGGATATAAGCTCGAAACAAGAAAGGTGAAGAGAGCCGGGATTGCTGTTACAAAGGTTGATGTCGTGATCCGGCAGTCAGCAATCAGCGGTCAGCAGCCCGCAAAAAGATGGAGAGACATCAAGAAAATAATAAAATACTCATCGCTCCCTGATGGAATTAAACAGAGGGGGCTCAGCATCTTCAGACGGCTTTTTGAGGCAGAGGGAAGGGTTCATGGCAATGAGTATACCAGAACGCATCTCCATGAGCTTGGCGCAGTGGACTGCATTGTGGACATCTTTGGAACCCTGATCGGTCTCAATATTCTGGAAGTCGGGAAGGTGTATTCATCAGCGCTCAATCTTGGAATGGGTTCGGTCATAACGGAACATGGAAGACTCCCTGTCCCTGCACCGGCAACAGCAGAAATCCTCAAGGGAGTCCCTGTCTATTCATCAGATGTCCCCGTTGAACTCACCACCCCCACAGGTGCTGCCCTAGTGAGAGAATTAGCACAAAATTATGGGCATATCCCCATGATGAAGATTGAACACACAGGTTATGGTGCAGGACAGAAGGATATACCCGGATTGCCGAACACTCTCAGAATTTTCTTTGGAGAGGAAACAGTACTTGAAAACGCTGAACCTCACCCAAGGGTTTTGGTTATAGAGACCAATATAGATGACATGAATCCCCAATGCTACGAATACGTTATGGACAGGCTTTTCAGTTCAGGCGCCCTTGATGTGTATCTCACCCAGGTAATCATGAAAAAGGGGCGCCCCGGTGTGCTCCTTACTGTACTCTGCGGGGAAGACAGGAAAGAGGAGATCATCGATCTCCTCTTCAAGGAGACCACCACCATTGGTTTGCGATTTTATAAAGTGGCACGAAGGATCCTTGAACGTGAGATACGAAGGGTGAAAACCGAATCCGGTACAATAAGGGTAAAGGTATCGAAGGGGCTTGATGGAACTCTCAAGTTCTCCCCTGAATATGAAGACTGCAAGGGAATTGCAGAACAACATAAGATACCTCTTATTGAAGTGATGAAACGCGCAAAACCTTTTTAGGTTCCTGCTCGGCCTCAGTATATTGACCTTATTCTGCCGGTCCTTTTATCCACAATCACTTTGTCAATTACCTTATTATCCTTATCCCTCACCTCAGCCTCAAAGTAGAGCTCTCTTTCCCTGATCTCCCCTATCGTCACATTTTTTTTTGCGAAGTATTGCCTCAGTATTCTTTCTGCATCGCCAGGAGTCAAGACCTCTTTTTTCTCCCCATATCCCCCCTCCCGTGAACCTCCGTAGGGACCACTCTCATCAGCCCCAAAAGCTTTAGAAGCGGCACTTGCATAAAGAAAAATCAGTCCTATAACAAGGCTCATCAAAATCTGCCTCTTCATCACTTTCCCTCGCTTTCCCGAAATGCCGGCAATAAGGTTCACTCTCCTTAGAGAACATTATAGAGGTTACCGCTGGACGGGTCAATGAATTCTGGAAGTTGACAACTTTCCCACGTAGGTAGGGGGTTCTTTATTTAATTTATGGGTTTATTTTATCTTTCTTGTGCAACAAAAAAGGCGACCTTTAAGAGTCGCCCTGTTTGTTGCTTTCTCAATTACTTTTTGTGGCACTTTCCACAATTCGCCGCATCCTTTGTTGCAAATGCCTTTGTACCATTATGGCATTCCCCGCAGAACTTGCCAGCGTTCATATCCGCCATCTTCATGGTCGCAGACTTCTTCATCTGGAATATCTTCGTATGGCAGTCATTGCATTTAAGCCCCTTATCTGCATGGATCTTGCCATCAAATACGACCTTGCCTGCTGGTCCTCCCGCAAACTCAACAGTCTTTCCCGGAGGCACCGCAATTGCGCTGCCGATAAGCACCACCGCAATTGCTACTGTCAATAAAATGGTCAACACCTTCATTCTCTCTTCACCTCCTTTCATGTAGTTCTTTCTCTTTTCATTGCTCACATCTTAGCAAAGAATTGTGAACGTCCAGCGAAAGGATTATGAAGAATTGTGAATGGTTACAGAGGGAGTGAAAGGGTAAAGGTCGCCCCTTTTCTATATTCGCTGTGTACCTCTATCTTTCCGGCATGAGCCTCCACGAGTTCCTTTACAATAGCAAGCCCGAGACCAAGCCCTCCCTCAGAAGCCTTGTAGAACCTTTCAAAGATGAGGGGAAGGTCCTCCTGCGTTATGCCGCACCCGTTGTCAATGACCTCTATTATTACCTCTGATTCGTTTGCAGTGGCGTCAATACGTACGCTCCCCCCTTTATCCGTGGCTTTCAGTGAATTGCTCACGAGGTTAATGACTATCTGGCTCAGCTTGTCAGGATCTGCACAAACCCTGAGACGGTCATCGCATTGCAGTTGAATGGCGACACCCTTATCCTGAAAGATTCTGGAGAATCTCCCGACAATATTGCTAAGGAAAGGTCTGAGCTCAAAAATCTGTTTATTGAGGGTGAGACTACTTGCCTCAGCCTGGGAAAGTTCCTCAATTCCCTCAAGGATACTTCTGAGTCTGCCGATCTCTGCGTAGAGGGACTGGAGATGATCCTTGTCCATGGCGATAAATCCGTCAATCATCCCCTCAAGTTCTCCCCGTATTGCACTGAGGGGCGTTCTGAGTTCATGGGCTATGTGTGAAGTGAGTTTTTTCTTGAGGGACTCCTGTATTTCGAGGGTCTGTGCCATTCTGTTAAACGCAGCTGACAGCCTGCTTATTTCGTCTTCACCGCTCATGACCACCCTGCTCCTGAGGTTTCCCTCGGCGATCGCGGTAACTCCCTTGGTAAGACCATGAATGGGTCTTGTCAGCCTTCTCGCAAAGATGACGCTCAGGAGAACTGCAAAACCTCCCAGTGCGAGCAACGTGAGAAAGAGCAGCCTGTTCGAACGGGTTATGAAGGTCATCTCCTTCTTAGATCTCAGGAATTTCAATTCAACTCTCCCTATCTCCTTACCGGCATAGAAGAGCGCATACGGCTGGTATTTGTCCTGGGTATCCTTGACCCTCAGATCTGAAATTGCCTCAATCCTCTTTCTCACGAACGACGAAAGCGTATTGGTAGCGCCCTCTGTGTCAATGATAGAATTACCCTCAGCGTCATGAAGTCTCATGTCGAAGCCGAGCATGAGAGCCCAGATCGTGTTTTCGATAATCTCCGGGTTTGCCCACACCCCGTACTTTTCATATGTACTTTCAAGGGAGGCTGTTATCCAGTATGCCCTGTCCTCAACCTGGCCTTCGAGGAACCCCCTGAAGTCTTGCACCATAAGTTCTCTCATAATCAGGGCTGAGGATAAGGCAACAACAGAAACAACCAGGAAAAGAAGAAAGAATTTTACCCAGAGGTTCTTAAACATCCCTCTTTCCTGAGAAACGATAGCCCACACCATAAATGGTGAGTATGAGAGAAGGGTTTTTGGGATCATCCTCAATTTTGTGCCTGATATTCTTGATGTGGGCATCAATGCTTCTCTCATATCCTTCAAACTGATAACCGAGGGCTTTTTCCACGAGTTCCTCTCTTGTAAAGACTTTCCCCGGATAGGATGCAATGGTATAGAGCACCTTGAATTCCGTTGGCGTAAGATTCAACAAGAGCCCTTTCTTCTTCACAGTATACGTGTGGCCGTCAATGACAAGGAGGCCGCCATTGAAATTCATGGGCTCCGCAGCGGTCAGATCCTTCTTCTGCGCCCTTTTGAGCACTGCCTTAACCCTGTAGACCAATTCCCTCGGACTGAAAGGCTTTACCACATAATCATCGGCGCCAAGGGCAAACCCTGCCACCCTCTCTTCTTCTGAGGATTTTGAAGTGAGCATAATGATGGGGAAATCCCCTATTTCCTTTAGTTCCTGACATACAGTTTCACCACTGGTATCCGGCAGCATGAGGTCAAGGATAACTGCAAGAGGCTTCTCGTTAAGTGCAAAATTCACAGCGTCTTTCCCTTTTTCGAAATGGACGACTCTGTACCCCGCGCCTTCGAGATAGACCTTTGCTACCCTGGCAATTTTTGTGTCGTCTTCAATGAGAAAAATTGGTTGAAGCAATGTCTGCCCTTTCCCTGTCGCCCACGCGCTCATTCTATTTTAGGTTATTGAGCGCCTTCAAGCACTCCGCGTCATGCTTTTGCCTTCCTAATGCACCGCTCGCATCATCTCTCATGCACAATATTGCTCTTCGGTTGCCTCTAGTATACTGCAAATTGCGGAGGGCCGGAAGCTCTAAGGGGTCTTTTGTTCTAGTGTAAGGGTTGACTCGTGGCGAGGAGGATAAGTAAATTTCCTATCGGGATTTTTTGTGATATTGTATCTCGATTTCATAAGAGATACTCGCGTGATCATGAGCAAGGGTATCGGTTTTTCCACAACAAACCAGGGCTCCTTTTCCCACCTTCTTATGGGTCTTCACCATGGACGAAATGACAGAAGTAAGGTCAAAGCCACCTTCGATACAGCCCTTTATCACACATTCCATATTGAAATATGCGGAATCTGTGGGAAGGACATGCACAGTACGCAGCATGAGAAGCTGATTTACAGCCTTTTGATAGTATGTCATATGAATTACTATCTCAGAAACATTGGGAAACCGTTCAGAAAGAAGTCCGGTCGCAAGCCGGTTCTGTCTGTTTAGTTCCCTCCTGGCCGAATAGTTCTGTTTATGCACCATTTTCTCTGTGTCTCTTCCCCTGATAGGAAAAAGTCCCTTCGCGCGCGGAGGGACTTTCTTGGTTATTAACCTTTCACTACATTAATGGCCTTGGGGCCTTTTGGCCCATTTTCAATATCAAAGCTCACCGCATCACCCTCGGCAAGAGATTTGAAACCGTCGCCCTGGATGGAAGAGTAGTGGACAAATACATCACTGCCGTCTTCAGCAGTGATAAAGCCGAACCCTTTGGATTCATTGAACCACTTCACTGTCCCATTCGACATTTCTCGTACCTCCTCACGTATAAACTAAGTTCCGGAGTGACCACCTACTTCAACAAAAAACGCCACAAAGCTAAAAGTCTTTGTGGCCTTATCAGTTACAAAAACTTCTGAAACTCATTTTTATGGTTACATGTTTGTGAATAAAAAGTCAACCTTTCCCTGCCGTCGCACGGGTGATCTATGGGATCTTGAGCATTCCCATTCTCCTCCATGATATAATGTTCTATCCAACATGAAGGAGGGCTACATTGGCAAAACATGCGGGAGCATACAAAAGCGAAAAGCGGAGAAAAGAGGTGTCCCGTCAGAAAAAACGGGAAGAAAAACTCCAGAGGAGACTTCACAAGGGGCTCGACACCAACCCGGAAGGTGAACAGGGACTTGCCCAAAGCGAAGTTTCGCAAGATGAAAAGACGAGTGACAATGCTTAGTGTGAGCACGCAGCAGCTGGCATGACTTGTTGCGTATAGATGATTTTCATCACTGTCCCAGTCACCTGGATCTGCACCGAGCAATCAGATATGACGCCATGAGGCTCCCCTATTGGATAAAGACAAAGCACTTTACCGGACTTCACTCCACCAAACAGATATTGAGAAGCCATGGAATCTCCACGGTCTGCGAGCAAGCCAGATGTCCCAACATCGGGCACTGCTTCTCGAAACCTACAGCCACCTTCCTTATCCTAGGCCCTCGCTGTACAAGGCAATGTGGTTTTTGTTCAGTGGACTCTGCATCTCTTCCCCTTGATCCACCCTCAGCAGACGAACCTGGGAGGGTCGCGCGTACTGCACAGGAGATGGGCCTGAAGTACGTGGTGATCACATCGGTCACCAGGGATGATCTCCCGGACGGGGGAGCCCTGCACTTTGCGCACACGATAAAAGCATTAAAAGATGTCCTGCCTGACGCAGGAATAGAGGTCTTGATCCCTGACTTCAAGGGAGACATAGGGGCGTTGAAGATAGTCCTGCATTCTGAGCCAGATGTAGTGAATCACAATGTCGAGACAGTGCCAAGGCTTTATTCCCTAGTGAGACCACAGGCAGACTATGGGCTCTCATTATATGTCCTGAAAATGGCTAAAAAGCAGGCGCCCCACATTCGCATAAAATCAGGTGTCATGGTGGGTCTTGGTGAGACTTTTGAAGAGATTGTTTCGGTAATGAAGGACCTTTCCTCAGCAGGATGCGATTTTCTCACCATAGGCCAGTACCTGAGACCCTCAAAAAGAAATCTCCCTGTTGTAGAGTATGTTGCACCCGGCACTTTTATCGATTACAAAGAAACCGCCTTAAGAATGGGCTTTAAGGGGGTTGCTTCCTCTCCATTGGTGAGAAGTTCCATGAACGCAGAAGAGATGTTTTTGTCTTGAATTTGTTATATTAATTGACACATACCATATAAGAACATATTAGAAAAGGAGTTCTGGATGTCAGAGTTCAACAGAATCAAACGGCTTCCCCCTTATGTATTTGCCATAGTAAACCAGCTGAAGATGGAGGCGAGGAGAAAAGGCGAGGATATCATAGATCTCGGCATGGGGAATCCCGATCTCCCCACACCAAAACATATCGTGGATAAACTATGCGAGGCTGCCAAAAACCCGAAAAATCACCGTTATTCGGCGTCAAAGGGGATAACCCAATTGAGAGTGGCTATAACCGAATGGTACAAGAGGCGTTTTGATGTCAACCTGGACCCTGAAACAGAAGTGGTGATCACCATTGGAGCAAAAGAGGGATTGAGCCATCTCGCTTATGCGACGCTGGGACCTGGTGACGTGGTGATGACACCCACTCCCGCATATCCTATTCACCCTTACAGCGCCATACTCGCAGGTGCTGAGGTGAGGTACATACCTACGGGAAAAGGGTTTGATTTTTTTGAAGAAATGGAAAAAGCGTACAAGTCATCATGGCCGAAACCTAAGCTGCTCATCATAAATTTTCCTCATAATCCCACCACCGAGTGTATTGAACTCCCCTTTTTCGAGCGGATCGTGGACTTTGCGAAAGAAAACAACATCATGGTAGTCCACGATTTTGCGTATGCCGACCTCTGTTTTGACGGATACCTTGCTCCCAGTTTTCTTCAGGCTGCCGGCGCCAAAGACGTGGGAGTTGAATTCTTCTCGCTGACAAAGAGTTATTCTATGGCAGGATGGAGAGTGGGGTTCTGCTGCGGAAACAAAGAAATGGTAGGCGCGCTCACAAAGATAAAGAGTTATCTGGATTATGGCATGTTCCAGCCAATACAGATCGCAAGCATTATTGCCTTGAGGGGTCCCCAGGATTGCGTGGGGGAGATCAGAGAAACGTACGAATCCCGGAGGGATGCGCTCATAAAAGGCCTTCATAAGGCAGGCTGGAATATAGAACCACCCAAGGCAACCATGTTTGTGTGGGCCGAGATTCCGGAACCTTTCAAGAAGATGGGCTCTCTCGAGTTCAGCAAATTCCTCATCAAGGAGGCATGCGTCGCCGTTTCACCTGGGATCGGGTTCGGAGATGGCGGAGATGCCTTTGCGAGATTTGCCCTTGTGGAAAACGAACACAGGATCAGGCAGGCTGCCAGGGGAATAAAAAAGGCACTCCATGGAAACCATCCTCATCGTTGAAGACAAAGACTCCATGGCCAGGATGTTGCAGGAGACCATGGAAACCGTGGGGTACCATCCACTTATTGCCAGGGATGGAATAGAGGGCATCAGAAAGATCAGGGAGAACAAAATAGACCTTGTCCTCACAGACCTAAAGCTTCCGAAAAAGGATGGCATGGACGTGCTCAGGGCCGCAAAAGAAGAAAACCCTATGCTGCCTGTAATCATGATGACCGCCTTTGGTACCGTAGACGTAGCCGTAAAAGCGATAAAAGAGGGTGCATTCGACTTCATCACAAAACCCTTTGACACAGACCATCTTCTCCATCTTATAAGAAAAGCTATGGAGACCCAAAGACTGGTGACAGAGAATATCCTTCTCAGGGATGAGGTCTCGTCAATGAGAGGCATGCCAACGATCATTGGAAAGTCCGAAAAGATCCTTGATGTTGCAAAGAAAATCCAAAGGGTTGCATCAGCAAAAACTACGGTCCTTCTTCTGGGAGAAAGTGGAACTGGCAAGGAGTTGTTCGCAAGGGCCATACACTCTCTCAGCCCAAGAAAAGACTTCCCCTTTGTCCCCATAAACTGCGCTGCCATACCAAAGGAACTCCTGGAATCAGAACTTTTTGGACATGAGAAAGGGGCTTTCACTGGGGCGGAGGCAAAAAAACTCGGCAAGTTCGAATTGGCAGATAAGGGAACCATATTCCTCGACGAGATTGGTGAGATGGCCCTTTCCCTTCAGGCGAAGATCATGAGGATCATTCAGGAGGGAGAAATTGAGCGTGTGGGGGGAGTAAAGACCATACCGGTGGATGTGCGGGTCATCGCTGCTACCAATAAAGACATCGAAAGGGCTGTTTCGGAAGGGGCATTCAGGGAAGACCTCTACTACAGACTTAATGTCTTTCCCATAAGGGTACCTCCGCTAAGGGAAAGGACAGAGGATATCCCCCTGCTAGTGGATTTCTTCACAAAAAAATACTGCGCCGAGATGAAGACAGGAAGAAAAGAGGTCTCTGAGGAAGTGTTGTCTCTGCTCATGGACTCTCCATGGAAAGGGAACGTAAGGGAACTGGAAAATTCTATAGAACGAGCGGTAATCCTCTGTGACGGCGTTACTATAACCCCTGAACATATCTCCTTGAACCTCATTCCCATGAATACACACCTTTGCACGTTACCCGTGTTACCCATGGACGGCACCCTCGAAGATACTACAAGAGTGGCGCTTCGCCTGGCAGAGAGCGAAAGAATAAGGAAGGCATTAAAGGAAACAAAGGGTAACAAGAGCAGGGCTGCGGAACTTCTTGCAGTAAGCTACAAAACCCTCTTGACCAAGATAAAAGAGTATGGCATTGAGTAACACAAAGGGGAGGCTTCTATGCTAAAATAAATGCCTCGCAAAATGCGACTTTGTGGATGGAAATTCGATACTAAGGAGTGCCACTTCTGCAAATTTTCTTAAGTGACCTAAGATGTTTATTTGAGATTTGTCAGAAAGTGACGGAGGATCATGAATGTCAGGACATTCTAAATGGGCCCAGATAAAGCATAAGAAAGCCCATACCGATGCAAAGAGAGGAAAAACATTTACCAAGATCGTGAAGGAGATCTCTGTTGCGGCAAGGATCGGCGGGGGTGACCCCTCCGGTAATCCAAGACTCCGGCTTGCCATCGAAAAGGCAAAAGAGGTGAATATGCCCCACGATAACATCAAAAGGGCGATTATGAAGGGTACGGGGGAACTCCCTGGTATGTCATATGAGGAGTTCACCTATGAGGGGTACGGGCCGGGAGGCGTTGCGGTACTCATCGAGGCCCTCACTGATAATAAACAGAGAACCGTCTCGGAGATTCGGCACACCCTGTCAAAACACGGGGGGAACTTAGGGGAAGCGGGGTGCGTAGCATGGATATTTCAGCAAAAAGGATATCTCCTCGTGGATAAGAGCAAGGTTGACGAGGATACCCTCATGACTATTGCCCTTGACGCCGGTGCTGAGGACATGAAAAATGATCCGAAGGAAGACAATTATGAAGTCATCACCTCACCCGAAGACCTCACCAAGGTGAAGAACGCTCTTGAAGCTGCGAATTTGCCCGTTTCCCTTGCAGAAACGACAATGCTTCCAAAGAATTATGTCCTCCTTGAGGAAAGGGCTGCGGAGCAGATGCTGAAACTCATAGAACTCCTCGAGGAAAACGAAGATGTCCAGAACGTATACGCCAATTTCGATATTCCTGACGAGGTTATGACAAAGGCTGACAGGTAAGATGACCCCCATCCGTACCATCCTAAAAAGAAGAATCCTTGCAGGGCTTGTCGTATTAATTCCCGTCATACTCACCGTCAAGGTGATTGTCTGGTTTTTCATGTTTGTGGATGACCAGCTCGGTTTCATGTTTGACAAACTGTTCGACGCCCATATTTACGGACTCGGGTTCCTCTCTGCGGTAATTATTGTTCTCTTAGTCGGTGTAGTCTCGACGAATGTCTTCGGAAAGTGGACGATAGGGGTCATGGACAACCTGTTCCTCAGGATCCCCGTGTTCAAGGGAATTTACACCGGATTGAAGCAGCTCGCCAACGCATTTTCACCCGATAACACCAGTTCATTTAAGAAGTTTGTTATTGTTGAATACCCAAGGTCCGGCGCTTTTGCCTTCGGGTTCCTCACAAAGGAATGCACACTGAGAGCAGAGAAAGACCACCAAGAAACGTATCTTATCGCGGTGTATATTCCCACAAACAACCTCTACCTGGGTGAAGTAATCCTCTTCAAAAACCAGGACGTGTTCTCCACCGACATACCGATCGAAGAAGGCATCAAGATCATCATGTCGGGAGGGATTGCGACACCGTCGAGGATACAGGAATCAAGGGTATGAATCTGGACTGCGTTGTCCTTGCCGCAGGGCTTGGAACAAGAATGAAGTCAGCCATTCCAAAGGTGCTCCACACGGTATGCGGAATCCCGATGCTCAAGGCGGTTATTACTGCAGCAAAGACACTAAACCCTGAAAGGATTCTCGTGGTGATTGGGAAACAGGGAGAACTCATCAAGAACACAATAGGATCCCATGAGGTGTCGTATGTGCTCCAGGGAGAACCAAGGGGCACCGGCCATGCCCTCCGCTGTGCGAGACCTGCTCTCAGGAATTCTAAAGGTGTCATCGTGGTGCTTAACGGAGACACCCCTCTTTTGAAGCCCGATACCATAAAAAAATTCCTGCATCACCACAAAAAAGATAAGAACACCATCTCCGTATTGTCATTTAATGCAAGGAATCCCGAACACTATGGCAGGATTATTAGAAATGCTTCAGGACAAGTCGTGTCCATCGTGGAGCACAGGGATGCAGACTCCGGTCAGAAAGAAATCAATGAAGTAAACAGCGGTGTGTATGCCATAAACCATGATGTCCTTGATATCCTTGACAAGATAACGGAGAATCCGGCGAAGGGTGAATACTACCTCACGGATATAATTGCCGCCGCCTCAAGGAAGAACCTAAGAACCTCCGCCTATTGCATAGGCACAGAAGAAGAATTTATGGGGATAAATACAAGGGAAGAACTTTCCAGGGCGTCAGCGCTCATGAGGAGGAACATTATACAGGCCTGGATTGCCAAGGGCGTAAATTTTCTTGATGCTGGCTCGGTATATATCCATCCCGACGTATCCATCGGAAAGGAGACGACAATCTATCCGAACGTCTGTCTCGAGGGACATACGAAAATAGGAAAAGGCTCCGTCATTTATCCGAATGTGAGGGTTCGGAACAGTGATATCGGAAATGGTGTAGTAATAAAAGACTCCACCGTAATAGAAGACTCCAGGGTAAAGGACCGGGCATCTGTGGGCCCTCTTGCTTGTCTAAGACCCGGTTCTCAAGTAGGGACTGCCGTCAGAATAGGCAACTTTGTTGAAATAAAGAAATCGGTCATAGGTGAAAGAACAAAGGCATCCCATCTTAGCTATATCGGGGATGCCATTGTGGGGAAGGACGTGAATATCGGGGCCGGCACCATCACCTGTAATTATGACGGGAGGGCAAAGCATACCACCGAGATAGAAGATGGCGTGTTCATCGGCAGCGATACGCAACTTGTCGCTCCCGTGCGTATTGGCAAAGGCGCATATATTGGCGCAGGCTCTACCATCACACGTGATGTGCCTCCCATGTCCCTTGCCACGAGCAGGGTATGTCAAACAAACAAGGAGGGATGGGCGCAAAAACGGCAGTCAAAAGCTAAAAGTGAAAAGTTGAAAGTTAAGAAAGAAGAAAAAGCATAGTATGAAAGTAAGCGTCAAGTGCAGGATACTATTCACTAATCACTATTCACTGGTCACTGTAAAATGTGCGGAATAATCGGGTATAGAGGGAAAAGAAATGCCATATCTGTGGTCCTCGAAGGGCTCAAACGCCTGGAATACAGGGGCTACGATTCAGCAGGGATCGCATACTTTTCCAAGGGGCATATTAATATCAAGAGACGCAAAGGCAAGGTAAAGGACCTCCTCAGTCTCTTTGAGGCGGACCAGCCATCAGCCCATACCGCTATTGGCCACACTCGATGGGCGACCCATGGTAAACCATCAGAAGAAAACGCACATCCTCAGAGGTCTGATGGCATCGTTATTGTCCATAACGGTATTATCGAAAACTACCTCGACCTTAAGAAGAACCTTCTGGCCGAGGGATACGTCTTTACCTCAGATACCGATACAGAGGTGCTGTGCCACCTCATCAATAAATATTCCAAGGACTATCTCCTGGAGGATGCGGTGAGGCATGCCACAAAAAATGTGAAGGGTGCATATGCACTGGCGGTACTCAGCGAAAGAGAAGAAGGCAAGGTTGTGGGTGTGAAAAAGGACAGTCCGCTTTGCGTAGGACTCGGGGACGGAGAATATTTTATCGCATCCGATGTCCCCGCATTCTTCAATTATTCCAAAGATGTGATCTATCTTAATGATGGCGAGATGGTGGTGATAAATGATGACGGCGTCATGGTGACCACAATGGAGGGGATCCCGGTTCACAAGGAGGTGACGTCAATTCCATGGAGTCCGTCCATGGCGGAAAAGGGCGGATACAAGCATTTTATGCTTAAAGAGATGTACGAACAACCAAGGGCTGTCGCAGATACGCTCAGGGGAAGGTTTAGTCTTGAAACCGGCGAGATATATCTGGAGGAATTCGGTCTTAGGGAAGAGGATGTGAAATCCATTGAAAGGATATTCATTGTGGCATGCGGCACCTCATGGCATGCGGCCCTGATTGGAAAGTACCTTATTGAAGAAATTGCCCGAATCCCTGTGGAGGTGGATATCGCATCAGAGTTCAGGTACAGAAATCCCCTGATAGTGCCCAATGACCTCCTCATCGCCATTACCCAATCAGGGGAGACGGCTGACACCCTTGCAGTACAGAGGGAAGCCAAACGACTTGGCGCAAAGGTCATGGCAATATGCAATGTGGTCGGCAGTTCCTCCGCAAGGGAAGCAGATGCGGTCTTTTATACTCACTCAGGCCCCGAGATAGGGGTGGCATCCACCAAGGCATTCACTTCCCAGATAACGGCGCTCTATCTGTTCACCGTTGCACTCGCACTCAAGAAAGGGCGGACCGACCATGACATGGTGATGAATCTCCTACAGGAGATTCTCACCATTCCTGACAAAATCGAGCAGATCCTTGCACGTAACGAGGAGATGGAGACTATCGCAAAAGAGCTATTCAAGGCAAAGAATTTTCTCTACCTTGGCAGGGGGATCCACTATCCCATTGCCCTTGAAGGAGCGTTGAAGCTCAAAGAGATTACTTACATTCATGCGGAAGGATATCCTGCAGGAGAGATGAAACATGGTCCCATCGCACTCATTGATGAGGAAGTTCCTGTTGTCTTCCTGGCACCAAAAGGACCACTCCGTGAAAAAGTCATTTCCAATATACAGGAGGTTAAAAGCAGGGGGGGAAAGATTATCTCGCTGATTAATCAAGGGGATACGGACGTCGCACAACTCTCTCACTACTCAATTTCCATACCCGACACGAATTCGTATCTTACCACTATTCTGCTCGTCATTCCTCTGCAACTTCTTGCTTATCATATAGGCGTATTGAGGGGCTGTGATGTCGATCAACCAAGAAATTTGGCAAAAAGTGTCACAGTCGAGTAAGACTTAGGGCCGGAACACAGAGCATTGTTCTGCTCTCTCTTCCGGGTTCTGTTTTTGACGCACACGCCCTTGTTTTGCTAGTATAAAAGGAGCCGAGATGTCAAAGGAAAGTTTATTGGAAGGCCTTAATCCTGAGCAGCGTGAAGCACTTCTCTATTTAGAGGGTCCTCTGCTGGTGCTTGCCTGCGCGGGGAGCGGCAAGACAAAGGTCATTGCCCACAAGTTCGCGCACCTTGTGAAAACGAAGAAGTTCCCCTACAATTCCATACTCACCCTCACCTTCACCAATAAGGCTGCTCACGAAATGAAGGAGAGAATATCCTCCCTCACCGGAAAGGACACGAACGGTGCATCTATTGGGACATTCCATGCGCAATGCAGCAGGCTTCTCAGAAAAGAGATACAATCCCTCGGGTACAAACCCGATTTTACAGTCTATGACGATGACGACCAGTGCACCCTCATCCGGCACATTTTGAGAGAATTCAGATTTCACGAGGCTCTCTATAAAGGGGTGGCAGCCAAGATAGGCTCCCTCAAGTCTTCTCTGATCTTGCCGGAGGAGTTCCTTTCCAAAGGTGACGGCTTCGGGTTTGATGAAAAACTTGCAAAGGTTTATATACGGTACCAGGATGAATTGAAGAGATGTAATGCCCTTGACTTTGACGATCTCATCGGAGTCACCGTAAGGCTTTTTGAACGACACCCGGAAATCCTTAAAAAATATCATGCCCTCTTCTCTTACATACTTGTTGATGAATTCCAGGACACAAACTATGCTCAGTATAAGCTTTTGAAACTGCTCGGGTCAGGCCATAATAATATCTCAGTGGTGGGTGATGATGACCAGAGCATTTATCGATTCAGAGGTGCTGACGTCAATAACGTATATAAGTTTGAGAGAGACTTTCCTGGAGCAAAGACCATCCGTCTCGAACAAAATTACCGCTCCACACAGAACATATTGAGCGTTGCGAGTGCGGTCATCTCAAAGAATCCTGCGAGAAAACCCAAGAGACTCTGGACAGGACGGCAAGGGGGGGAGAGTGTCTACCATTGCTGGCTGAACAACGAAGACGAAGAAGCTCGTCATATTGCCAAGACGATCAAGGAGCTATATCTAAGGGGCGTATACGAGTTTGGCGATTTTGCAGTACTCTACAGGGTAAACATACAATCAAGGGCCGTGGAAGAGGCATTGAGGGATGAGGGGCTCCCCTATCACATTGTGGGTGGAATAAGTTTCTATCACAGGAAGGAGATAAAGGATATTACCGCATATATGCGTCTCGCCATCAATCAAACTGATAATGTGAGCCTGCGGAGGATAATAAATTGCCCTCCCAGGGGAATTGGTGCTGCCACGCTCGCCAAGATTGAGAATGAGGCAAAGAAGAAAGCATTAAGTCTCTTCGAAGTGATGAAGTCGACTGTGAAAGCAAACGGGGTCACCTCGGCAGTAAAGGAAAGGCTCGAGGGTTTTATCAAACTCATCGAACGTATGGCATCCAAGAAATATAAGACCGCCTCGGACATGATACAGGATATCATTGAGAAATCAGGCTTTGAGGAATTTGTCAATAATGACAGGATACAACATCTCAATGAACTCATCGCTTCCTCTGCGGAAACCGAGGTAAAGGAGTTCCTTGACAAGGCGTCTCTTTTCACCAATATGGACGATTCGGTCAGAGGGAATACCGTCACCCTCATGACCCTCCACAGTGCAAAGGGGCTCGAATTCCCTGTGGTGTTTATTCTCGGCCTTGAGGAAGGTGTGCTGCCTTACTTCAAAGCCACCAATGAAGACGAAATCAACGAAGAGCGCCGGCTTTTTTATGTCGGGATGACCAGGGCAAAGGATATCCTCTG
>DATKOU010000235.1:0-6477 GCA_035524455.1 Thermodesulfovibrionales bacterium | reverse complement strand
GACAATGAAGCTGGTAAACAAGCAGATATAGCGGCGCACACGATATGGAGCCCTCATCATGCATACTACCCGACCTGGTCCCCACCCGGTCTGATCCGGCGAAAAGAGAGCGTCATCGAACGATGAGATTCTTTGCGAATTCCGGAATACCGCATTTGAGTTCCCGAATAGGGTTCACCCTGCTGGAACTCATGATATCCATCGCCCTCATCGGCCTTATCGTACTCATCGTCGCGGGAGCCATGAGACTGGGATACCGCTCCGTGGATGCGGGCGAGAGAAAGATCGAATCCCTGGAACGGATGAGGGCTTCCCTCACGCTTATTGATTCCCAGATTCAGTCGGCGATCCCTCTCACCATTGATGAGGACGGCTCGAGGAAATACTATTTTAAGGGAGAGAAAGGGACCTTGCTGTTCCCCTCCAACCATTCTCTCTGGGGTGGGCAGATGGGATATGTGGTGGTCACGTACAGTGTTGTTCCTGATGCCAGGGGGAAACAGACGCTATGGATTTCAGAAAGTATCATCGGTGCGGAAAATAAGATTGAGGCAAAACTTTTTGAATCCCTGGATGAGATCTCTTTTCAGTACTTTTATAAAGGCCCCACTGATGAGCAGGGAAGCTGGGTGGAGCAATGGACAGATGACACCGATATCCCCGAGAAGGTGAGAGTGCGTCTCGTACAGGGGCCCAGTGAGCTTTCCCTGGTTATTCCCATGAGGGCCAGAGGTTACCTGGCAAAGCTGCCTTCTGCAACGGTACCTCAGATCCAGGGCAAATGAGCATTGCATTGACGAAAGGACAGCGCTCGCGAATTCCTCTTATGTGGCCCCTCATGAAGTCGCAGAAGGGCGTGGCCCTCCTCATGGTTCTCTGGGTGCTCACCATCCTGATGGTAATCGTCCTGTCCTTCTCTTTTATGGCGAGGACAGAAACCTATGCCACCCTCGCCTTTAAAGAAAAAATGGAGATGAAATTTCTCGCGGAGGCAGGAATCCAGAGGGGGATTGAGGAGATCCTTTATATGAAGCAAAATGCCCAGCTCCCACAGTTTGAAGGGAGTGAATTATGGAAGACCGACGGAACACCCTACAGCGGTCGCCTGGGTGAGGGAGAATATGAGGTAAGAATCACGGACGAGTCAGGGAAGATAGACTTAAACACCCTCAATGAAACTTCTGGTATAATACTAAAAACTCTCCTGACAAACATGGGTGTTCAGGATGAAAACGCCGATACCATAGTGGACTCGATTCTCGATTGGAAGGATGCTGATGACCTTGTCAGGCTCCATGGCGCCGAAAGCGACTACTACATGTCCCTGCCGAACCCTTATAAGGCAAAAAACGCAAACTTCGATACCCTGGAGGAACTCCTCCTGGTGAAGGGGATGTCGTACGAGATATTTTTCGGAACCGAAGGGAAGAAGGGCCTTGTGGATCTTATCACAATCAATTCCAAAATGAGCGTTATCAATGTGAACGCAGCGCCAAAAGAGGTATTGATGGCGGTTCCGGGGATTACCCCTGAGATTGCGGATGCCATCATCAGTTCCAGGCAAGACAAAAAGATAATGAATCTGCAGGAAGTGGGGATTCCCCCCCAAAGCGCAGCATATATAAGCATCGCGGACGGCAACGCCTTTGCCGTAGAAGCCATCGGGCACAAGGGAGAGGCAAAAAAAGGGTATCCCATCAAGGCGGTGGTGACCCTGGTGACCCTTGACAGCAACAAAAAATACAAATATCTCTACTATAAGAGTCCAGTGACCGCAAGCCGATGAACGGAACCAAAGCCATAGCCATCGAAAAGCTTACCTCTGCGGTCTCAAGTTCTGCAGCAAGATTAAAGGCGCTGTGGGAACCTCTCTGGAAGACACTCTCCCTCAGCCTTGCAGATGCGCGCATCGCACCTGCAAAGAACGTTACGGTCTGCATTGAAAGGGGCCTGCTGTCTGTTGTCTATGGCTCACGGATGCTTTCCAGGATGAAAATCAGAGGGTTCAGGCTCTATCCTTTGGATGGCAGATACCCAAGCGCCGAGGGTCTCGCTTCCTCGGTGAATGTGGCGCTCAGTGAACTGGGAGCGTCAGCGGCCAATATAACCCTGAGCATCCCCAAAGCCTGGACACTGGTCAAGAGGGCCGAATTTCCCGCCACGGTGAAAGAGAATATCGCCAATGTTATCTCTTACGAACTGGACAGGCTGACTCCCTTCAGTGCCGGCGATGCATTATATGACGCAAAGCTCATCAGGGAAGAGGCCGGGAAGGTCACCGTGTTAGTGAGTGCAGCGAAGGCAGATTTGGTCACCCCCTTCCTCGACGCCCTCAAGGAAGTGGGCGCTCATGTCACAAAGCTCACCATGCATCTCTCCGGCATGGGCACACTTTGCCGTTACACAGATAAAAGTGAGGACTTTGTCTTTGTGAAGATGAGTGGGAAGGAATACGAAGGTGCGGTATTCAACGGGGGCTCCATGACGGGCACATTTACAGGAACTCTGGAGGCAGAGGAAGAAAGGGAGAAGCTCGACATACTTATGTCGGAAGTGGAACCGCTTCTGGAGAGGGCCACAACGCAGGGCAGGCCTTCAAAGCTCTTCGTATTCCTGAAAGACGGAAGTTCTTCCCTCAGAGAGATGCTGAAGATGAGAGTGCATGCCCCCCTGAGAATACTGGAAGAGACCGATGTCATTCTGGGCGTCCCTGTCCAAAAGATTCCTTATCAGGCGGTGGGAGGCCTCATCGAGTCTTTGTGGACGAAGGCAGCCGGGCCCAACCTTCTCAACAAGGGCCGGGAGGAGAAGGAAACGACGCCCCTTGCCGGGACTTTCATCCTTGCCGCCATCCTCGTTCTCTTGTGGGTCATCTACATCTTTTCCCCTGTGAGTGTGGAAGAGAGGAGACTCAAAGAGATCAACCGTCAGATCATGATACGAAAGGAAGAGGTCAAGAAGGTCGAAAAAGTGAGAAAGGAGGTGGATGCACTCACAAGTGAGGTTTCCACCATAAATGATTTCAAGGCGGCCAGGCCAACGGCCCTAAACATCATCAAGGAGCTCACCACTATCCTTCCGAAGAGCGCGTGGTTGACGAGGATAAGGATTACCGGAACCACCGTCGAACTTGAAGGGTATGCGAGTTCTGCCACCGAACTCTTGCCCATACTTGAAGCCTCAAAGTATTTCACCAAGGCAGAGTTTGCGTCACCCACCTTCAGGGACGCGCGGCTTAATTCCGAGAGGTTCAGCATAAAAATGGAGATAGAGGGCGTGAAAAAGCCCCAGGAAGTGAAAAAACCCGAAGGAGAAAAACCTAAAATTGGAAAGAAGTAAAACATTGATGATCGCCATCCCCTTGATGGTGATACTGGTCGGCGTTGTGGTCTACCGGTACGGGTATGTGAGAGTCCGCGCAGAGCTGAAGACGATCAAGGAAGATCAGGCCATAAGCATGAAGACACTGGAAAAATATATTGCCCTGATCTCCGAGAAACCGGAACTAGAAAAAAGGCTCTCCTCACTCACAGAGAAACGGAAGGCGGATAATGCAAAACTCATGGAGGCCCAGACCCCTTCTTTAGTGGCAGCAGCCCTCCAGGACTCCGTCAATGGTATTGTGAAGGGCAGAGGCGGTACGATCACCAGTGAAAGAGTCGGCAAACCCGAGGATCTCGGTAAATTCAATGTCATCACCGTTTCCATGGATGTGACGCTTCCGGATGTGAGTGTCCTGAGTGATATTCTTAGCTCCATAGAAGCATACACTCCTTCACTTGTGGAAAAAGAGCTTGATGTGAGGATAAGGGACTTCAGGAATCCGAAAGAACTGATGGTAAAAGTGGATGTTTCTGCCATGACTGGCGGGCAACCTCTTCCCTCACCCGCCCAAGGCGCGAAATCTCTTCCCTCACCCGTCCAGACTCAACCGGCCACACCGAAAGAAACTGCAGTTGAATAATCGAAGACACCAAAATGGATAAGCTGATTATCCACGGCGGGAGGAGGCTTCACGGGGAAGTACTGATAAGCGGCGCAAAGAATGCGGCACTTCCCATCATGGTCGCCTCCCTACTCGCACCAGGAAAGAGCATCCTCCGCAATGTCCCCAGACTCATGGACGTACTCACCATGGGGAAACTCCTTTCCAGTCTCGGGGCCGGGGTTCACTACGAATCAGGAACGGTGAGTGTCGATGCAGGACAGGTCGCCGGCCATGAAGCCCCCTACAATCTTGTGAAAACCATGCGCGCGTCCGTGCTTGTGCTCGGCCCGCTCCTTGCCAGGAAAGGCATCGCGAGGGTGTCTCTCCCCGGCGGATGCGCCATTGGGGCAAGACCCATCAACCTCCATCTCATGGGCCTTGAGAAAATGGGTGCCTCAATAGAACTGGACAGGGGGTACGTGATCGCCCGCTCGAAGGGACTGAAGGGCTCTGTCATCTACCTGGACACGCCCACAGTGACCGGGACCGAGAATCTCATGATGGCAGGTTCCCTTGCCAGGGGAACCACCATGATTGAGAACGCTGCAAAGGAGCCGGAGGTCATCGACCTTGCCAATGCCCTCACCTCCATGGGTGCCATCGTGAGGGGTGCAGGAGAGAGCACAATAGAGGTGGAGGGGGTCGAAGAGCTGAAACCACTCTCATACTCCATAATCCCCGACAGGGTCGAAACAGGTACCTTCATGATCATGGCAGGAATCACAGGGGGGGACATCCTTATCAAGGGCTGCAACCCCGAACACAACGAGGCACTGATTACAAAACTCCAGGAAGCGGGACTGGTTATAGAGAAAGGGTCCAACCAGCTTCAGGTCACCGGGCCTGAGCGGCCCCTCGCAAGGGACATAAAGACAATGCCCTATCCTGGATTCCCCACCGATATGCAGGCCCAGTTCATGGCTCTGATGTCAGTTGCACAGGGGACAAGCGTAATACGGGAGACGATATTCGAGAACCGGTTCATGCATGTGGCTGAGCTGAAGAGGATGGGTGCCGAAATCGGGACCGAAGGGGGAGTGGCCACGGTAAGGGGTGTTAAAAAACTAAAAGGAACCGAGGTGATGGCAACAGACCTCAGGGCCAGCGCCTCCCTTATTGTCGCCGCACTCGCTGCAGAGGGAAAGACCACAATCCACAGGGTCTATCACCTGGACAGGGGATATGAGAAGATCGAGGAAAAACTCAAAGGCCTTGGTGCTACTGTGGAGCGGGTGAAAGATGCCCGATAATCTTCCCCAGGGTCTCTTTCATGTCCTTCCTGCTCACCACCATATCGATCATTCCGTGTTCAAGAAGAAATTCAGCCCTCTGAAAATTTTCCGGGAGCTGCTGCTTTATGGTCTGCTCGATTACCCGGGGCCCCGCAAAGCCTATAAGGCTCCTTGGTTCAGCGATGATGATATCTCCCAGCGTCGCAAAGCTTGCGGTAACACCCCCAAAGGTCGGATCAGAGAGGATTGAGATATACAGTATTCCGCTCTCCTTCAGCCTACCCACGGCTGCGGACACCTTCGCCATCTGCATCAGAGAAAAGATCCCTTCCTGCATCCTTGCCCCCCCTGAGGACGCCACCGTAATGAAGGGAATTTTCTTCTCCAAAGCCGCCTCTGCTGCCCTCACAATCTTCTCACCCACCGCAGAACCCATACTCCCCCCAAGAAAAGAAAAGTCCATGATGGCCACCACCATCGGATTTCCGTTGATGAGCGCCTCACCGGTGATCACCGCCTCTCTCAGACCGCTCCTCTTCTGATTCTCCCTGATCCTGTCTTTGTAGAGAACCGAATCCTTGAATGCCAGGGGATCGGCAGGACCAATTTCGGAATTTGTCTCCACAAAACTCCCCTCGTCCACCATAAGCTTTAACCGTTCTCGTGCGGATATCCTGAAGTGGTAATTGCATTTGGGACAGACCCTGAGGTTCTTGTCTATCTCCTTCTTATACACTATCTCCTTACAGTTTTCGCATTTAACCCATAAGCCCTCGGGGATCTTGACCTTCTTTTCAATCTTCTGCTGCTCTTTTGTCTTCTTGAACCACGCCATAGATTGATGAACCATGGATGTGAATAGTGAAGAGTTCTATTTTCTTACTGATCACTACTCACGTATCATTGTTGCGAGATTGCCCTCCTCAGTTCCAGGATAAACGATTCAAGGGTGTCTGGGGAATCATGAAGTTTTTTTACAATTGCACTTCCCACGATCACCCCATCAGAAATTTCTGATACGACCTTTGCCTCCTCCGGGGTCGAGACGCCAAAGCCCACTGCAACGGGCTTACCCGTTGTCCTGCGGATGTTCTGCACTGATTCAGAAAAGGAATCGTCAAGGAAGAGCCTGGAGCCCGTGATCCCGGTCATGGACACATAGTAGATGAAACCCCTGGACGCCTTTCCCACTTTCCTGATCCGGTCTCCGGTCGAAGTGGGCGCAAGGAGGAATATGGTGGCAAAGCCTGCACGTCG
>DATKOU010000234.1:0-20196 GCA_035524455.1 Thermodesulfovibrionales bacterium | reverse complement strand
TCCCGCAGCATTTTTTGTATTTTTTGCCGCTTCCGCACGGACAGGGATCATTCCTTCCTACCTTCCTTCCCCTTGCCACAGGCTGCAGTGATTCTGAACTCACGCCCCTATTATACTGCACCTGCTTTGGCTGGATATGCTGTTTCTTCACACTTTCTTCTTCCTTTATCTGAATCTTAAAGATTCTGCTGAGGGTATCTACGGAGATCCTGCCAGTCAGGTCGGCGAACATGTCAAAGGCCTCTTTTTTATATTCTGTGAGGGGATCCCTCTGTCCGTATCCCCTGAGTCCGATTCCTTCCTTCAGATGGTCCATGGCGAGAAGGTGATCCTTCCATTGCGTATCCAGCACCTGGAGAAAAAGCACCCTCTCGAGATAACGCATGGTATCGCTGCCGACATCGGCCTCTTTCCTTTCATAGGCCTCCTTGAGCTGAGAGGAGAGACTTTCCCTCAGGCTCTCGATCCCTGCAGGGCTGGCATTCAGGGATAACGAGAAGATGCCGTAAAGGGAATCTTTCAGCCCCTTCATGTCCCACTCCTCAGTATGCCGCTCCTCGGGGCAGTATATCTGGAGCACTTCGTCCACGGTATCGTCGATCAGTTGGAATATTTTTTCTTTCAGGCCCTCCCCCTGCAGGATTTCCCGCCTGAAAGAATAGATCTCACTCCTCTGCTTGTTCATGATGTCATCGTATTCCAGGAGGTGTTTTCTTATATCAAAATTATGGGCTTCCACCTTCTTTTGCGCATTCTCAATCGCCTTGGAGACCATTTTGTTTTCTATGGGCACATCCTCGTCCATACCCAATCTGGACATCAGGCCCGAGATTCTGTCTGATCCGAATATCCTCATGAGATCATCTTCAAGGGACAGGTAAAACCGGGAAGATCCCGGGTCCCCCTGCCTGCCTGATCGGCCCCTCAACTGATTATCGATTCTCCTTGCTTCGTGTCTCTCTGTACCCAGTATGTGGACTCCCCCGCAGGAAAGCACTTTCTCCCGGTCCCTGATACATAATTCTTCCGCCTTCTGCAGGCTCTGCTTCCATTCCTCGTCGGTGAAGTCTTTCTTTTCCTTCAAAAGGTCTCTCGCGAGTCCTTCGGGGTTACCTCCCAGGACAATGTCTGTACCTCTTCCCGCCATGTTCGTGGCGATGGTCACCGCACCGCTCCTTCCCGCCTGGGCAATGATTTCAGCCTCTCTCTCATGGTATTTCGCATTGAGCACCGAGTGAGGGATAGACTTTTTCTTCAGCAGGTGGCTCAGGAGCTCTGACTTTTCTATGGATATGGTGCCTACCAGCACGGGCTGCCCTTTCTGGTGGAGTTCTTCAATTTCCTTTATGACCGCATTGAACTTGGACTTTTCCGTCTTATAGATCATATCCGGATGGTCTGCCCTGATCATGGGTTTGTTGGTGGGCATTACGAGGACATCGAGATTATAGATCTTTGCAAACTCCTCAGCTTCTGTATCGGCAGTTCCGGTCATGCCCGCAAGCTTTTGGTACATTCTGAAGTAGTTCTGAAAGGTAATGGTGGCAAGGGTCTGGTTCTCGCTCTCGATCTTGACGCCTTCTTTTGCCTCAACTGCCTGGTGAAGGCCATCGCTCCATCGCCTCCCCGGCATGAGCCTTCCCGTGAACTCATCCACGATGAGGACCTCGTCGTCCTTTACCACATAATCCACATCCCTCTTGAAAACGGTATGGGCCTTCAGTGCCTGGAGGACATGATGGACAAGCTCGATATTGGCCGGGTCATACAGGTTCGGGACGCCCAGCAGCGGTTCGACCTTCAGGATTCCCTCCTCAGTGAGAATCGCCGTCCGTGCCTTCTCATCAATGGTGAAATCCGTATCTTTCTGGAGTTTTGGAATGATCTTGTCAATAGTGTAGTATTTGCCGGTGGATTCCTCGGATGGCCCTGAAATGATAAGCGGTGTTCTCGCCTCATCGATGAGGATGCTGTCTACCTCGTCCACGATGGCGTAGTGCGGCTCCCGCTGAACGTAGTGGGATATGTCATATTTCATGTTGTCTCGCAGATAATCAAACCCGAATTCATTGTTTGTTCCGTAGGTGATGTCCGCATTGTAGGCTGCCTGCCTTTCCTCATCCGTGAGGCCGTGTACGATTATCCCGACGCTCATGCCAAGAAAATGGTAAATGGGAGCCATCCATCTCGCGTCTCTCCTTGCAAGGTAGTCATTCACTGTGACCACGTGGACGCCCTTGCCGGTAAGCGCATTGAGATAGACGGGCAGGGTTGCCACAAGGGTCTTTCCTTCTCCTGTCTTCATCTCGGCGATCTTTCCTTCGTGGAGCACGATGCCGCCAATGAGCTGGACATCGAAGTGGCGCATCCTGAGGGTTCTCTTCGATACCTCCCTCACTGTCGCGAATGCCTCGGGAAGGATATCATCCACCGACTCCGCCTCCTCAAGTCTTTTCTTAAACTCGGGCGTCTTCTCTTTAAGCTGTGCATCGTTCAGGGACGCAAATTGGGGTTCGAGAGCGTTGATCTTGTCCACCATCGGCCAAAGCCGC
Source organism: Thermodesulfovibrionales bacterium (assembly GCA_035524455.1). Classification (GTDB taxonomy): domain Bacteria; phylum Nitrospirota; class Thermodesulfovibrionia; order Thermodesulfovibrionales; family UBA9159; genus DASPUA01. Next base: position 17,644 of record DATKOU010000234.1, on the reverse strand, counting down.
TTCATCTCCCTTTCATTCTTGGTCCCAAAGATCTTTTTGAGGAGTGTCTGTACCATAGATTAATAATAAATAATAATTCCCGATAATTGCAAGAAAACTTGGGGCACTTATGTCTGGATTCTGAGGGGGGAGGTCTTCTCAGTGAGCGTGGTATGTATCTGTGGTATGGGTCTGGCAATATAGGGCATTTGTTTCGCACTCGGCGCACTCAAACTGGAGCATGACATGGCTGATACCCATCTCGGTGAGCATCCCCTCGATCCTTTTTCTTATGCCTTCCGCTTCGCTTAATTTTTGATCATGAACCCATATATGTGCAGAAAAGGCGATGTGTTTATGCGCCACTGCCCATATATGGACATCGTGCACCCCCATTACCTCATCCATCGCGCAAATCTTTTTTGCGACCTCTTCCGGATGGAACGCTGCGGGGGTCATCTCCATGAATATGGAGGAGGCCTCTCTTACCACCCGTATCCCTCCTGAGAGGATGACAATACCGATAAGTGCGCTGGCCACAGGGTCTGCGTACACCCAATGGGTAAAATAGATAATAAGCCCTGAGATGATTACCCCCAGGGAGGAGAGGGTATCCCCCAACACATGCAACCACGCGCTTCTGATGTTCAGGTCCTCATGTTCCCTTCCTATAATGAGTGCCATCACCACATTGCCGAGCAGTCCTAATGTTGCGATGAGAAGCATCAGGGGAACGTTTATGGAGGGAGGAGAGGTAATCCTCTGGTACGCCTCAAAGAAGATAAATGCTGAAATGGCCACGAGGCTCAATCCGTTAATCACTGCAGCCAGGAGTCCTACGCGCTGATAGCCATATGTTGCCCTGTAATCAGAGGGTTTCCTGCTGATCCGCGCAGCCACCATACTTAACCCGAGAGCAAAGCTGTCGGTGAGCACATGCCCGGCGTCGCTCAAAAGCGCAAGGCTGTTGCTCAGGAGGCCCCCTGCCACTTCGGCAATCAATATCGCAGCCGTTACCGCAAGACTCAGGCCAAGACGCTTCTCCCCGCTCAGGCTCATGATGGCACCCTTAGTCCCTGCAACTGGGGAGGCAAATCGCCCGGAAACAAGACACCCTGGTCACTTGTTTGACAAATGTCTGGCAACATTCCTTATCCTTGAGAATGGTCGCTTTGAAAAGACATAATTTTTTGTTAATTATATCATATATTTAGGCATAATTATGGTTTTGCATTTTCTGGGATGGATTCGATGTATTGAAGGCATGAGAATTGCTTATAAGAATGTATGCATTTTCATCCTTTTGTATTATTATACAGAAGTCCCGGACTAGCCTTTTAGGAGGTGAGAGCGGTACGATGACGGAAAAACTACGCCTTTCTCTCGCAAGCAAACTCCTCATTACGAGCGTACTCATCATCGTCGGGATAACTATTCTCTTCTGGCTCCCCTCCATTGTCCATATCCAAAAGGAAGAACTTAACAAAAACATAAATTTCGCCGAATCACAGACGGACGTTATACAGAGGGCCCTCCACTATGGAATGCTCACCAATAACAGAGAGTTTATTAAGCAGACAATCGAATCGTTGGCTTCCATGGACAATATTCTATGGATCAGGATTACTGATCCTGAAGGCGGTGTTCATTTTTCTTCAGTGAGGGGTGAGACGGGTGCAAGGCCGGACAGTGCCATAAGCAACGTTCGAGACGAGGAAGGTCGAACGTCGATGATGAAGAAGGTGAGGGGTCAGAGGGTGCTTGAGATCATCCAACCGATACATAATATGCACCCCTGCTATACCGCGAAGTGCCATGCCCATTCAAAAGACCAAAAAATATTGGGGAGGATCGAGACGGAGTACTCCTTGCGCTCTGTTGACGCTTATATCAGTAAGCAGAGGTATACATTAGCGGCATTTGGTTTTGTCTTCATCGCCGTTCTTTTTGTCCCTCTCTATCTTGTTGTGCAACACTTCGTTCTGAGCCCTGTGGTGCTTCTCAAAGAGGGAATTCAAAGGGTCACCGCAGGAGACCTCTCCCATCCCATTGAAATAGACGCAAAAGATGAACTGGGAATGCTCGCGAGAAGCTTTAATTCCATGACAAAGAACCTGCAGGAGAAGAGTAATGCGGTTACGAAGGAATTGGATGAATACAGGACATCTCTCCTTCATGCCCAGAAGATGGAGGCGATCGGTACCTTATCAGCCGGGATCGCCCATGACTTCAACAACATCCTTACCGGAATACTCGGGTACTCTGAGCTTGCCCTGGATGAGACGACACACCAGCCGGTGAAGGAACACCTACAGAGGGTCCTTGAGCTTACCCAGAATGCCACTGAATTCACTAAACAGATCCTGCTCATTGGGCGGAAGCTTCCCCCGGCGCGGCAACCCACCGATATTAACCGGCTTATTGAGGAGTCCATGAGGATGCTCAGGCGAATGGTGGAGGAGAACATCGACATACGTCTAATACCAAGGACCGGCCTGCATATGGTGAATGCGGATCAATCCCAGATCACACAGGTCCTGATGAATCTCGTGGTTAATGCCCGAGATGCTATGCCAAAGGGCGGAGCGATCGAGATAAGAACCGGGGAATCCCATGTGGATGAGGAGTACTGCACGTATTATGCATATGCGGCGCAAGGGTATTTTGTGACCATAACAGTATCTGACACAGGAGAAGGTATTTCCGAGGAGATAAAGACGAGGATATTTGAGCCGTTTTTCACCACGAAGGTAAAGGGCAAAGGCACTGGTCTTGGCCTTGCAGTCAGCTATTCCATCATAAGGGCCCATGGTGGCTGGATAAACTTTTACACCGAAGAAGGAAAGGGGACAGCGTTCACAATATATCTCCCTGCCTATGGTCCGGGGCCTGATACCGTAGTGAAGTCAAGGGACATATCACAGAAACAGGCGCTTCCGAGGGGAAAAGAATGCATTCTCTTAGTGGATGATGAGGAGGTGATAAGGGACCTGGGCAAATCCATTCTCCATGGGCTTGGGTATGAGGTCATTACCGCCGCAAATGGTGAGGAAGCCTTACGGATTTACATTAAACGGCATGATGAGATTGCCCTTGTCATTATGGACAGGGTCATGCCCAAGATTGACGGCATCGAATCATATAAACTCCTGAAAGAGGTAAATCCCCGTGTCAGAGTCATCATTTCCAGTGGCTATGCGGCTGATGAGGCACTGAATCTCAAGGAGTTGGGCGTCATGGGATTTCTCGACAAGCCTTACAGGATGGCTGAAATGGCAAACATGGTGAGAAGGAGTATCGATGGGGGAGAAGGTGAATCAAGTTGAGGAGCAAACGAGTTTGAGCAATACGCTCTGTCTTCCGATCTCTGCACCCTGTCCTTGAATTTTTTCAGGAGCACTTTTCCCTTAATTGCCTGACTCAGCACTCCTCTTTAATTCATAAAACAGTCTGCGCCCCCAATAAAGAGGGGCACACAGCCCACGAATAATCTGAATGTCCCCGGATCAGGAAGATAGAGGACCCTTATGAAATAGGCGATGAATACTCCCGGCAGGGTGCCAAGAATCACCACCCAGGTCAATGGCCATGCCATGCGTCCTTCTATAATGTAGTAGTCGTCATTTTCCATCCCCGTCCTTTTCTGGTAAACTCTTATATGCCTATCATCAGGGTTGAGCATCTTGTCAAGCGGTTCGGGAATCTCACTGCGGTAAATGATATTTCCTTTGAGGTGGAGGAGGGCACGATATTTGGCTTCCTCGGCCCCAATGGAGCAGGGAAGACCACCACAATAAATATTCTCTGCACATTACTCTCCCCGACCTCAGGAAAAGCATCCATTTATGGACACGACTGCACAACGAAATCCCCGGAAGTAAGGAAATCCATAGGCATCGTCTTCCAGGATTCAACACTGGACAAGGACCTGACCGCATACGAAAATCTGGTATTTCATGCGTATCTCTACAATGTGGATAAGGATGAAAGGAAGCAGCGGATCGAAGATGCCCTTCGTTTTGTTGACCTCTACGACAGGAGGAATGACCTTGTCAAGAAATTCTCCGGTGGTATGAAACGGAGACTTGAGGTGGCACGTGGACTTATCCACAGGCCGAAGGTACTGTTCCTTGATGAGCCCACACTGGGGCTTGATCCCCAGACAAGGGCAAATCTCTGGGAGTTTATCGTCGCATTGCCCAAAGAGCATCAAGTGACGATTTTCATGACGACCCATTATATGGAGGAGGCTGAGGTATGTGACCAGATCGCAATTATCGACAAAGGGAAGATAATTGCCCTCGACACCCCGGAGAAGCTGAAGAAAACGGTGGGGGGAGACGTGATCTATATCAGGACAACTGACAATCTCACGGCACGGCGGGAGATCGAGAAGCTGTTCCATGTGGAGGTGTCCGAGCAGGACGGCGAACTCTTCCTTACCACCTTGAAGGGAGACGCGTGTATCCCCGAAATCATCAGGGCTATGGGCGAAACAGTGGTTTCGGTGAGACTCCAGAGACCAACGCTGAATGATGTTTTCCTCAAGATGACCGGAAAGGAAATCAGGGCTGAAGGGGTATCGTCCGGAGACACCATCAAAGAGGAAGTCCGCTCATACAGGAGGAGATTTGGCAGAGGGTAATGCCATCTATGTCCTTGTGGCAAGGGAGTTCAAGAAATTCATAAGGGAAAAGAGCAGGCTCGTCTCGACACTCGCGAGACCGCTCATCTGGCTCTTCCTCGTGGGTGGCGGCATGTCGAGGCTCGTCTCCCCGGGCATGGGAATCGTCTCCCCCGGCATGGGTATCTCCTACATCCAATTTATCTTTCCAGGGATTCTCGGGATGACGATTCTCTTCAGTGCGATATTCTCTTCCATATCCATAATATGGGACAAAGAGTTCGGGCTGATGAAAGAGATACTCGTGGCACCGGTTTCCAGGCTCTCCATAGTGCTGGGAAAGGCACTGAGCGGGACCATAATTTCGGTGATTCAGGCAGCCATAATCCTTGCCCTCTTTCCTTTCCTTGGTATCAGACTCGGGGTCCTACCGATCATTGAGGCATTGGTGATCTGTACGCTGCTGTCCTTCTGTATCGCGTCACTTGGAATCGTGATCGCAACATTTTATGAGAGTTTTGAGAGCTTCAGCGTGATCATGAACTTTATTGTGATGCCAATGTTTTTCCTTTCCGGTGCGATGTATCCGGTGAAGATGCTTCCCTCAATCCTGAAACTGCTCACAAGAATAAACCCTTTCACGTACGGAATCGACGCACTGAAGCACGCAATCTTCAGGGAGCAAGGGGTATTTGATTTTTCCCTTTTCATGGACATCGGGGTTTTGGTCGCCACCTCAGCGGTGTTCGTGACCATCTCAGGGTTGTTGTTTGAGAAAAGGAAGTAGGGCGAAGGAGTACCATAAGGTGAGGGACATTCATGGATAATCTGGTGAGTTTTACAGGGATATTTGTCCTCATGTTCGTTGCGTGGACAATGTCAGCGCATAGAAAAGTGATCAACTGGCGGGTTATTGTCTGGGGTCTGACACTCCAGCTTGTCTTCGCGTTTTTCATATTTGTGGTGCCCGTAGGCTCGCGACTATTTCTTGTGATCAATGATGCGGTGGTGAAGGTGCTCGACAGCGCTGGTGCAGGGACCAGGTTTCTCTTCGGCAGGCTTGCGCTTCCGCCGGGGACGAAGAATGAGGCAGGAGAAGAGTCCCTGGGGTTTTTCCTCGCCTTTCAGGCCCTGCCCACTATTGTCTTTTTTTCGAGTCTCATGATGCTCCTCTACTATATCGGGGTAATGCCCAGGCTCATTAAGCTCTTCTCGACGACGTTTACGAAACTGATGAGGATAAGCGGTGCGGAATCCCTCAGCGTATCGAGCAACATCTTCGTGGGTGTTGAGGCCAATATGACGATCCTTCCCTTTCTCGGAGGCATGACCCGCTCTGAGCTCTGTACCATACTTTCAGCAGGCATGGCTACCACTGCATCGAATGTCCTCGCCCTTTACGTCATGCTCCTCCAGGGACGGTTCCCCACCATTGCGGGTCATCTCATCTCTTCCTCCATCCTCTCTGCCATTGGCGCGATTGTGATATCGAAGATCATCATGCCTGAGACCGAAACACCGGAGACCCTTGGGCTGGAGATAGCTCCTCATTACCAAAAAGAGTCCACTGTGATGGAAGCGATCATCAACGGCGCGAATGAGGGGATGAAGATGGTGGTAGGGATCATGGCCCTTCTCCTGGCATTCCTCGGTATCGTGGCCCTTGTGGATTCCCTCCTTGGAGGTCTGGGAGGGAGGCTGAATAACTTCGCCGGCCTCCAGATGGACTGGTCATTAAAGGGTCTCCTGGGCTATCTCTTTTACCCTCTCACCCTTGCGATAGGGGTTCCCCCTTCAGATGCCTTTGAAATCTCAAAGCTTATCGGCGAAAGAGCGGTTCTCACTGAGGTGAAGTCGTACCAGGACCTCGCAGTGCTCCTCTCTACAGGAGGCCTGAAGAATCCCCGTTCGGCGGTGCTTGCTGCCTATGCCCTTAACGGGTTTGCCCACTTCGCCTCTCTTGCGGTATTCGTGGGAGGCACCGCGGCCCTAGTCCCGAAACGGACAAAAGACATCTCAGCCATCGGCTTCAGGGCGCTTATTGCCGCGACTCTTGCCTGTCTCATGACTGCTGCAGTGGCAGGGACTTTTTTTACTCAGGGGTCAATACTCCTTGGTGCGCCGCACTGATTGTCCGGATTTTCAGAAGCAGGTACGAGAATCCGGTCACAATGGATTGAAAAAATTAATCTGATATAATTTTAGAGTGTGAATGTAGGCAAGAAATACGGAAGAACAGATAAGGGGGAAGAATGGAACTGAGTGGAAAGACCAAGATTGACGAGTTGCTGAAAGACTATCCTTTTCTGATGGAGTTTTTCATCAATCGTTCGCCAAAGTTCAAGATGCTCCAGAGTACGGTCATGAGAAAGACAGTGGGGAAAGTCGCTTCCCTGTCACACGTTGCCCACATCGGGGGCATTGAACTCCCCCTCTTGCTGAAAGAAATAGCCGCCACAATAAAGGAAAAGACGGGACAGGACGTCCCGATTGTGGAAGAGAGCACGGAGGCTGGGCCGATACAGGACGCTGAGATGCGCCAGGAAGTCCTAAAAGACATTATCAGGGACCTCCATAAGGGTGTGGACATGGCGGTCCTGAAGCAGAGGTTTTATGAGCTTATAAAAGACATTGATGCCACCGAGATAGCAAGGATGGAGCAGAAGCTCATGGAAGAGGGAATGCCTGAGACCGAGATAAAGCGTCTCTGCGATGTCCATGTGGAGGTTTTCAAAGAGGCGTTGGGAGCCCAGGAGGCGCCTTCTGCACCCCCCGGACATCCCCTCCATACCTTTATGAAGGAAAACAGGGCCGTGGAAGGGATTGTCCATGAGATTAAAGGTATCATGGACAATCTTTGCGATACGTCGGACAAAGAGGTCTTCCGTCAGCACAGGAAAAATCTGGGAGCGCTGATAGAGAGACTTTCGGACATCAACCTTCACTATCTCCGGAAGGAGAACCAGCTTTTTCCTGTGCTGGAAAAACATGGCATCAGCGGCCCTTCTGAGGTGATGTGGGCAATCCACGACGACATACGTCAGACATTGAAATACGCGAGGGCGCAGATATCTGAGCTTCAGGTCCCTCTTGTGTATGGCACGCTGAAATATCTGCTCCAGAGCATCAACGACATGATTTATAAGGAAGAGCATATCCTCTTTCCCATGGCAATGGAGATGCTGGCCGAGGCTGATTGGATAAAGGTGCGGCAGGGTGAAGAGGAGATAGGATATGCATGGGTTGAGCCTGAAAAGGGTTGGATGCCAGGAGCTGAGGTTCCTGCTGAGGCAAGAGCAGCTGTTGAGTCAGGCGCTGTGGATCTCAGCACAGGCCGTCTGACCCGGGAACAGGTGGATCTCCTGCTTACCCACCTGCCGGTTGACATCTCGTATGTGGATGAGAAGGATGAGCTTGTGTATTATTCCGCGACAAAAGAGAGGATTTTCCCAAGAAGCCCGGGGGTCATCGGAAGAAAAGTGCAGAAGTGCCACCCTCCCAAGAGCTTCCATGTGGTGCAGAAGATATTGGATGAATTCAGGGCAGGGAAAAGGGATGTTGCTGAGTTCTGGATTCAGATGAAGGGCAGGTTTATCCACATCAGGTATTTCGCGGTGCGCGATTCAGGGGGAAAATACAGGGGCACCCTGGAAGTGAGCCAGGACGTGACGAAAATACGCAAACTGGAAGGCAAGCAGAGGCTCCTCGACTGGGATTAAACCTCTAAAATATAATGAGAATATGGTTTTCCCGCGGCTTGCGGATAAAGATTAGCGGCGGCCAAAAATATAGATCATTCTTTCCGTTTTTCGCCGGCAATCGCGGATCTCTCCACCATCACATTTCCCCAGGTCCCGAAACAATACCTCGTCTGACCCATCCCATTTTTTTCCTCTTGTTTTCCAGCCAAAGCCTAAACCTGTCAAGGTAAAGGTATACCACCGGAGTCGTATAGAGCGTGAGCATCTGGCTGAAGATCAGCCCCCCGACAATAGCAATACCGAGTGGACGCCGGAGTTCTGCCCCGACGCCAAATCCTACCGCAAGAGGCACGGCCCCAAACAGAGCAGACATAGTCGTCATCATGATCGGACGAAATCTCAACAGGCAGGCCTGATAGATCGCGTCAACAGAACTCTTGCCTTCCCTGCGTTCTGCATCAAGCGCGAAGTCAACCATCAGAATGCCATTTTTTTTCACGATGCCGATGAGGAGAATAATTCCGATGATTGCTATGACGCTCAATTCCGTGCGGGAGATCAACAGCGCGAAAATCGCGCCGACACCGGCCGATGGCAGCGTTGACAATATAGTAATAGGATGAATGTAGCTTTCATATAATATGCCGAGAACGATATAGACCGAGACCAGAGCGGCCAAAATCAACAGTGGTTCGCTTGCTAAAGAAGATTGAAAGACCTGGGCCGTACCCTGGAAACTGCCCCTGATACTTGCCGGCAGACCCATCTTCCGAGTGGTCGTCTCGATCTTCTTCACCGCATCACCAAGCGCTGCTCCCGGTGCCAGATTGAACGACAAGGTCACCGATGGAAACTGTCCCTGATGGCCTACCGCGAGCGCGGTTGCAGTAGGCTCATAGCGGCTAAACGTGCTCAGCGGAACCAGCGCTCCGTTCGAAGAATGGACGTAAATGTTCCGAAGAGATTCGGGACGCTGCCAGAACCGGGGCTCTACCTCCATAACCACATGATACTGGTTCAGCAATGTATACATGATCGAGACCTGCCGCTGACCAAAAGCGCTGTAGAGGGTATCATCGATCACCTGTGAGGTTATGCCGAGCCGTGATGCGGTACTCCTGTCGACCACTACCGTCGATTGCATCCCTTTATCCTGTTGATCGCTGTTTACATCGACTACCCCGGGCAACGCGCGCAATTGCTGCTCCATCCGCGGGGCCCACGCCATTAGCTCGTTCAAGTCATCTCCCTGAAGCGTATACTGATATTGTGCGGCGCTTATCCTTCCTCCCACGCGCACATCCTGTACAGCCTGAAGGAAGGCCGGCGCACCCGGTACGCTAACGAGTTTCTTGCGCAGTCGCGCAATCACCTGGTCCGCACTGAGCTTCCGTTCTCCCTGCGGCTTAAGCGCTATGAACATTCGGGCCGTGTTCCTTGTTACACCTCCGCCTCCGCCGCCAGTAAACGCTATCACGTTGTCTACGGCCGGATCGTCCTTGATAATGTTCACAATTGCCGTCAGTTTCTCCTTCATGGCCTGAAACGATATATCCTGTGCAGCCTGAATAGACCCGGTCAGACGTCCGGTGTCCTGTTGAGGGAAAAACCCCTTCGGCACGACAACAAACAGAAAAATATTGGTCACTATGGTTATCAACGTCAGGGCGAGCATGAATCGGGGATGGCGGAGGGCCCATGACAGAGTTTCTTCGTAATGGCTGTGCATCCAGTCGAACACCCGTTCGCCCGCCTTATACAGCCTACCGTGGGAACGGGCTGTCTCCGGTTTCAGGAGCGCCGCACACATCATAGGCGTTGCGGTGAGCGATACCACGAGCGAAACCAGGATTGCCGCTGAAAGCGTTACCGCAAACTCGCGGAACAGACGGCCCAGCATCCCGCCCATTAATAATATGGGAATGAACACCGCCACGAGCGAAATGCTGATTGAGAGCACGGTAAACCCGATCTCCCGCGCGCCCAGGTAGGCGGCCTGCCGGGCGGGGACCCCCTTTTCGAGGTGACGAGTGATATTTTCAAGGACAACAATGGCGTCGTCCACGACAAAGCCCGTGGCGATAGTCAGCGCCATAAGGGACAGGTTATCGATACTGTATCCAAAGAGGTACATGACCCCGAAGGTGCTGATAAGCGATACGGGAACCGCAACAGCCGGGATAAGCGTGGCCCGGATATTTCGGAGAAAGGCGAAGACAACCATGATCACGAGTACACCCGCGATAACGAGCGTATGCTCTACGTGTTTCAATGAGGCACGGATAGTTGTAGTTCGGTCCATGACTACCGAAAGCCTGACAGCGCCAGGGATAGATGCCTCCAACTGAGGGAGCATGTCCTTGATACGGTCGACAGTCTCTATGATATTTGCTCCGGGCTGCCGGAAGAGAATCACAGGCACGGCCGGTTGTCCGTTAACGAGTCCTGCATTGCGAATGTCCTCCACTGAATCCTGCACGTCAGCAACGTCAGAAAGTCTGACCGCAGCGCCAGACCGGTATGCGACAATAAGGGGCTTATACTCTTCGGCCTTGTACATTTGATCGTTAGTAGTGATCTCCCATGTCCTGGTCCCGTCCGCTAATTGTCCCTTGGGTCGGTTCGCATTAGTGCTGTTTAATGCGGTTCTCACGTCATCAAGACCGAAGCCGTATTTGTTTAGCGCCGTAGGATTCAGCTCCACGCGAACTGCAGGCAGCGAGCCGCCGCCCACGATCACCTGGCCGACGCCTTCGGCCTGTGAAAGTTTCTGCTGGAGAATAGTCGAAGCCACATCATACATTCGCCCTCTACCCACCGTGTCCGAGGTGAGCGCTATAATGAGAATCGGGGCATCGGCAGGGTTGACCTTTCGGTAAGTCGGATTGCTCGGAAGGGCCGCCGGCAGGTAACTTCGCGCTGCATTGATCGCAGCCTGGACATCACGGGCAGCGCCGTCGATGTTGCGGCTCAATTCGAATTGCAGGGTGATGGAAGTTGCTCCAAGGGTGCTGGTTGAAGTCATCTCGGTCACGCCCGCGATGTGGGCAAACTGGCGTTCAAGCGGAGCAGCAACGGATGTCGCCATGGTCTCGGGGCTCGCCCCCGGCAGCGCCGCTGATACAGAGATCGTCGGAAAGTCGACCTGAGGCAACGGAGCTACGGGCAGCAAACGGACGGCAACAATTCCGACTAAGACCATCCCGACGGTCAGGAGCGTCGTCGCAACAGGCCTCTTAATGAAAGGCGCCGAGATATTCATTAAGAGCCTGTCCCTCCGGCCCGGTCATCTGGAACATCATCGGAATTTTCGGAGCGTACCCTGCCTAGTCGTCTCGCCAACCGGTCGAACCAAAGATAAATGACGGGCGTTGTGTAGAGTGTAAGCATCTGGCTGAAGATCAGACCGCCGATGATAGAGATACCAAGCGGCCGGCGCAGCTCTGCACCCATCCCCGAGCCCAATGCAAGAGGAAGCGCTGCCAGCAGGGCGGACAGCGTGGTCATCATGATCGGCCGGAATCTCAAAAGACACGCCTGATAGATTGCATCAACCGGGCTTTTGCCTTCCCTGCGTTCTGCATCGAGGGCAAAGTCGACCATCATAATGCCGTTCTTCTTCACAATACCGATCAGGAGAATGATGCCGATCAATGCAATAACGCTGAATTCAGTGCGGCAGATGAGCAGCGCGAGAATCGCACCAACGCCGGCGGATGGCAACGTCGATAAAATAGTGATCGGATGGATGTAACTTTCGTACAGCACCCCGAGCACAATATAGACGGTTATCAGCGCAGCTAGTATCAGCAGAGGCTCGTTGGCCAGCGAGGACTGAAACGCCTGGGCTGTGCCCTGAAAACTCCTGCGGATGCTTGCGGGCAGCCCCAGCTGCTGCGTGATCGAATCGATCTCTTTTATCGCTTTGCCGAGCGACTCCCCCGGCGCCAGATTGAACGATATTGTCGTTGCAGGGAACTGCCCCTGATGGCTTATGACGAGCGGTCCGGTGGTTTCTGCGGTGCGCGTGATCGCGCCCAGCGGCACCTGTCCGCCGCCAGAGCTGCGGATGTAGATATCTTTCAGTTTGCCGGGGTTTTGCTTGAATTCAGGTCTTACCTCCAAAATGAGGCGGTACTGGTTCAGCTGCGTGAACATAGTAGAAACCTGACGCTGTCCGAAGGCATCGTAAAGGGTATCGTCAATGAGCTGGGGGGTGATCCCTAATCGTGATGCTGTGGTCCGGTCGATAAGCAATGAAGCACGCAGACCCTGGTCCTGCTGGTCACTGCTCACATCGCGAAGCTCCGGAAGCCTGCTCAGGGCATCGACGACCCTGGGGGTCCAGCTATTCAGTTCGTTGATGTCGGGATCTTCGAGGCTGTACTGGTACTGTGTCCTGCTCACCCGGCTCTCGACCGTAAGGTCCTGCACCGGCTGCATGTAAAGCGTGATCCCTCTGAGTTTCGCAAGTTCCGGCTGCATCCGGCGTATGATATCGCTCGCACTCATTTTTCGTTCTTCGATCGGCATTAGGTTAATGAGTACCCGTCCGCTGTTGAGGGTTGTGTTCGTCCCGTCCACTCCGATGAATGTGGAGAGACTTTTGACCGCCGGGTCTTTTAGGATCACTCTGCTGAGCGCCTGCTGCTGCTCCGCCATTGCGGTGAACGACGTCCATTGCGGCGCTTCGGATATACCCAGGATCAAACCTGTGTCCTGAACAGGGAAGAAGCCTTTGGGCACTACCATGTAGAGAAATACCGTGAGAATCAGAGTTCCCACGGCCACCAACAGCGTGGGAGTCTGGTGCTGAAGCACCCATTTCAGCGTTTTTCCGTATAACTCAATGGTCCTGTCAAACAGCTGCTGTGAAACCCGGAAAAGCCTTTTTTGCTGCTCTTCAGGCTTATGCTTCAGCAGTCTCGCGCACATCATCGGCGTAAGAGTGAGCGACACTACCGCTGAGATGACAATCGTGACCCCGAGGGTGATGGCGAACTCGCGGAACAGCCGTCCCACCACATCCCCCATAAAGAGAAGCGGAATGAGCACTGCTACGAGCGAGACGGTCAGGGACATAATGGTAAAGGCTATCTGTTCCGAACCTTTGAGCGCGGCCTGAAGAGGGGGCTCCCCCTGTTCTATGTAGCGCGCGATATTTTCGATCATCACAATCGCGTCATCGACCACAAAGCCGGTCGCGATCGTAAGCGCCATCAGCGAGAGGTTATTCAGGCTGAACCCCACAAGATACATTATTCCGAAAGTGCCGACGAGGGACAATGGAACTGCGACACTGGGTACAGATGTTGCCGCCAATGTCCGAAGAAACAAAAAGATTACCATCACGACCAGGACCACCGCCAGCATCAGCTCAAACTGCACGTCTTTGACCGATGCGCGGATGGTTGTTGTCCGGTCAGTGAGAATGGATACTTGCACTGTGGAAGGCAATGAGCTTTGTAATTGAGGCAGCAGCCTCTTCACGCGGTCTACGACTTCTATGACATTGGTGCCGGGCTGCCGCTGTATGTTCACGATCACCGCAGGGGCATCGTTCATCCAGGCCGCCTGATTCACATTTTCTGCATCATCGATGACAGTAGCCACATCAGACAGCAATACCGGTGCGTTGTTACGATAGGCAACGACCAGAGGCCTGTATTCTTTGCTCGTAAGGAGCTGATCGTTTGCCCCGATGATGGAGGACTGGCGTGGACCGTCGAAGCCACCCTTCGCCTGATTGACATTTGCCGCCGCAAGGGCCGTGCGCATGTCTTCAAGGGTAAGTCCATAGGCAGCCAGGACCGTGGGGTTCGCCTGTACCCTGACCGCCGGCCTCTGCCCTCCGCTGATACTGACCAGTCCCACGCCTGATAACTGGGATATCTTCTGCGCAAGCCTTGTGTCTGCCAGATCTTCCACCTGGGGCAAGGGCAAGGTATTTGAAGTCAACGCCAAAGTCAGAATCGGTGCATCTGCAGGGTTCACCTTGCTATAGACTGGAGGGTTCGGAAGGTCTCTGGGGAGAAATGTGGTTGCGGCATTGATGGCCGCCTGCACTTCCTGCTCTGCGACATCGAGGCTCAGGTCAAGACTGAATTGCAGCGTGATTACCGAACTTCCGCCGGAACTTGTGGACGTCATCTGTCGCAGTCCCGGCATCTGCCCGAACTGGCGCTCCAAAGGCGCAGTAATGGATGAAGCGGTGACATCCGGGCTTGCGCCAGGATAAAAAGTCACGACCTGAATCGTCGGGTAATCCACCTGCGGTAAGGCAGAGACAGGCAACAGTCGGTATGCCACTGCGCCGGCCAGAAGAATGGCTGCCATCAGCAGCGTTGTTGCCACTGGCCGCACTATGAAGCTACGCGAAGGATTCATCTACCCGCCCTTGCGGGAGTTGTTTTGTGCCTGACCCTGCAGTTCGACCTTGCTGCCCTCTCGCAGTCTGTCTGCGCCCTCCACAACGACTATCTCGCCGGGAGACAGGCCCTCGTCTATGGAGATATCGTCTCCCTCAGACGGACCCGCTCTGACCGGACGCACTTCAGCAGTCTTGTCTGCCTTTACCACATACACAAACGCCCCTTTTGGGCTTCGCTGTATTGCGGCTTGCGGCACAATAGTGGTACCATGCTTCGTGTCCAGAAGAAGGCGGGCGTTGACGAATTGGTTAGGGAAAAGTTCATTCTCCTTATTTGGAAACATTGCCTTGAGGCGGACCGTACCGGTTGTCGGATCGATCTGATTGTCGACTGTAAGCAGGTATCCGGAGGCGATTTTCTGATTCTGCTCGCGATCAAAGGCCTCCACTGGTATGCCCTTGGCAGCCTTAAGCTTGCGTAATAACTCTGTCAGGTTGTCCTCGGGAATCGAAAAAATTATCGTGATGGGTTGAAGTTGCGCGATCACAACCAAACCGTTTGGATCACTTGCGTGAATGATATTGCCGGCGTCCACTAGGCGAAGCCCGACCCGTCCACTAATCGGCGCGGTGATATGGCAGTAAATAAGCTGCAGCTTGGCGTTATCGATTTGCCCCTGGTCCAGTTTGAGAACTCCTTCATACTGACGTACCAGTGCCTCCTGTGTATCCAACTGCTGCTTAGGGATCAAATCCCGCTGCGACAACTCTTTATAGCGCTCCAGGTCGAGCACTGCGTTCTTCAGGAGTGACTGGTCGCGGGCCATCTGCCCCTCGGCCTGGGTCAACTGCACCTCAAAGGGCCGGGGGTCTATTTCAGCCAGCAGGTCTCCTGCGCTGACGACCTGTCCCTCACGGAAAAGGACCTTCATCAGCTGCCCGTCAACGCGGCTCTTCACTGTAACAACATTGAGCGGCGTTACCGAGCCGAGCCCGTTGAGATATATCCTGATGTCGCCCTTTCTCGCTGCTGCCGTCACCACAGGCACCGTGCGGACGTTTGGACCTTGTTTAGCGGAGCCAGCCGGCGCTTGAGCGAAATAAAAGTAAAGCCCGACGGCGATAAGGCAAACTGCTGTCAGCCAGATCCACCAGTGCTTACGCGAGGCCGCGGGATGGGGCTTCGGTTCCCTTTCGTCTTCCCTGAGTTCTCCGGTAGCCATTTTGGTCATCCTTTCACCACGAACACTACAAGTCGTGAAACGGGCAGCGAGTGCATTCCCCGCAGCTTGCTGCGGGCCGGTGAGCGAATATAATGAAAATTGCTCCTTGCGTTAAGATACCCTGCGGTCTTGCCGCAGGGTTCTTCATTCTCACCGACATCCTTAAAGCCTTCATTCATACAGTGTTGGAGTACGGAAGTGATGCCTTCATATCATAACTCAAGTTTACAAATAATTCCCGCTGAGTCAACTCTCCAGAATGCCGATATGAAATGAGCCTGATCGGATATTTTCAAAACATGTTTACCTGCCTAAAAGACGGTGAAGACGTACAAAAGGTTACAAAACTGAAGTGACATTGCACTGCAACAAATACGGGAAAGTGTAGGTCGCATAGCCGAGTAGTTCATCCATAGCTGAATTTTATTCTTACAAATAACTGTTCTTGTGATCATTCATATTCTCTTCATATTCTGTATGTAAAATCCATTCGAATTACCTCGTGCTGCCTGCCGTCCCCTCCAAGAAATGGCAGGCAGCACCCCCCCCATCTCCATACGAGCCATTTCACGCTCACAATATCCGGAACTTCATGCCTTGAAGAAATTGTAACCGAGCACCTTTCTTGATCGTCTATCTTTTTACCGAACAGATAGAGGAGGTTTTATGAGTAGTGACCCAATGAGCGATATCGTGATGGCCACAATAAGATGCGTCATGGCGGTCATAGCCAATAGGAGTTACCTTAAATTCCTTGCCTTGTCTGGTTACGTATTGTTTTGTGCCATGATCTTTATGACGCAGCCTATCGGAGCGCAAGCGCGAGATATATCGAACATAAATGCTTCTCCCGATGAGGTCATGTCCCGGTTAAAGACGCGCCTCAGCCTTACTGAAGAGCAGGAAGCAAAGATGAGACCTATTATCGAGGGAAGCATAGAGAAGCGCCGTGAGATAGTGAAGAATAGTTCAGATGACAGGAAGGCAGTGAAAAGTCAACTGCAGGAGCTCAAGTGGTCTACCGATATGCAAATCGGAAAGATTCTCACTGAGGAGCAGATGAAGGAGTATCAAAAACTCAGGGAAGAACAGACAGAAAAGGCAGAGAACAACGAAACACACAGTGGACGTAAGTCCCGCGGTGGTGGATCACGTGGCTTTTAACAGATAGGGTGGCTACTCAGGCAACTGTCCAATAATCGCTATAACGGCATGACATGCAAGACGCATGATTAGGAAGAAACGGATTTAAAAAGCCCTCCCTCGGAGTGCCTGGGTCAAAAGATTCCCCCCTATCCCCCTCCGTGGCCCTGGCACTCCTTTTTTTGACAATCGAGAAGGAACTATTGCATGAATCAGGAATCTAATACAAAGGAGCTTGAAAATACCGGAGTTCAACTTTTCAAGTCAAGGAGGTGTTTGTGAGCTGTCCATATTTTAAGGAAGGATACTTTGGTATCTGTGTCGCACCGGATGCTATTCATGTTCCCAGCATCGGGGAGATAGAAACATTCTGCTTCAGAGTCTTTTATGAAAGCTGCCCGAAGTTTCCGAGGGAACAAGCAGGAGTTCAGAACAGGGGAACCGTCATCTCCGAAGAGTCATTGAGCTGATGGCGGTTAACGTGAGCCAGCACAATAGCACCTTTAGAAACTATTTTCTGAAAAGGAAGGCAGAAGGCCTGTTGTTTAAAAGAGCGGTGTTTGCTACCGCCCATAAACTCATAAGAGTAATCTTTGCGTTGCTG
>DATKOU010000233.1:0-11635 GCA_035524455.1 Thermodesulfovibrionales bacterium | reverse complement strand
TTATCTTCACTTTCAACCTCCTTCTGATTAAACTATTCTCCAGTCTCTTTAATCTCTCTCAGCCGATGGCTGAGAACCTCAGCTACAAAAAAACAGAACCCCAAATTCACAAATCCTCCCTTCCTTTAAAAAATCTATCACCTCCTTTTCCATGGTTTATTGATAAAAACAGGGCTATCAACGATAGCTGATGATTATTTTTTGGAAAACTCATCACCCCCTCGCCCTAATCATTTGCCTCAATTGTAATGAAAGGCACTGTCCTTGTCAAGCTTTTTTTTAGGTCCATACCCACGCTCTGGCCTGCAAAATCCTAGTCCGTAAACTAGTCTGTAAGAAGTATAAACAGAGAATCCCCTCTTGTCAAGTGTTTTTGAAGAAAGAAATGTGAGTGACTTATTAAGCAAAAAACAAGCCAAATACGACTTCTTCAAAATCTTTGAGTTCATGCGAGGTTCAACGCCCTGTGTGTGCAGCTTATGCAGCATATGTATATTCTCACCCCTACACCCCAGAGGAGATTAGTAATTCCCGCATCGAAACCATTCATTCCCTTGGGCATGTGTCCTTCCTGAGGGTCCGCCTAGTACCCGGCAGCGAGCACTTCTCTGTAACTCAGCCAGTTCGCTATCTCTTCACTGCTCAATGGCGTTTCGATGCACCAGAATGCCTCCACGTATCGCGGCCCTTTCACCGTCAATGCCCTGACGGTGTTTAATGCAGCGGTGTGCCCTAGATAATCCGCAAGCTTCAGCTGTGAACGATATCTCTTCATGGCCCTCTTCTTCCTTCTATATACGGGGGTGATATCAACAAGGGTATTGGGTCTTAAAGGGGTGGCAACCTCGTAGAAAACGATTCGTACCAGTGACCTTCCGTCACACTCGGCAGGACCTGCCATAAATCTCCTCTGGATCTCCATTGACATGGCAGCGGCAGTGCGGTGGTCCGGATTGAGTTCAACCAGTGACGGTGCATAGATTGTATCAGGACTGAATTCCTCAACTGTTTTGGAAATGCTCTGAAGCGCATCTTGGTAATGCTCATGGATTTCCCTGTCAGGGAATCGTAAGAATTCATACTCAGAAACGCCCAGGACCCCGAGGGCCCTTTCTGCCTCTCTTTCCCTCAGCAGGGAGTATTCCGTAATATGCTCTCTGTCCGAAAATCCCTTCCCCCTGGATTCTGCTTTATCCCCGCTGGTGAGAAAGAGAACCTTGATTTTCTTTTTTGCGTCGACGAGAAGGCTGAGTGCCCCCCCACATCCGAAGGTTTCATCATCAGGATGAGGGGCGAGAACCACAACCCTTTCACCTGCGGGAGGCGAGAGATGGTACGGAATTATTTCAGATTCACTAAGCATCACCCGCCTCCCTGAGCCGATTTCCCCCTCGTCTTCGCCAGGACCATCTTTATGATACGCTTTTTGTCCATATTCGCCTTGAATCAGTCATACGCAAAAGTTATGCACTATGGTTTAACACATTCTCAAAATCTATGGCAATATGGTCCCACAAAAATTGAGCGGCGAACTCCCTGCCCCGTGTCCCCATCACTGCCCTCTTTTTCCCATCACCCAGTACTATCCTCATTTTTTCTGACAGCCGGTCCGCTGAACAGCAAGGAAAACTGAGCCCAAACCCCTTTTCTTCCACAAAACTCATTTCCGGGATGTCGCTCACGATCACCGCCTTCCCGCATGCAGCAGCCTCGAGGACGCTCACCGGCGAGGATTCATGGCGTGATGGCAGGACCACGCACGTTGCTCCGGACAGGAGCCTCACTTTTTCTTCTCCCGCCACAAACCCCGCATATTCGATCCTCTCCTTGAGAGAAAGATGGGAGCCCGAGACCAGGGTCTCGAATCTGTCGAATTCATACCCGGCAAGGATCAGCCTTATTTCAGGATACTCGGAGGCGATCTTTTTGAATGCCTCAACGAGAATGTCGAGACCCTTTGTATAGATATCTATTCTGCTGAAAAAGAGGATATACCCACCGTCCTCAGGGGTTACCCTCAGAAGGTCGTCGTTGATCCCGTTGGGTATTACTTGACATTGCACGTTCTTCCTTCCGAGCCTCCTCATTATCTTCTCCTTTGTGACGGGTGACACGAAGATGAAGCGCTTATAAAGACACGGGTAGAACCGCTCAACCATATGCATTGGAATCGCATAGAAGGGATGAAACTTCTTGAAAGAATGCTTTTCCATTATGCCCTGAACCTGCAAAATAACGGGCGTACGGGTGAACAATGTTGAGAAAAAAGGTGTTGAAGGTAAAAAGTTTTCTACGATGATATCGAAATCATCGCCATAATGCCTTACAAAGTTCATCGCCTGAACGGTATAGGCAAAAACGCTCTTTGCGAGGCTCTTGCTCTCTGTTCCCACAAAGAGATGCCTCAACCCTTCAATAGCGCCGTCCCTCGCCCCGGGATACTTCATACAGAGAAGAGTAACTTTATGCCTGTCCTTCAGCCTTTTATAAATCTCATAGGCCCTCACCCCGGCCCCCCCGAATCCGAATGGGTTCCCGAGACTTTCATAGATGAGCTGGAGGATCTTCATGAATCGCCCCTTCGTCGACCATCGGGGGGCCCCGTCATTCGGGTGATGAGCAGGTGCTCCCCCCCATCGGGAAGACTAAATTTCATACGTCCACTCAAGGGACCTATCCCCATTCATTGTGCCACTATGGATTAGAGAATTCCAGTACATTTTCTTGCTCCAGCCTGAATTCATTTGGTGTCAGATTACCCAGGGAACTGTGAGGCCGCTCCTGGTTATATTCAATACGCCATTCTTCAATAACCCGACGAGCATGATCAAGACTCATAAACCAGTTCTGATTCAGGCATTCATCCCTTAACTTGCCGTTGAAACTCTCCATGTACGCGTTATCAACCGGCTTCCCCGGGCGAATAAACTGCAGCTTAATCCCACGCTCATAAGCCCATGCATCCAGTGCATTACTGATGAACTCCGGGCCATTGTCAACCATGATATGATCGGGTAATCCCCTCATAGCCCCTATCTGACTGAGAATTGTTGCGACCCTCTGCCCGCCAATGGAGGTATCCACCTCGATCCTCAAACATTCCCTCGTATACATATCAATGATCGGCAGCAGTCTTATCCTCCTGCCGCTACTCAATGCATCAGAAACAAAGTCCATCGCCCATTGCTCATTGGTACGGCAGGCCTTCGATAACTCAATCCTTCCCTGGGATCCAGTTTCTTCCTCCTTCGAATCCTTAACGTAAGCCCTTCTTCACGATATATGCGCTCTGTCCTCTTATGATTCTTCACCAAACCCTCTCGCCTGAGAAACAGATGTAGTCTTTCACATCCATACCGTCTCTTCTTCTCGCTCAGCTCCCTGAGCCTCTTGCGGAGTTCTTCGTCATTGCTGGGCATTGCCTGATACCGTAGAGTGTTCCGGCACAACCCGACAAGACTACTGGCCCGTCGCTGACTCAGCCCAAAGCCTCCCATGACAAATACCGCTGCTTCTTTCCGCGCCTTGGGTCTTAGAAGTTTTTTGAGATGACCGCTTTCAGTGCCTGATTGTCAAGGCTGAGATCCGCTACGATCTGCTTCAGCCGACGGTTCTCATCCTCCAGCTGCTTCAGCTTCTTTGCCTCGCTGACCGTCATGCCGCCGTACTTCGCCTTCCAGTTGTAGTAGGTTGCATCGCTTATCCCATGCTTGCGGCATAGCTCGGCTATAGGCATACCAGCTCCGGCCTCCTTCAAAACCCCGATTATCTGGTCCTCTTTTTCCCCAAGAGACGCTCTAACTCCCGAACCTTCGCTTTCAACACCTTGACCTCGGAGATAGGGACAACCTCTTCGTCTGCCCGCATTGCTGAAAGCGCTCCAATATGCATGAGCTTCCTCCAGTGCAACAGCTGGTTGGGATGTATCCCGTATTTCCGGGCTACAGCTGAAATGCTCATGCCGGGCTGCTCTGCTTCCTCAACCAATGCTCTCTTTTCCTCAGGGCTCCAGCGCCTACGCCTCTGGACTGATGTGATGACTTCTACCGGACTCATACGCCTCCTTGTCTTGGTTGTAGGTATAATTCTACATCTATCCCTACAACTTATCATGGTTCGTACCTGTGTCCGGTCTAAACGGGGGCTACTTCATTAAGGAAGAATAAAGAAAAAGAGATTTCTTAAAAACAAAATAGAGAAACAAAAAACCTGTTACGATAACAAGTTGGGCTTTAAGCTTTTCTCCTTTGCTCTTTGCCTGCATTTAAAATAGGGGGAACACAAGTGGAGCTACTGCCGACCCTCCGCCAATAACCATCAGAATACTTACTAAAAGAAGGACAATAATTATTGGAGCAAGCCAGAATTTCTTCCGTTCTCTTAAAAATCCAACAATATCATTTAAAAAGCTTATCTTTGATGTTATTGTAGATAAATTAAATGGAAAAGTCACTTGAATTCTCCTAATGAATGAAAAATCTTAAACAATTCAGCTTATTGCCGCCTCTGTAACAATAGAGATAATTGTTGCCTCTCTTGTTTCTGAAATCGCTTTAAGGGCAATTAATAAAGACAGAAATAGATATTTTGCCTGGCAACCGAATCTTAAGAGAATTCTTAAGATAAAAAGCGGCATCCTTCCCGGCGTATATGGAGATTCAAACTTCCTGACTAATTCAGATGGAATAAGAGGCGATGAAATTCCCAAGCAATGTGAAAACAAGATTTGAGCAATTGGCGGCAGCACAACAGAGTGTTTATATCTTGACCAAAAAAAGACCTGGCCTTATTTACTACAAGCATTACTGAATGATAATGGAAAAACTCATTCCTACTGGGTTGGAAATGTTGGGAGAAGCGGTCACACATCTGTTGAAAATTATTTACAGCCTAAATATTTGCTCGAACAGTATCAGGATATCAAAACTGTTATATATTTGGCGGGGGTAAACGATTTTTTGCAACGGCTGTCTGCAGATACAAACTATATTCTTAAAAATAAAGAGCAGCCGACTGAAGAAGATCTATACAGAGCCTTTGTAAATGTGCCTCAATTAAAAACTTATAGGGATTTAGCGCTGTAATAATCTGCTTAAAAGCGATTCAAGTCCTATTAGTAATTTCGTTTTCGAAAAATTTGTTTTAAATATAGCCGCAATATCAAATCCATTCGATTGTAAAAAGAGTGTTAAACTACTCTTATTCCAGGTCCTGACATGTTGCCACCGGTGAAAAACATGATCACATTCAGGACAGATACCATTGACTTGGATAAGTCTTCATCATTGGGGGTGGTAAATATGAGTATGCCGTTATCAGAAGGTAACGTTTTAATATCATGGACAGCTTGACCCAAATATTTATCGTTTAAATGTTCAATAATTTCAACAACCATAATGACATCAAATGTTTCGGCAGAATCCTTCAGTTGCTCTATTGTATATGAACCCTTGAAGAAACGATTGTTCCGGAACTTGCTATTTATGAGCGCCAATGATTCATCTGAGAACTCCAGAGCGGAAACCTCTAACTTCTTATCCATTAAATGAGGGATCAAAAAACCGGCACCACAATCATAATCGAGCACATTCTTAGCATTTGGGAAAAATATACTTAAGCGATCGATTAAAGCTTTGCCGACCTGATAAGAAAAATAGTTTTCAGGAAAGTGAGACGTATAATCCCATATTCTTTTTATTTTTTCGTCATTCCATTCAATTGGTTTATATTCTCGAAACATAAGCAACCTCATTGAGAAACCGTTCGAAATTCAGGGCGATCTTGTCCCAGATAAACTGCCTTACCCATTCCCTCCCCCTCTTTCCCATCTCCCCCCGTTCATTGTGTGTCACCATATCTTTCATGGACTGAGCCAGGGAACGCGCGTCCCCTGTTCTAAAAGACATTCCCGCCTCCGCGTCTCTCACAACGCCGAATTCGGGTATATCGCTCACAATGACCGCCTTGCCAGATGCCATTGCCTCAAGGGCTGCAATTGACTGAACCTCGTGCCTTGAAGGGAAGACCGCAAATAACGCCCTCCTTATTGTCTCATTTTTCGTATCTCCGGAAACCCAGCCCAGCAGCTCTATGTTGTTTCTGACGTCTCGTGGCAACGCGGCAATTTTCTCCCTGAAGGGTTCTCTGTCCCTTCCGTCCCCTGCAATGACCAATCTCACCCCCGGGGAGTCTTCAAGCAATTGCGCGTATGCATTCAGGAGGATGTCAAGTCCTTTCCCGTAGATATCTATCCTCCCAAGATAGAGAATGTATTCACCCTCATTGTATGGCATATTCAGCAATTCAGCCGCCACACCATTGGGAATGATGTGGGAGTGTTTTTTGCTTCCCACCCGGAATCTCGTGGCAGTTTCCCGTTTCACAAAAATAAAATGGTCATAACACCGGGGTCTCAGCAGCTCCAGGGTATAAAGGGTAAATGCGTAAAGGGGATTATATTTTCTGAAATACAGTTTCCCTGTATATCCCTGTATCTGCAATACCAGCGGTTTCCTTGTGAAGACATGTAAGAATGTGGGAATAGCAGGTGAGAATTCCTCAATGATGATGTCATATTGATCTTCATGCCTCCTCACATATTGTGCGGCATGATAAGCGTACGCCAACAAGCTCTTCGTGAGGTTTTTGCTCTCCACTCCTACGAATAGGTGCTTCAGATCTCTCTTTTCTCCCCCCTTTGCTCCCGGGTACTTCTTGCATAAGAATGTAATATCGTGGCGATCTCTTAGTCGTTCATAAATCTCGTACGCCCTTGTTCCTACTCCGCCGATTCCGAAGTAATCTCCTTCGCTTTCATACAAAAGGTGAAGAATTCGCATGATGCCTCAAAGGTATATTGTCCTTCCCGGCCGCTTCTTCAGAGCGTCCTGACGCTGCCGCCAACCGCTACCTCTTTTTCATATTCGGCAATCACCTCTTCCGGCTCTCCCAGCATCCTTACTCTCCCGTGATCAAGCCACAAAACCTGATTGCAGAGGTTCCTGACCTCTTCCATATTGTGTGAGACAAACAGTATAGCAACCCCCTTGTCTTTGAAAGTCAGTATCTTGTCTCGGCTTTTTTTCTGAAAGTGAGCGTCTCCGACTGCGAGTACCTCATCCACAATCAGGATATCGGGATTCGCTTCCGTGCCAATGGAAAACCCGAGGCGCGCCACCATCCCGGTGGAATAATGCTTCAGCGGTGTATCGATAAACTCCTTCAATTCTGAAAAATCCACGATCCTGTCAAAGCGCTCCTCTATCTCCCTCCTCGAAAAACCGAGGATCGAAGCATTCAAGAAGATATTTTCTCTTCCCGTGAGCTCGTCATCAAAACCTGCGCCGAGCTCGATCAGGGGGGCAGTCTTGCCCCTCACATTGGCCATTCCTTCGGAGGGATTCATAACCCCGGAGATAACCTTCAACAAAGTGCTTTTCCCCGCGCCATTGGGCCCGATAATACCTAACGATTCCCCTTGACCGACTTCCAATGTTATATCCCTCAGCGCCCACAGGATATGTTTTACTACCCTCTTCCCCTTTACATAATTGATAACGTGCGCCTGGAATGATCTCCTGCGTTCCTCAACAAGTCTATATTTGACCGATACGCCCTGAAGCGCTATCATGGAAATGCTTCCTTTCTCAAAGGTAAAATATTATTTTGTCTCTGTTCCCGTAATAAATGCCCCAACCGATCAAAAAGGAGAGTAAGGCAAAGGCCGACCCTGAAAGGACATGCTCTGCCGTCAGAAGGGTGGGGTCATAAAGACTTGCCCTGAAAAGACTAATGAAGTGATAGAGAGGGTTAAGCGACATAAGCACTTGAAGCTTTTGGGGAAGAATGGAGACCGGATAAAATATCGCTGAAAAGTACATCCAGCCCAGCAGCACGACATCATAGATATAGACCACATCGTGAAAAAAAACTGCGAGCGTCGAGACAGTCAGGGCCATGCCGAGAGAAAATACAAAGACAATACCCACAACAAAGGGCAGCAACGCAAGGTTAATACCGAACTTTGTGCCGGAAGACAGGAGGATAATGAAGAGGGGAACAAGTGAAAAGATAAAATGCACCAGCGAAGAGGCTACGACCGAGAGGGGGAAGATAGCTTTCGGCAGATATACCTTGTTTATGAGGTTGCGGTTCTGAAGAAAAGCCAGCGAGGCGACTTTTGTCCCCTGCGAAAAAAACTGCCACATGATGATCCCCGACATGAGGTAGGCTGAGTATTTCCCGACGGACCCGAAAAGTCCGGCAAATATCACATAAAAGACAAGCAGCATCAGCAATGGGTCAAGCATGACCCATAGAAAGCCGAGAGCGGAACGCTTGTATCGTATCTTGACATCCCTCAGGACAAGATTACGGAGAAGTTCCCGGTATCTGAAAATCTCTTTTGCCTCTTCCAAGGTATTTACCATAGTCCTCTCCCCTGCTATAATAACACATCGTAATGCCGCGTATTCTTGAAAAATAGGTGGAATCTTGAAGTCTTATCTGATCGTTATCCCTGCGTATAATGAAGAAGAACATATCGCCGGTGTCCTGGATGATGTCAAGAAAAGTAATCCCACAGCCGACATCTTGGTCGTAAACGACGGCTCTTCTGACAAAACATCTGAATTGTCAAGACAGAAAGGCGTTATGGTTCTGGATATCCCTTTTAATATCGGTTATGGTGGGGCGGTCCAGACAGGATTTCGCTTCGCGACAGAGGAAGGTTATGACTTTGTCATCACCCTGGATGGCGACGCACAACATGACCCTGCTTCGGTGCAGAATCTCATAGAGGCAAGGGAACGCGAGGGTGCTGATGTGATCATCGGCTCCCGCTTTTTGGGGGCACCCTATTCCATGGACACCGCGAGAAGGATTGGGGTGTTTATCTTCTCCAGAATCGCCCGGCTTTATACCGGAATAACCTTTACCGATCCTACCTCGGGATTTCTGCTGCTTAACAGAACGGTGTTTTCCTATCTTTCCGCGGGTGACAACTATCCCCTGGACTATCCTGATGTGAACATTATCATGGCGCTCCATAAGAAGAAATTCAAGGTGAGGGAGGCCCCGGTGAGGATGGTGGAAAAGCGTCAGGGCAAATCGATGCACTCCGGGTTGAGGCCTCTTGTGTACGTGGCGAGGATGTTTCTGGCCATTCTCATGGTGCTGCTCAGAAAGGAGGATTAGCGTATGTCCCTTGGTATGCGCTTAGTGATTTTTATTTTAGGCACTTCCCTGTTTCTCACGATCCTGGAACTGGTGAGAAAGAAAAATTTCCGGGAAGAGCTCTCTCTCGTCTGGCTGTTAATAGGATTCGGGATGATTCTGGCTTCCATTGCGGACCTTGTAATTGATCCGCTTGCCTTCAGTCTGGGGATCGGTTATCCCCCCGCATTGGTCTTCCTGATCATATTCTTCTTTTTGGTTCTCGTAGTATTGTACTTCTCTGTTGTCGTATCCGACCTGAAAGGCAGGAACAAAGAGTTGAGTCAGAAGATAGCGCTCATGGAATACAGGCTGAATACCTTGCGGAAAAAAGATTGATATGGTTTCAGTAGATAATAAGCAGAGGGAAGGATTCTTGAACCACTCACAGGGAAAGACACCGGGCTACCTGGGATTTTTGGTCCCCCCATCACGGCTACCCTTACCTTTCTCGTTCATAAATTCATCAAGTTCCTTGCCACTTGTGCCCTGATACCGCTCAAGATAATCTGAAGTCACTTTCTCCGCCTCCACGAGAGTTTTCATGACATGGGGCGTGAGAAGGACAATGATCTCATTTCTCGAGACATTGTCAGTGGTAGTGCTGAAGAGGTTGCCGAGGATAGGGATCCTGCTCAGAAATGGGATTCCGTCCTTTGCCTTAGTGGTATCTTCCCTTATGAGCCCCCCGATAATAATTGTTTCCCCGTCCAGCGCAACGAGATTGGTGGTGACCTCTTCCTTATTTATGGATGCAAATGCCTGGCCGGCAATGACTACGTTATCTCCGAGAGAGGAGACCTCCTGACCCAGTTCGAGGGAAACAAGTCCGCTGTCATTGATCTGGGGTTTCACCTTAAGGATGATTCCTATGTCTTTATATTGAATCGTAGAAGTGCTTGTGTTCGCAACAGTGGTTGTTCCGGTGGATATAGGAGTACTCGTTGTTGAGGTCGAGAGGGGAACCTGTTGCCCCACCTGTATCCTCGCTTCACGGTTATCCGAAACAAGGATGTGGGGCGAGGCAAGAACCTTTGCCTTTGACTCATGGGCTAGGGCGGTGATCACTGCCCTCACATGTCCTGTCGGGTCTGTACCGACAAAGGTAAACCCCTGGGTAGGGAGGCCCGCCCCCACCGTCGCCCCCGGGTTATTGATTTGGGCATCACCGCTGAGATTGATGGGATTCTTAAAAGGCTGTATTCCCGAAATCTTCACGTCAGTATTAAACGACCAGGAAAAACCAAAGCTCAGGTTATCTGCCAGATCCACCCTCACAATGAGCGCCTCGATCACCACCTGCCTCTGCACAGTGTCGATCTTCTTTATCGTCTCTTCGAGAAAGGCGTAATCAGCAGGAGTTGCGAGAATGATCAGGGAATTGTTGATTTCATCCGAAAAAATTTTTGTGTCCGGTGAGATCAGGTATCCCGATCCCGACCCCGATACTGATACTGCCGCGCCCGCTCTTTGGGGCTGGGAAGGGGTCGAAGGAGCACCGGCAGCGCCCGTACCCGTAGCACCGGGAGCGGGGGTCTGTCCTGGCTGGGTTGCCCTTGGAGCCGTGCCGGGTGCCGCACCCGGAGCACCGGGAGCAGCGGCCCCTGTTCCCCCTGAGAGTATCGACTGGAGTATGGCGGAGACATTGGCTGCCTTGCTGTTTTGCAGAGGGTAGACCATAATCTTGGGCCGTGCGTAGGCAAACATCGTATCAAAGGCCTCGACCCATCTCCGCACATACTCCATCCGCTCCTTTGTGGCTGTCACCACCATGATGGCATTCAGCCGGGATATGGGAATGATTCTGATTTCTCCGCTTTGCGAGGACAATCCTATGGCATTTTCAATGTCCTGCATAGAATCCTTTATGCTGAGATTCTTAAACGTGAAGAGCTCGATTGCCACTTTCGCCGGGTCCTTTCCCTCCTGGGCAGACACCAGTTCGCCGGGCACATCAGTGAGGGGAAGTATTCTGTAAAGCCCCTTCTCTTCCACAAAGCCCACGCCGCTGAGCCTCAGGATTATCTTCATTATGGAAAGAACTTCGTCACGCGGAATGGGGGTGACGGTTCTGAACGTCACCCTGCCCTTCACCCTCTGGTCTATGACATAATTCACCTTGAGGATATCCGCGAAGACGGTCTGGATCACGTCGAGGACATCCGCATCGTCGAAAAAGAAGCTCACCGGAGGCCCTGAGGGCGTTTGGGACGTCTGTGTCACTGGCTGCTGTTTCCTACGCTCAATCGGCGCTCTCGGCACAGGCATTGGCTGTTTCAACTCCTCCGGTTTGGCTCCGGGGGAGGGCATTTGTTCTGTCCCCTGCGGCTTAACTTCAGGGGGCGCTTGTTGCTCTGCTCCGGCCGGCTGGGGTTCAGCGGTATTTACCCCCGGTTCAGCCGGGGAACTGCCTTCCTCTGGT
>DATKOU010000232.1:0-3568 GCA_035524455.1 Thermodesulfovibrionales bacterium | reverse complement strand
AAGTGTGCGGCAGGCAGCGTACGGACAAGGGGAATCCCTGACAGGATCAGGAGTTCCTCTCTGTTTGTTTTCCTTCCCACATATAGGACAGTCCGTCTGCTGCTTACTGCTTACCTTGTGTTGTGTTTTTCTTATGTCTTTGCCGAAGATCTGAATCTTCAGGATCTTATTGACGAGGCACTGAAAAACAATCACGAGATTCTTATTACAGAATCCCGTGTGGCTGCGTCAGAATACAGAATCCCGCAAGTGAAAAGCCTTCCCGATCCCATGCTGATGTTCGGCTATCAGAATGAGGGATGGAAGAAATATACCTACGGTGAATCGATCATGGCCTGGTGGATGTTCTCAGCATCCCAGACCTTTCCCTTTCCAGGGAAATTGTCCACAAAGGGAGAAATGGCTGCGAGGGAGACGGAAGGTTTGAGGGCGTCCTATGAGGGAGTGCGGTTAAGGACCATAGAGAAGGTAAAGGAGCTCTACTATGATCTCTTATACACCTACAAGACAATCGACATCATTAACGAACGGGCGGCCCTCTTCACGCGAATAGAAGATGCTGCCATTGCCCGCTATTCGTCGGGAAAGGGGATGCAGCAGGAGGTGCTGATGGCCCAGACCGAAAAATACATGCTTTTGGAAAAGGAGCAGATGCTGAAACAGAGGATACAGTCTTTAGAGGCCATGCTCAACTCAACCATAGGGAGGGATATCAATGCACCCCTGGGGAGACCTGTGGAAATAAAGGGGACTGGATTGGAGACAAGTCTAAATGAACTCCTCACCCTTCATGTGGAGCATTCTCCTTTTGTGAAAGAGAAGGAGAGGATGGTGGCCTCAGCCCAAGCCAGGGTCAGGATGGCGGAACTCGACTACTATCCCGATTTTACTGTGAATGCCGGCTATTTTAACAGGGGGTCGGATTTTGATCCCATGTGGAGCCTCACTACCACGATCAATATCCCTATCTTTTACAGAACGAAGCAGAGACAGGCAGTAAACGAGGCCCGGGCCTTATTATCAGGGGCTGAGCACGAACTGGATTCCACGAAAATAATGCTCTCTTCAACCATCAGGGATAACTACTCAATGGCCCGGACAGCAGAAAGGTTGATGGAATTGTATAAAAGCGGGTTAATCCCCAAGACATACCAGGATTTTGAGTCTGCGCTCTCAGGATACGGCACGGGAAGGGTGGACGAGATAACGGTTATTACCAGGCTGAAGACCCTTCTGGACCTCGAAATCTCGTATTGGGGGCAATTCACTGAAAGAGAGAAGGCCATTGCGAGACTCCAGTCGATTACAGGCATTGCGGGCAGCGGGGATAAAGAGAAATGAGGAAGGGATTTCTTATCACTATAGGTGCAGTGATATTCCTGGTTGGACTTGTCATTTATCTTTCAAGAGCTGGCTTCGTAAAAGTTCCCGTAAAGGAGGGCGGTAAGGAGCCGTCAGTTTCCCAGCAATCTCCAGCACAGCCCTCAGGAGAGGGGGGAGGCGAACCGTCCCAAACCAAGCCCGCAGCAATGAACGGGCAGGAGAAGGAACAGAAAGAAACAGAAGAGGCCCCTACAGTGGAAATCCCCCAGGAAAAGCAGCGGCTCATAGGTGTCAGGACCACCGAAGTCTCGGTAAGGCCTCTCCAGAAAATTATAAGGACAGTGGGAAGGGTTGAATATGACGAGAGAAGACTCGCCACTGTGAATGCCAAGGTGGAGGGCTGGATTGAGCGTCTCCATGTGGACTATACAGGAAAGTACGTAAAAAAAGGCGAGCCACTTGCTGAGGTCTATAGTCCGGAGCTTGTGGCAACCCAGCAGGAGTTCCTTAATGCCCTGAGGTGGGCGAAGCAAGGCAGCGAGACCAAGAGCGGGGATATGAATAAGATGCTTTTGAAGGACGCTGACGCTATTGTTCAGGCAGCAAGGGAGCGGCTGAAACTCTGGGACATATCTGACGACCAGATAAGGAGAATTGAAGATTCGGGCAAGGCCGTAAGGACTTTGACCATCTATAGTCCTGTGAGTGGATATGTGGTGCAAAAGATGGCGTTGCAGGGCGTGCGCGTGATGCCCGGAGAAAAGCTCTTTGACGTGGCTGACCTCTCATCAATATGGGTAATCTCAGACATCTACGAGTATGAATTGCCGTCAACAAAAGTGGGAGAAACGGCACAAATCAGGCTCAGTTATTTTCCTGGGAAGGAGTTCTCTTCGAGAATCGACTATGTGTATCCCACTCTATCAGGGGAAACAAGGACTGCCAAGGTGAGGTTTTCCCTCCCCAATCCCGGAGGACAACTCAAACCACAGATGTTTACTAATGTGGAGGTGAAGATTAATCTAGGGAAGAAGCTCTCAATACCCGACGATGCGGTGATCGATACAGGAACGAGACAGATTGTGTATGTGGACAAGGGTGACGGGTATTTTGAGCCAAGGGAGGTCATGCTCGGCATTCGGACCGAAGGGTTCAGGGAGGTGCTCATGGGCCTTAAGGCAGGGGAAAAGGTCGCTTCATCCGCCACATTCCTCATTGATTCAGAGGCGCAACTGAAGGGGGTAAAGCCTCTGGAAGGGCATAAACACTAAAGGCCGTGAATCGTGAAGAGTGAAAGGTAAATAGAATAGGGATTGTTTCCTTCTCACGTTTCACTATTCACTATTCACTTCTTACTGATATATGATTTCCAAAATTATCGAATACAGCGCACGGAACAAGTTTATCATCTTCCTGATGGTAATATTCCTTTGCGTCTGGGGATACTGGGCTCTCACGAAAACTCCCCTCGACGCGATCCCTGACCTGAGCGACACACAGGTGATTATATACACCGATTGGGCAGGCAGGAGCCCCGACCTCGTGGAGGACCAGGTAACCTATCCCATAACCTCTACCCTTCTCGCTGCCCCAAAGGTCCAGGCAGTGCGCGGTTTTTCCTTCCTCGGCAGCTCATTCATCTATGTGATTTTCGAGGAAGGGACGAATATCTACTGGGCAAGGAGCCGTGTCCTCGAATATCTCCAGTCAGTGAGGAACAAGCTGCCCGCGGACGTCAATCCTGTGCTCGGACCTGATGCCACGAGCGTAGGGTGGGGCTTCAACTACGCGCTTGTGGACGAGAAGAGGGGCCATGATCTTGCCCAACTCCGGTCTCTCCAGGACTGGAACATCAAGCTCGCCCTGGAAAGCGTGCCGGGCGTCTCCCAGGTTGCCAGCCTCGGCGGCTTCGTGAAGCAGTACCAGATCTCCATCGACCCCAATCGTCTCTCTGCATATAACGTCTCGCTCATGAAAGTGATGGATGCAGTGCGGAAGAGCAACAACGACGTGGAGGGACGGGTTCTGGAAATGTCCGGGGTAGAGTATATGGTGAGAGGACGAGGGTATATAAAGAGCGTTAAGGACATTGAGGATATTGCGGTGGGAACAAATGGCGTAGGCACGCCCGTATTCCTTCGAGATGTGGCGCACGTTCAGCTCGGCCCCGAGATACGAAGGGGGCTTGCAGACCTCGACGGAAAAGGCGAGGTGACCGGAGGGATCGTTGTTGTCCGCTTCGGAG
>DATKOU010000231.1:0-5597 GCA_035524455.1 Thermodesulfovibrionales bacterium | reverse complement strand
AGGCCATCGATGATATCCAATACGAACTCCCTGTCATCATTCAATTCCATGCCCTGTGACCCGGCATATCGTTTCAGGCTCTCGTAGAGTTTGTCCCGTGACAAACTTCTTCCCTCCCACTACGATTGTCTGGGTTTATCCCCCAGAAGTTTTATGGATAACGCCTCAACATCGAAACCCCTGATGACCTCTTCCATCACTACGGTGGGATAGGTGGCTTGAGGGTTATATTCCTTCAGTTTCTTTGTCATAAGCCATTGCTCCCCGCTGTCCAGCATATCAACTTCGATGAGGGTAAAGGATACGTGGTTGTCCTCAAGGAACTTTTTGACTTTTTTACAGACCGGACAGCTGCTTAAAGAGAAGAGGGTTACGCGCTGCATGACACGCTCAGTGGGTCATCGGTCCTTTGTCACCGGATCCCCAGCCGGAGAATTTCTCGGTGGTCTGGACCACATCTTCCAACATCTCGTTACTTGCCTTTAAAAGGCGGTCCACGGAAACACCGAGCCGCTTCGAGACTTCCTGGAGAGGCATCTGTTTCCCGTAATGCAATTCCGCAATCTCGATCTTGAGGGCGTCATCAATAATCAACTCTCTTAATTCCCTGTCCTCCACAGTGATAAATTCACACGCAAGGTCGAACTTCACCCCGTTCTCAAGGTTCGTCCGTATCATCTCGATGCTCTTCCTGTAGGCACGGTTGTCTTCCTCGCTGAATTGTCTGTTCTCGCTCCCCTCTGGCATGAATCATTATAGCATATACGGGAACGATGGCCCTTTGCGGGAATGGGACCATTAAAAGAATTTATATAAAATCCCTTGACATCGCTCTCTTCACAGGAAAAGAATAAGAACACTTATTACTGTGTGTGTGGGGGGAATTCTGTGAGCGAAAGAGAGAGGGAGGCAGGACAGGAAACAGCGAGGGACCTTCCGGAGCCTCTGGCATTGATTCCTATCTGCGCATGGTGCAAGAAAATAAGGAATGAGCGTGCAGGATGGGAGGATATAGAGGTCTATTTTACCAGGGAGGGATTAGGTGAATTCACCCACTCCATCTGTCCGGTCTGTGCCGAAAAGATATTCTCCAAGAGGGTCTATCTTGAAAGCTACCAGACGATTTGCAAGGCCATCAGCAGGAGTCTCGCCCTTGACGAGGTGCTGAACGTCATCGCCACGAATGTGGTGAAAGTGATGAACGTAAAGGCGAGTTCCCTCAGACTCCTGAACAAGGAAACGCAGCAACTGGAACTCGTTGCCTTTCATGGACTGAGCGAGCGGTATGCTCATAAGGGACCTGTGGCGCATGACGGAAGTATTGTGGACGCATTGGCAGGGAAGCCGGTCTCCATATACGACATCACCGCAGACGAGAATGCGAAGTACAGGAAAGAGGCTCTCGATGAGGGCATACGGAGCATCCTCTCCATACCCATGCGTTTTGGGGAAGAGGTGATCGGGGTGCTCAGGATGTATACCTCGGAGCCGGTTGAATATTCGGAGGAGGACCTGAAATTTGTGGCCGCCATTGCGGAGCAGGCAGCCATTGCTATTGTGAACGCGAGGGTCTTCGAAAAGACCGTTTCAAAGGAGAAAGAGTACCTCCGGGTCTTCCATCGGGTCACCAGGGCGGTGAGTTCATCCCTCCAGCTGGATGAGGTACTGAATATGATTGTGAGAACGCTCCCCGAGGTTATGGGTCTCAAGGCAGCAACAATACGGCTCCTGGACGATTCAGGGACACACCTTCACCTTGTCGCAGCCCATGGGTTGAGTGAGAGGTATCTCAGTCGGGGACCGGTGGACATGGAAGAAAATATAAGAGAGGCACTGGAAGAAAAACCGGTCGCGATCCATGACGTCTCGAAGGATCCGAGGGTGCATTACGGTAAGGAGGCCGAGGAGGAAGGAATAAAGAGCATGCTCACGCTGCCCATCATCGCAAGGGGGAAGGTAATAGGGGTCCTGAGGCTCCTCACGGCACACCTGAGACACTTCAGCCCCCAGGACATCGATTTTTCGGCAGCCCTTGCAGAGCAATGCGGCACTGCCATAGAAAATGCGAGGATGTACGAGAGGCAATATAAGGAAGCCAAGTATCTTAAAGCCCTGCAGGATATCGCAAAGGCAGTGAGTTCCACACTGGATGTGCGTGAGGTAATGGACATGATCGTGACCAGGATAGCTCATGCGATGAATACCGACGCGGCCACCATCAGACTCCTTGACCCTTCACAGAAGAAACTTGAACTTGTTGCCTCTTACGGGCTGAGCGAAAAATATCTGAACAAGGGACCGGTGGATGCGGAAAAGAGTGTGGCAGATGCCTTGAAAGGAAACCCGGTTGCGATCCACAATGTCTCCTCAGACCCGAGGATTGTCTATCAGTCTGAAGCGGCAGATGAGGGTGTCCGCAGTATGCTCGTGATCCCCATAATCTTCAGGGGGAGGGTGATCGGCGTGCTGAGGGCACTTACCAAGAAAGAACATAGGGTGTTTCATCAGGACGAGATCGAATTTGCCACCTCCCTCGCAGAACAGGCAGCTATTGCTATAGACCATGCAAAGGCATCCTCACCGAACGTGTGAGGATTTGTCTTTATACGTTATGAAACAATGCCCCGGGAACCGCTGATGCCGGCCACCTTATCCGAAACAGCGACTTCCCCATCCTAGAGGATACGCTCCT
Organism: Thermodesulfovibrionales bacterium; assembly: GCA_035524455.1. GTDB lineage: Bacteria > Nitrospirota > Thermodesulfovibrionia > Thermodesulfovibrionales > UBA9159 > DASPUA01. The sequence goes on along the minus strand of DATKOU010000231.1, from coordinate 2,905 downwards.
TGGCGTTTATCACACGGCTCAATGACAGCCCCAGCTTCATGGCAAGCTGCTTTAATGGCATCCCCCTGGAGAGGTGCATGTCGGAAACAAGGGCCTTCAAGGCGCTGTTGAAAACAACCTCTCTGAGTTCCGGGTCCTTGATCGCCACGAGTGAACATGCCTGGTCAAAAGACGCCCCCTGCTCCACCGCTTCTTTGATAATTGCAACGGAATGCGTGGGGAAGGCAGACCTCTCTTTCTGTTCAGTATGTTTGTTCTTCATGGTATTTGACGTCCGACGTCCTCAGAAAGGAGAGGCATTCATCGGGGTGTATGTATTATGCATATTGTATCATTTTGCCCTTTTTGAATACAATATGCGTAGTGTTGAAGGTGGTGACCTCATGAGGGAACGGAGATTGGCTGAATGGCGGTAAGGGTTGTGTGTGCGGGGACCTTTGATCATCTTCATCCCGGGCATATCAGCTTTCTCAATCAGGCAAAGGCACTGGGGAGTGAGCTCATCGTCATTGTTGCCCGGGACAAGACGGTCAGGAGGATAAAGGGCATCACTCCCGACCATGATGAGCAGCGCCGCAAACACGATGTGGAACGGGCAGGAATCGCCGACAGGGTGGTTCTGGGTAATGAGGATGAGGACATCTTTTCCATCCTCCACATACTCTCCCCAGACATAGTGGCCCTTGGTTATGATCAGCGGATATCTGAAGAAAAGATCACAAAGAGGTTCCCGGGATGCGGGGTGATTCGTCTGGAGCCCTTTCATCCCGAGAAATTCAAATCTTCCCTTTACCGGTCCGAACGGTGATTCGTACGGGTTCTCTCAGGATTTTCTGGACGCCTTCCTCTTTACCGCAGGCTTTTTCTTTGCTGCGGCCCTCTTTTTAGGTGCGGGCTTCTTGGTCACTTTCTTTACAGCCTTCTTCTTAGGACGTGCAGGTTTCTTCTCCTTTGCGGCGATCTCTGCCACCTCTATTCCGCAGCAATAAATGGGACTTAATTCAGATTCCAGAGATTCTGTGACGACAACCTCTGAACCGCACTGCGTGCATTCATAAGTGATTACCCTTGGCATGTCTCTCCCTCCTTGGTTAAGGTTAGATAATGTGAATATTGTTTACTATATCATTTTTTGTGTGTCTGAATCTACGAAAATTCTCCCTGGAAAGGATCCTCGATCTTTCCACTCTGCGACAGCGGTTTTGTGGAGGGCAGAAAGTTGTTGACAATGTGTGTGATGTTTGGTAGGATTTTTTTGGTTGAACAATGTATTCTATGGCATCCACGCGAGATGCTAAAAAATGTAAAGGAGGGAGAGATGGCAGCAAAGAAGCCCGCAGCGAAGAAAAAGACGGTGAAGAAGGTGGCAAAGAAAGTGGCAAAGAAGCCCGCAGCGAAGAAAAAGACGGTAAAGGCCAAAAGGAAACCGAACCCTGCGTTCATGAAGCCCATGAAGATCAGTGACACCCTGGCAAAGGTCGTGGGAAGCAAACCACTTCCGAGGACAGAGGTGACCAAGAAATTATGGCAATACATCAAGAAGAACAAGCTGCAGGATAGCGTGAACAAGAGGAACATCAACGCGGATGAGAATTTGAAGGCAGTGTTTGGAGGAAAGAAGACCGTCAGCATGTTCGAGATGACCAAGCTGGTGAACAAACATCTCAGCTAGTCTGCATCCAGTACTGAGTTATACAGGCGTATAAAGAGGATCAAAGTCCGGGGCAGGTGCGTTCCTCACCTGCCTTTTTTTTGAAACGGATAGCGAGCACATTCCCTTCGGCTTAGCGCAGGGTTAGCGAGCGAATATAAAAAACAATTCCTTACGTTAAGATACCCTGCGGTCTCTGCCGTAGGGTATCTTCAATGCAGGACCAGGCCTGGCGTTCGGGGGGCAGGGATTCACGAGGCCTTATTTTGGTATTGAATTCCACGCATCAAATGCATAAAATAGGTGAGCTCGATTGGCGGGAAAGTGTTTTTGAAGAAAGGAGAATCGATGAGATCAGTTTGGATGGCTGTGCTGGCGATTCTGGTTATGGCGGGAAGCGTTATTGCGGAGGAACCCATAGCATTGAAAAGCCAGAAGGATAAGATAAGTTATATCATTGGCCTGGATATTGGAAACAACCTCAAAAGGCAAGGTGCAGAGATTGACCCGGATACACTCCTAAGGGGCATGAAGGACGCGTTGTCCGGCAGTAAACCCTTATTGAGCGAAGATGAAATCCGTGAGGTCACTACTGCATTCAGGCAGGAAATGGCACAAAAACAGGCAGAAGTGACAAAGAAACTGGCTGAGAAGAACAAGAGCGAAGGAGAGGCGTTCCTCGGGGAAAACAAGAAAAAGGAGGGAGTGAAAATCCTCCCGAGCGGGCTGCAGTACAAGGTAATCACTGAAGGGAGCGGGAGGTCACCGAAGGAATCCGATACGGTGACAGTGAACTATAAGGGCACCTTTGTGGACGGGACTGAGTTTGACAGTTCTTACAAGCGTGGAGAACCGGCAACCTTCCCTGTAAACGGGGTGATCAAGGGGTGGACAGAAGCACTGCCGCTGATGAAGGAGGGTGCAAAATGGCAGCTCTTTATTCCTTCAAGCCTTGCGTACGGAGAAGCAGGTGCGGGAAATGCCATAGGGCCCAATGCAACGCTTATCTTTGAGGTTGAGCTGATTTCAATAAAATAAACTATTGAGAAAAAGGGATTTCGAGAGCACATGAAAGAAGCGTCAACTGGTAAGAAGACGCTCGGAAAGAAAGGGGGTGAAAAGAGAATGAAGAGACTTATCGCAGTGATGGTCACCGTAGTCTTTGTCCTTGGTTTTGGGGTCCTTGGCTTTGCAGCCGATATGGATAAGTGTGGTTCCTGCCACAAGGGGGACAAGGCACTGGACAAGATTGTG
>DATKOU010000230.1:0-8076 GCA_035524455.1 Thermodesulfovibrionales bacterium | reverse complement strand
CCACCAGTTATCAAGGATCATCGAGAACCTTCATCACACAGAAAAGGCCTTGCGCGATGCCCAGCAGACCCTTGAAATGAAGGTGGCACAGCGGACAGCCGCCCTTGCCAAGGCAAATGAAGAGCTTCGAAAAGAGATCGCCGAGAGGACAAAGGCAGAGAACGAACTTTTTGAGAGCAGGGAACGCTACCGTGAGCTTGTGGACGGCGCCAACAGTGTTATTCTCAGGTGGAACAGGCAGGGAACTATCCTCTTTATGAATCCCTATGGTCTCGATCTCTTTGGATATGCGCAGAAGGAACTGTTCGGTAAAAACTTGATGGACACCATCGTATCGCCCTCATCACAGAAGGATGCTGACCTTGGGACCATAATCAATGCGATTTTTACAAACCCGGAAGATTTCTCCAAGAATGGAAATATTTGCAAGGACGGCCGTAAGGTCTGGATCAACTGGACAAATAAGGCCATTTTCAACGAGGCGGGTGAACATGTGGAGATCCTCTCGGTTGGCAATGATGTGACCCAGCGGAGAATTATCGGACAGCAACTGAAGGAAAGCGAAGAAAGGCTGCGGCTTGCGCTTGCCGCTGCGCATCAGGGTTTGTACGATCTGGATCTCCGTACCGGCGTAGCAAAGACAAACGCCGAGTATGCATTGATGCTCGGCTATGACCCATCCACATTTGAAGAAACCAACCAGAAATGGATGGATCGTCTCCACCCCGATGACAGGGAGCGCGTCACAGCAGTCTATCGCGGGTACCTCGATGGCGAGATACCGGAATATAAAGTGGAATTCCGCCAGAAGACAAGAGCAGGAGACTGGAAATGGATCCTTTCCCTCGGGAGGATAGTGGAACGTGACGCAGACGGCAGACCCCTTCGTATGCTCGGTACCCATACCGATATCAACGATCGTAAACAGGCAGAGGAGGAGCGTCTGGATCTGGAGCGGAAACTGCTCCACGCCCAAAAACTCAAAAGCCTTGGAGTGCTTGCCGGAGGGATCGCCCACGAGTTCAACAACCTTTTGCTGACGATCCTTGGAAATCTCGACCTCGCGCTTATGAAACTCACTCCCATTTCCCCTGCACATGAGTATGTCGATCGTGCCGTGCAGGCAGCTCATTGCTCCGCTGGCCTCGCGGCCCAGATGCTTGCCTATTCGGGGAAAGGCACATTTGTGGTTCAGAGTATCAATCTAAGTGAGCTTGTGGAAGCAATCTCCCATCTCCTCGAGTCTTCTCTCACGAAAACCGCAAAACTCGTCATGAACCTGCAGAGAGACATCCCGGACATCGATGCTGACGTGGCCCAGATTCAACAGGTAGTCATGAGATTGATAACCAATGCCTCAGAGGCGATAGGGGACGATCTCGGGGTCATTACGCTTTCTACAGGGGTGCAGGAATGTACTGAGGCGTACTTGCAGAAGAACAGGCTCGCCGATAAGCTGTTGCCCGGCCGATTCGTGTACCTGGAGGTATCTGACACAGGCTCAGGAATGGATGCCAACACCCAGCAACACATGTTCGACCCTTTTTTTACCACAAAGGCCGTAGGGCGTGGACTGAGTATGCCCGCGATCTCTGGCATTGTTCGCGGGCACAAAGGGGGCATCCTTGTGGAAAGTGTGAAGGGACAAGGTACCTCCGTAAGGCTCCTGTTCCCCATTTCGGCATCTGCACCAGAGATTGCCCCTGGAAAAGCTGCACGTGATGAGATGCAAGAAGAGTCTTGTCCCATACCGAACCACGGGACGGTCCTTATAGTGGATGATGAAGAGATGGTCCGAAAAGTGTGCAGGGCAATGGTTGAGCATCTTGGTTTTTCGGTGCTCACCGCAGAAGACGGGATCAAGGCAGTGGAAATTTTTCAGGCGCGGTCATCAGAGATTGACTGCGTGTTGCTTGACCTGTCAATGCCGAAAAAGGATGGCTTGGCGACCTATGAGGATATCATACGTATCAAACCAGATACAAAGGTGATACTCTCAAGCGGATTCCACGAAGGAGAAGCCTCCAGCCGGTTCTCTGCAAAAGGTTTGGCCGGGTTCATCCAGAAGCCCTACAGGCTGGCAACCCTTCGGTCCACCCTGTATAACATAATGTTTTAAAATACGGGAACACCCCAACTCGATGCTCACCTTGCGATGTGCCCCTTGTCCTGAAAGGTCTTGCCTTCGATCGTCAGGCAAAGCGGCTCAGAATCTTGGGTTTGGTGGCCTTGGTGAGATTTGCAATAATATTCTTTTTAAGCTTTGCCTTTATGGAAGAATCAAGCTTTTCCATGATCCGGCCGTTTATGCCGCTGTCCGCAGCGAAATACCATTTCTCACAACCCTCTTTAAGGATAAGGGTCTTTATGTCTTCTGCGAATTGGGTTATGAACCGTTTTTCTGCTTCTGATTCAATATTATGGGGCTCACCAAATCCCGCACCTGTCCCTTTTTTTCCGCTCCCCACATAGTATCTCCCTGCTGAGTCACTGAATTTATCTGAAGATTTTGCATGGGCTTCAATAAAGGCACAACTCCTTATCAATTCAATCTTCGGGCTCTCCAGCCCGAGGGGGTTCCTGGTCATTTTAAATGCCTTCATATGTCCGAGGTCTGCAACAATAATTATTTCGTTCATCGCATTCTCCTTTCCATGGAATATTCAAGAGAGAACATCTTCACGCATCGCACATGGCCCTCATTTTCCTTCCATTCAACTCATGCGCAAATTTCCTCACGATACGGGGTCCTACTTTTTCGAGATCAATGCGTCAAAGTAGTCCACAGGCATTGCAGGCAAGCTGGAAAAATGGATTCCTGTCATCATGTGCAACTCTATGGAAATCTTTACTATGGTATCTATGTCAGGACATTCAACGATGAGCACCAGGTCATAATCGCCCAAGAGTGCATACATCCCCTTTACCTTTCCACCCATGGCTTTAATGATTTTCAGGGATTTCCTCGTTCGCTCAGGATGGATTTCTTTCACCGCTTCAGACGAGTACTTGCCAAACATAAAAAATGTTGTCATACGAGCCTCCTTCCTGTGTGTGCTTCTCTGCTCCATTCATCCGCTGCTGATTGACATTGACCTCCCTTATAAAAACCAAGGTTCAGCGTTCCAGGACACCCTTCTTACTTAATAAGTACCATAAAATTGTCCCTCTGTCCACTAAAAGCCCATAGTGAGATATCTTTAGGAAAGAAATGTGACTTTTACTGCTTTCCTGCAGGCACCCTGTCTTACAGGGAACTCAGAGGCGAGGATCAGAAGACATGGGATATTTCAGAATATCCGGCCAAGGTAAAGATATGCCGCACTGAAACCTCCGTCAGCACGCCCATAGGCGAGATAGAGGGGACCGAGAATTGTGTCATAACCGACGAAGACACTTCCCGCCAGACGGAGTTTGCTGAAAGAAGGCTTCTCATCGACCTGCCATACATTACCGGTCTCTAGTGACCCGCCCAGATAGAAGTCGCCGAAAAATGACTTCGCCATATTGTGATAGGTGACGATCTTGGCGAGTGTTATCTGCTGGCCATGCAGCTGGTCCAGGCTTAGTCCGGAAAGTTTAAGGAACCCCCCGAGAGAAAAATCATCATAGAAGGGCAGGCTCGGGCCGATGTACGATCCTGCATCGAGGCTGACGAGGAAGGTCTGCCTCTTATAGGTATATGCCGCCCCGACAATGCCCTCGACTTTGTTATATGCATCATCCGCACCCAGCTGCTTCAGTGATGAAAAGAGTGTCAGTCTTCCCCAATATCCTTTATTGGGGAAATTTGGATTATCGATCTGATCCACGAGAACACGCCCGGTGATCGCACCAATCTGGGCCTCGTTTTCGGGTAGATCAACCTGTCCTGTGCTGCGATAAGCCCTCAGTTTCCCGGTCACAATACCCACTGCTGCCTCTCCGTATACGGATAACTGGATTCCGGCATCAAGGCCGGCATCGTACCTTGTTATACGGTACTGGGCCTCCCTCGTGTTATTAATCCAGACATCGTAAAGATTCTGCCTCCACTCGGCATGAGGCATAACAAAAAAGAACCTGGTACGGTCAAGGGGCTGCCAAAATTCCGAGTAGATGCTGTTCGTGTTGCCGACCTGCGCCTGAGTTTTCCATTCTGCGCCAAGCTGATTCACCCATCGTCTGGTATAGTCCACAAGGAGGGTATAGCTGCTGTCTCCTTTGAAATCGCTACTTAACGACATACCCACGCGCAAGTAGTTCGGCCCCCAGGATTTCTCGGTAGCCTGCACCGCAAGGTCATACTCTGAGCCATCCTGTCTGACCTTGAGGTCTACCCGCTCGTAGTCTTTCATGCCATAGACACGGTCGAGGTCATGTTCCATGGTTTTGACGTCCACCGTGTCACCCGGCTTTATACTCAGCCTGCTTGCAATAAGCTCAGGGGGGATAGGAGTATCTCCTTTGACTTCGATATTCACTGAAGCTACCTGCACACTGGTAACCAGGTCACGGTGATGCCTCGCAAGGAATGCAGCATACTCCTGCTCGCCCGTCGCATACTGTTTCAACACATCGATCTTTTGACGTGCAGCTTTTTCACCTGTAGCAGCGGCTTCCTTACCCCGTGCAAAATCTCCGGAAGTGATATCACCAAGGTCCGGATTAATGTAGATGTCGACCGGCCTGAGGCTGTCGATCTGCTCCTGGACATTCTTCTTCATCATGATATCGAGCATCTGGTTCATAATAGATAACGCATTCTGCAATTCTTCCCGGTTTGCAAGGGGCTTCCCGACGTCTATCGCGATGACGATATCTGCACCCATCTGTCGCACAACATCCACCGGCAGGTTCCGCACAATACCGCCGTCAATGAGAAAACGGTCATTTATCTCCGCGGGGGGAAAGACCCCGGGGACCGACATGCTCGCCCTTGCCGCATCAGCAAGCCTTCCACTCCTGAGCACGACCATCTCGCCGGTCTCGAGGTCTGTGGCTACGGCCCTAAAGGGGACAGGAAGTTTATCGAAATCATCAATACCTGAGGCATGGAGCATCATTGTCTCGAAGAGGACATTCACCTTCTGGTCTTTGATGATGCCCTTGGGCATCAAGATCTTTCCACCCTTCACCCCTAACTCGAGTTTGGTGAGGAACTGGTAGTCCTCCCGTTTTCTGCGCCAGTCTACATCCTTGCGTTCAGGGTCACCGGAAAAGATGTCATCCCAGTCAATGCTGGTCAAAACTTTTTCGAGTTCATCGGCTGACAGCCCTGATGCATAAAGCGCACCCACAATAGCGCCCATGCTGGTACCTGCAATGTAGTCAACAGGGATATGCTGCTCTTCAAGGACCTTCAATACGCCAATATGGGCAGCTCCCTTTGCACCCCCGCCACCAAGTACAAGGCCGATCTTAGGACGGGACCGTTCTCCTGAATCTTTGGTAGCAGCATCAGCCGCGGGAATCCATCCCGAAACAGCAAGGAGAATAAAAGTGGTCAGTATTTTCCTCAGTGAAGTCATGTCAGGCCCGGATTTCCTTTTGCTGTTCTAAAAAAATTATAACCATTATTTTTTCCTCTGCTCGATTCCTAGATAGCGTTACATTCTAAAACATATCTGTTCTTAAATCCATTCAAAATGACAAATCAACATGAGTTTTTTTGGACACCATGGTCGCGACGGTCCATCTCAGGTCCACTAGAGGTTGGTTTTTTGCACACCTGCAAAAGAAAGGAATAGTTTTCTCAGTTCTGCAAAAGGTTTAGTTATAATATTCTTTTAATTTCAATATGTTTTTATCTGGCATGGAAGGTGCTTTATATGGGGTGAAGTCAAAATAAAGGAGGACATAAAGATGAAAACAAAAGAGATGGCAAGAAAGATGGCATACATAGGAGCAGGGGCGGGTCTGGTTCTGTTTGCAATAGTGGGGTTATTGCCAGGCTCTTTCCTTGGCGGGGTGATCGGACTTAATATTGCAGGGAGCCTCTTTGGCATGCCGGTGGGTTCTGCCCTGCTTCCCAGGCTGATTGTGGGCATCTCCATGCTCCTGGGTGTGCTGGTATCAGGGATCATCTTTATTGCGGGTTCATCCATTATTGGCTGGCTTATCGGATACGTGATTGATTCTTTGAAGGTGGGCAAGGCAGCCCCGGTTGAGGTAAAGAAATAATAAACAGTAAAAAGTAAACAGTGAATAGTAAATAGTAAAAAAAACAACTAAAGAAAAGGAGGACAGGAAGATGAAAGCGAGAAAAGAGATGGTAAGGATGGGGACAAAGGTGGGAGGAGTGCTGGGAGCGATTGCGTTCCTGGTGTTCGGGATAGTGCCGGGGTTTTACTTTGGCAGTTACGGGATCCTGGTGCTGATGAGCAAGCTGTTCGGAGGGCCCTTGGAGGCAACGGTGCTGGTGAGGCTGGCCACTGCAGCAGGCATTCTTGTGGGTATCGTCTGTGTGGCATCAGTGACCATTGTGGTGGGTGCCATATTCGGTACGGTCGTGGGATACCTCCTGGAGGCAGTGAGCGCTCCGGCAGAGGTCAAGACCTCAGAAGCGGCTGCGATTAAGGCAAAATAATCGCTTAAGTCAGGGCAATAAAAGAGGAGGGAAAGCCCCTTTTTTATTGCCCTATTGACCCCATCTCTCCTAAACTTCCAGATATGCTTTTTTTTATTATTTCCAAAACCAGCTTTTTTGTGTATAATCTCTTGGCTATTGTGAATAGCCTTATACCTTTTAGGCAAAAAAAAGGAGGTCTCATGAGCAGGGCTCTCGTGATTGCGTTACTCATTGTCCCCCTGATAGGTTTTGCCCAGATCGCAAGCGCCGAAAGTTTCACCTGCCTTGCCTGCCACGGCGCCATGAAGGGCAAAATAAAGACTGATAAGGGATCCTTCATTGAAGTCAATATTGATGAAGAACGCTTTTCCAAATCTGTTCACGGAGGGATTGAATGCACTGTATGTCATAAGACATTCAAGGATAATCCCCATGAAGCGCCAAAGGGAGAAGTCCCCAAGAATGTTTCAGAACTGGCAAGTCTCGTCTCTTCCAAGGCAAAAATAGACCCCGTGGCGTATGCTGCATGCAGTGAATGTCATGGTGATATTTATACACAGGTTTCACAGAGCATTCACGGCAGGAACATCATGGAGAAGAAACAGTCTGACGGCGCGCTCTGCAATGACTGCCACGGCTCACCCCATTATGTTGCACCGGCTAAATCAAAGGCCTCCTTGGTGAACAAATGGAATGTGGTAAAGACCTGCGGTGAATGCCACCAAAATGAGGCCATTGCAAAGAAGTACAATCTGGGAACTCATATAATAGAAAAGTATGAAGAGAGTTTCCATGGGAAAAAACATAAGCTGGGACACGCTGGGGTGCCCACCTGTGTTGATTGTCACGGTGCCCATGGTATCAAGAAATGGGATGACCCCGCATCCCCCGTCGCGTGGGGAAACCGGGTCGTCATGTGCGGAAAGTGCCATCCGGGAGCGAACAAGAAGTTTGTGGCTTCCATAACCCATAAACCCCTTGGGAAGGACAATCCCATACCCTATTTCGCGGAAAAAGGTCTGATTATCCTTACGGTTTCGACCATCGGCTTCGTAATCCTGCATGTCTTTCTCGAGGCATATGCGGATATCAGGGACCGTGTGTTTAGGAAGGGGAAGGAGGACTCCCATGACTGATGAAAGACCGACAGAATTTCAACGATTCAATCTCACCTTCAGGATCCAGCACGTCATCCTGGTCGTAACATTCCTGCTCCTTGCCTTTACCGGCTGGTCCCTCAAGTACCCTGAACCTGCCCTTGAGTACACGGGCTGGTGGATACGGCTGTGGGGAGGACCAAAGACCGCGGGTATCATCCACCGCACGGCGGGACTCATCATGATTGTCGATTTCATCTGGCATGTCATTTACCTGATCTACCATCTTATCACCGGGAGGATGAAATTTGACCCGGCAACCACCATTGTTCCTGTCCCCAGTGATATCACAAATGCGATACAAAACATGCTCTATTTCATCGGCCTGGGCAAAACGAAACCCAAATTCGCTCGATACAACTATATCCA
>DATKOU010000229.1:0-6760 GCA_035524455.1 Thermodesulfovibrionales bacterium | reverse complement strand
TGTCTTCTCTGTTTTGCTTATCTGTGCTCTCTGTATCTTCCCGGTTTTAGAGGGAACTTCTTTTGCAGTAACCCCCAAGATAGCCGCAGGATGGGATCACACGGTAGTGGTGAAGCCAGATGGTTCTTTGTGGGCATGGGGATGGAACCAAACTGGCCAATTGGGAGATGGCTCACCAATTGATCGACTGACTCCTTTTGACAGCTTCACTCCTTTTCAGATAGGAATTGATAGTACGTGGATCTCTGTTGCTACGGGATACGATCACACTGTGGCCCTGAAACCAGACGGGTCTATGTGGGCGTGGGGCCTTAACAATTTTGGCCAATTAGGGGACGGCACCACAACAAACAGACTGACTCCCGTCCAAATAGGGACCGATACCACATGGGTCTCAATTGCTGCGGGATATTATCACACCATAGCCCTGAAAGCGGATGGGTCCATGTGGGCGTGGGGACTCAACAATCTGGGCCAATTGGGAGACGGCACAACGACTGACAGATTGACGCCTGTGAGGGTAGGAACCGACAACAGGTGGAGAGCTATCGCAACAAGTGATGTGCGTAGTCTGGCCCTAAAATCAGACGGGACTTTGTGGGTGTGGGGATGTTTCAGTGACGTCAAGTTGAGGGATAGCACAAGAACTGGCAGCTTAATTCCGGTTCAGATAGGGACTGATACTAATTGGGTCTCAATTGCCATGGGATACTCCCACAACGTAGCTCTCAAAGCGGACGGATCATTGTGGGCGTGGGGACTCAACAATCTGGGCCAAATGGGAGACGGCACAACGACTGACAGATTGACTCCTGTTCGGATAGGGGCTGACACTGACTGGGTCTCAATCGCTGCGGGAGGTCATCATAGCGTGGCTCTGAAAACGGACGGGTCTATGTGGGCGTGGGGGTCTAACTATTTCAGCGAACTGGGTGATGGCACTACAACAGATAGATTGACCCCTGTCCGGATTGGAACTGATATCACGTGGGTCTCCGTTGCCACAAACTGGCATCATACCGCAGCCCTGAAGTCCGATGGTACTGTGTGGACCTGGGGATGGAACGCTCATGCCCAATTGGGGGATGATTCAAAGACCCTCAGACAGACTCCTGTTCAAATACAATTCCCCCAGCAGTGACACTCCGGATAAGCGGAAAGGGATGATGTGAAAATTCTCTTCTGTAGCGCATACCTTCCGTCCTGGCAAAAAACACAAAGATTCATGAGACATCCTGCTGAATGAGTGCGCAAATATCACTTCGCAAAAAAGGGCGCGTGGTTTGAGGTGAACGCGGGCGGCTCATTGTTCAGTATCCCTGCCACTGCCGGGTGTCTCCGGAATTTATTCTTGAGGAAAAGCCTGACACGTCTTCTGTCCCAGCCGTGAGGATGGACAAAGTCGGTGTAGAGGGAAAGATCTCCCTCAGAGAATCTTCGTGTTTCGACATCCGGGGAATGGACTTCGCATATAGGCATGTTGAAAATCGCGAGGTTGAGGAAATCGATACAGCCACTGTGCTGAACAGTGAACTCAAGGGTCATTTCCGCTGACCTCTCACTTTCTGCCGGGGTGCCGAAGATGAAATACACGTAGGTTCCGATCCCTACTCTCCTGAGATTCTTCAGAACAGCGGATGCGGTCTCAAGACTGATCCCTTTCTGCAGGGCGTCCAGCACATGCTGGTCTCCTGATTCAATACCGAGTTTGAGCATCACACATCCCGACCGCTTCAGCGCCACACAGAAATCCGGGTCAGCGAGGCGAGGGCTGACACGGGCAAATCCATACCAGGGGACGCCCACAGGGTTTTCGGAAAGAGAACCGAGGAGCTTGGGACTTATGGCATTGTCCAGGATATGGATGAGGGAGGGCCCTGTGGCTTGCCCGAGGGCCCTTAAATCCTCAACGACCTGCTGCACCGGAACAGAGAGATAAGGGTTTCCCTCTGCCTTCTCCGGGCAGAATGCGCACCTGCTCCAGTAACACCCTGTGGAGGCGCTGTAAGGAAGGATAAAGCCTGGTGAAAGGTAATCCTCCTGCGAAAGAGAGGAGTAATCGGGCCTTGGCGGCTTCCTTTCTGATGCATGGAGGCCAAGGAGCGAGAGGAGCGGATATTCGCCCGGCCCAGCCACGATATGGTCCACCAGGCCTGAGAAGGGATCTTTCCATCCCGGATTCTTCACCCATGAGGTGACAAGCCCACCCCCCAGGATCACCTTCACTCCGGGGAATTGTCGTCTTATAAAACCGATCATGGAAAAGCAGGTCAATGCCTGGCTCAGATAGTTCAAGGAAATACCCACCATCATGGGTTTTTGGGACGTGAAGAGACCCTCAAGTCTAGAGCAGAAATAAGGATAAAAGGCATTCAGTTCAGGATGTTCGGCTGCGGTGAGAAGATCTCTGCTCTTCAAGGGAGAGAGTCCCTGATCTTCGTAATTCGCCAGACTGACCACCTTGTCTGGCGGAGAGACACGGGCCAGTACCCTTCCTATGTCTCTCACCGCCCTCTTGTAACGGTCCGGGTGGTGGTAGAGGACAGGGTCTCTTATGGAACGAAGGTTAGGCTGAAGATTCCGGAGGGCCCTCCTTGTCCAGGTATCCCGGGCATTTTCAGTGGGAAGAGGGCTTCGGAGGAGATGGAGCAGCCCCTCTCTGTTCGCATCGAGGAGCCGGTGTTCAACCCCAAAGCTGCCCAGCATCCCCGAGAGCCTCGCGATGCCTGCGGGCGGTTCGGACGGCTTAGCAACTGGGGGGTGGATAAGGAGTATCAATGGACTTTATGTGAAAGGTGATTCAAGGGTTAAGAAATGAACAGCAATAGTCCGTAAGCGTCTTCACTCTGAGCCCGAACTTTGAATTTGCCGGAACCTCAAAGGACGTCCCTCCCTCTATCCTTTTCCAGCCTGCGCTGCCGGGAAGAAGCACCTCCAGTTCACCTGAGAGGATCTCCATAACCTCCCTGTCGCTGGTGGAGAACTCATATTCTCCAGGGAGCATTACACCAAGGGTTTTTTTTGATCCATCGCCAAAGAGAATGGTCCTGCTTGTCACTTTCCCGTCAAAATAGACATTCGCCTTCTTCTGCACGGTTACGCCTTTGAATTCATTCATCTTCGTCATCTCGTCTTATCCCTCCCCTCACGGTGATACGTATCTATTCTACCACTTACGGGGTGCAGAAGTGCAGAAAAGGGAAGCCTGTGGAGAGTGAATACTACTGGAAGGCTTTATCGGTAAAATGGTGGCCTAGACACCGAGAGGATGTACTGCAGGACACCATTGAGGTCCTGAAAAAGCCTGAAGCCATTGTCTGCCCATGGCCTGTTCCAGGGGAAGAGGAGCCCTGTTCCCAACGCACCGCTCTCCAGCGCCTTTTCAAGGGCGTATGGTGAATCGTCCACCACCACATCAGTGCACGTGAACAATGTGGTCTTGTCAGAAGAAAGGTGGAGTTCGTCATACACAAGACCGTGGCGTGCGAGCCATCGTTCTGTCTGGTCTCTTGCATCAGGTGACCTATGGCTCGCGATGATGAGGTAATACCCCTTTTCCTTTAGCGTGGAGAGAAAATCCCCGGCCTCGGGGTAGGGCTGATATGCGGCGCTATCTTGCTGGAGATGTATCCGGTGGATGGCACTAAAAAAATCCGCTTCAGAACAATATCCCTCCCATATATCGAATGCGGTCCACTTATCAGGAGTGGGAAAACTGTTGTTTATCTTCCTCAGTTCCTCATAAAAGGCATCGCAAAACTGCCAGAGGGTATTGTCAATGTCGATAACCGCTACCTTGTCTTTAACCGTTTCCTGCTCCCCTTCAGCTGACAATTACTCTAGCTTTATATTACACCATTCCGAGATAAACTGTGGAGGGAGTGAAGCGCCGAAAGCCCCACAGTGCGAACGCTGGAGTAACGTATAGGATACTACGGGCCACTCCCGAAAGCGATATGAAGAACCAGGACACATGAGAGGCATTGACTTTATTATGGTATACTTTTAGCCCGCACATGTTTTTAGTGGTGACAGGTGCATGAACCTATGCGGAGAAAGGATTGAACTGCCGTGAGCAATGAACCCAACAAAGTCATTTACTCCATGATCCGGGTGAGCAGGTATTATGAGAAGAAACCGGTGCTGAAGGATATCTCC
This sequence comes from Thermodesulfovibrionales bacterium, assembly GCA_035524455.1. GTDB lineage: Bacteria > Nitrospirota > Thermodesulfovibrionia > Thermodesulfovibrionales > UBA9159 > DASPUA01. Next base: position 2,602 of record DATKOU010000229.1, on the reverse strand, counting down.
CTTTCCTATTTCTATGGGGCAAAAATAGGCGTGATCGGTCTCAACGGATCAGGGAAAAGCTCCCTCCTCCGCATCCTTGCAGGAAGGGACAGGGAGTTCAATGGAGAGACGGTCCTGTCCCCAGGCCATACCGTAGGCTTCCTTGAGCAGGAGCCGTTACTGGATGATAAAAAGACCGTGCGGGAGATTGTGGAAGAGGGGGTACAGAAAACAGTGAATGCCCTTAAGGAATATCATCTTATCAATGAGAAATTCGCCGAACCCATGTCAGATGACGAGATGGCAAAGCTCATTGAACGGCAGGGGAAGGTGCAGGAGAGGCTGGAAGCCCTGGATGCATGGGACCTGGATTCACGTCTCGAGATGGCTATGGACGCGCTGCGCTGTCCTCCGGGAGATACTGTGCTGAAGGTCCTCTCTGGAGGAGAAAGACGCCGGGTGGCCCTGTGCAGACTCCTTCTCCAGAAACCGGACATCCTGCTCCTGGATGAACCCACCAACCACCTTGATGCAGAGACTGTGGCCTGGCTGGAGCACCATCTGCAGGGGTATCCCGGTACTATCATCGCTGTGACCCATGACCGCTATTTCCTCGATAATGTGGCAGGGTGGATTCTGGAACTGGACAGGGGAGAGGGAATTCCATGGAAGGGAAACTATTCTTCGTGGCTGGAGCAGAAGAAGAACCGTCTGCAGCAGGAGGAAAAGGCCGAGAGCGAACGGCAGAAGACCCTCCAGCGTGAGCTCGACTGGATACGCATGTCTCCCAAGGGGCGCCATGCGAAAGCCAAGGCGCGTATCAATTCCTATGAGGCGCTCCTGAGTCAGGACATGGAAAAAAGGGCAAAAGAGCTCGAAATCTATATCCCGCCTGGCCCCCGTCTGGGCAGCGTGGTTATTGATGCTGACAATGTGAGCAAGGCGTATGGAGATACCATACTCATGGAGGGGATGACCTTCTCCCTTCCGCCGGGAGGGATCGTGGGGGTCATTGGTCCCAACGGGGCAGGAAAGACAACCCTTTTCCGGATGATCACGGGCCAGGAAAAACCTGATTCAGGGACCTTCAAAACAGGAGAGACCGTAAGACTTTCATATGTAGACCAGAGCCGTGATGACCTCGATCCGAACAAAAGCATCTGGGAGGTGATCTCGGGCGGAGACGATGTAATCCAGTTGGGCAAGAAACAGGTCAACTCACGGGCCTATGTGGCACGCTTCAATTTTTCAGGAACAGATCAGCAGAAAAAGGTTTCGATGCTCTCCGGAGGTGAAAGAAACCGGGTTCACCTGGCCCGTATGCTCAAGGAAGGGGCCAATGTCCTTCTCCTTGATGAACCTACCAATGATCTGGATGTGAATACCATGCGCGCCCTCGAAGAGGCATTGGAGAATTTTGCTGGCTGCGCTGTGGTCATCAGCCACGACCGGTGGTTCCTTGACCGTATCGCAACCCATATCCTTGCCTTTGAAGGGGACAGCAGGGTGGTCTGGTTTGACGGGAACTATTCAGAGTACGAGTCTGACAGAAAGACACGACTGGGAGCGGCTGCGGACCAGCCCCACCGCATCAAGTACCGCCATTTGTCCAGGGGATAAAAACCCAAAGGGGTGCTTTTTCTGCTGATTACAGAAGCCGTCTGTGGGCGGAAATAGGGGACGCGTTTTCGTCCTGAGAGACAATGTGTCATGTTGTGGTGTACACCGACCCCTCAGTTATCAGAAGGTGAAACCATTAAATATTTCAAGGAGAACTCCGCGTAGGTAGGACTAGAAAATAAGTCAGAGATGAGGACAATACGCCTATCAGATAGTGCAGATAATCTAAAAGTTGTAACAGTACTACAATGAAAATAAAAATAAGGGTGGGGAAAAGGATGGGAGAGGCTGTTTTTGTGTATCTCTTGTTTGCGCAAAATGCCTGCCGTAAGAAACTTTTATTGTCTTAAGATTTATTAAATTGACAAGAATCACATATTCTGATAGCATCAGTTGGTAACAATTCCGTCGAAAGTTTTTCCAAAAAACAATGGAAAGCAGGCTCAGTCTATGGGATTTTATCCTTTAATATTTTAAATACATAAAGTGAGGAGTTTGATATGGCAAGAGTTGGTGAAATAGGTGATTATAGAAGGATAGAAGATTTTATTGCCCTTGCTATGGAAGGGGGGAAAGTTGATTTAGAAATTGAATTAAGAAAACAGCTTGTCACACAGAAAGTTCCTCGAGGGGTTACCGAGGATATGAAAGACGAAATGGATATGTACCTCCTTACGGCGGATTATATCTTCAAAGTTGGAAAAGATATGAAACTTGTTTCCAAGGTTTATGTGTTTGGATCTTCAGAGGAACCTGCGGATGTCATCAAGGTAAACTCAAGCATCGCAAATGCACGTTTGAAGATGGATTACCAGCGGTTGAAGGACGCAAAGATTACATTCGAGGAAAAGTATTTTTAAAGTCCCACATTCAATCTCGAAGTGCAACACAAGAAGAAGCGACTTCAAGTGGTGTTTTAAAGCCCATACATTTTCTGGGACGATTATTGATCAATGATTCTATCTGAGCAATCTGTTGCTCTGAAATCTTACTGAAATCCGTA
>DATKOU010000228.1:0-2824 GCA_035524455.1 Thermodesulfovibrionales bacterium | reverse complement strand
CTTAAGGAAGAAATGGCGTTTGCCGCAGAAAAGACCGCTGAAGACTTTGTTGAACACTTGACCGGGGAGAAGAAGAAGGATCCTGCCACACAATAAACCAGAGGAACCTTTCATTCACTCCGCACATTAACAAGGGAGGTTACCTCTTTTTTGCAGCCTCTCTTATCAATGCCTGACCTATAACATTCCTCTGTATCTGGTTTGTGCCTTCATAAATCTGCAGGATCTTTGCGTCCCGCATCATTTTTTCCACCGGGTACTCCCTCATGTATCCCGAGCCACCCATCACCTGCACCGCATTGGTGGTGACGCGCATTCCCACATCGGTGGCAAACACCTTTGCAATGGCGGACTCTTTTGAAACATCCTTTGCGCCGCTGTCTATATACCGGGCAACCGAATACACAAGCGACCTCGCAGCCTCAATCTCTGTTGCCATGTCTGCGAGCATATGCTGCACAGCCTGAAAACTGATTATGGGATGGCCGAACTGAACACGCTGCCGCGCGAACTTCACCGCCTCATCAAAGGCGCCCTGCGCAACCCCCACGCCCTGCGACCCGACGCCGGTCCTGGAGCTGTCCAGGGTCTTCATGGCCACAATAAACCCGAGGCCTTCCTTCCCTATGATATTTTCCTTGGGGACCCGGCAGTTATCAAAAATGAGCTCCCTCGTGACCGATGCCCTTATTCCCATTTTCCTCTCTTTCTTGCCAAAGTGGAAACCCGGGGTGCCTTTTTCGACAACAAACGCAGAGGCTCCCCTCGGGCCCTTGTCTTTATCGGTCATGGCGATAATGGTATAAATCTCGGCCTCCCCCCCATTGGTTATCCACTGCTTTGTCCCGTTGAGCACATACTCGTTCCTCTCACGCCTTGCGGTCGTCTGTATTCCTGCGGCATCACTTCCGGCATTCGCCTCGGTGAGACCGAATGCAACAAGTTTTTTCCCGGCAGCGATATCCGGAAGGTATTTCTTCCTCTGCTCATCAGAGCCGTGGAGGAGGAGGGGAAATGTTCCCAAGGCATTGGCAGCATAGGTCGTGGACACCCCCAGACATGCCCTGGAGAGTTCTTCCACCGCGATGCAAAGCTCGAGGCATCCCTTTCCAAGACCTCCGTACTCCTCAGGGATAAAGAGGCCGAAGAGATCAGCCTGGGCCATGACCTTCATGATCTCCCACGGGAATTCCTCCTTTTCGTCCAGTTCTTCCCTCACCGGCACCACCTTCTCCTCCGCGATCTGGCGTGCGAGATCCCTTATCATTATCTGTTCCTCTGTTAAGAAATAGTCCATTATCAACCCTCCGCTTCAGTAATGAAGAACACTGCCGCAAGACAGCAGGGTACGTTCACGCATTGAATTCTTCTTTATTCTCTTCGCTCGCTATCCGTTTCAGGACAGGGCAGCCGGGATCACAAGAACACCCTTTGCTCAAACGCCTGGCACTTGCTCCGCATATTCTGCATGCACATTGTAACAGAAAAGAGAGAGGTTTGGAAAGCAGACGGTGGTTATCGCTTCTTCAACTCCTCCACAGCTTTCTTCAGCTCGTCCACCGCCTTTATGGTATCGTTCACCCGCACAAAGTCATACCAGTTCTCATTGGCAACAGGGTAATTCAGATTACTGCCGTAGATAATCCATGAGTCATCGTAGTTGGAAGGGTCTTTAAACCCCATCAACCGCAACTCCAGGTAGATGAGTGTAGAGCGTGTTCCTGTCTGGCAGTAGGCTATGGTACGCTTGCCCCTGTCAAGTTTGTCAAAGATTGTTTCCAGCTCTTCCATGGTGTGTATTCTGCCGGTATCCACATCATAGGTCTTTACATGGGAGACATTGAGAGTGGTGTTAGGGATGTATCCCCCTCTTAGCGCCCTTATATCCGCGCCCTTATGCTCATTCTCTGTCCTGGAATCGATCACGTTCTCACCCTTCAGCTCACCCTTTCCTATCTCTGCCATTTCCTCGCTTGTCGCAATCCTCTCTTTCATCACGTTCGCCTTAAAGGTGGCCGGGGGAAGTTTCTTTTCAGCCTTATCAAGGGGTTTTCCCGCCTCCTCCCATGCCTCTATTCCGCCATTAAGGAAATGCACCTTGTCATGACCAAGGTATTCCAGAATCCAGAACGCAACCGAAGCACTGGTAATGAGCTTCGCATCGGCATAGAGGATCACATGTTTGTCCGCGCTCACTCCTGCATTCCCCAACATTTTCTCCAGGTCTTCTGTCTTCTTTGCCCTAAATGTGGGGTCCCTGAGTACCTTGCCGCACGCCCCTCCCAGGCTTATTGCTCCGGGAATGTGGCCTGCCGCATAGGCCTTTTCATCGCGGCAATCAATCATCACCCAGTCAGTCCTTCCCTTGGTGTCCTCAACCATTGTTACGTCTGCCAAAAGGAAAGGATTTGCGTACTGGGCGCTGTATACACAATTGACCGCAATGAAAAACATCACGACGATAAGTGAACATACCACCACCTTCCTGTGCACGCTCTCTGCCGCCTTTCTCATGATAATGACCTCCTTACTTCGGATTGATTATATGATGATTAAAAAAGAATGCTTCGTTCACACCAAATCCCTATTGTATTTCCTACCCCTTTCGCGTCATTTGTTTAATAAAAGTATAATCAGATTTCAAATAAATGCAACACAGAAACTACAGGGAGGAAATAACGTATAAGCTGTTTGCCGGTTAAAAGGACTTTTGCCAGGAGAAGCTGACACCAGTGGCTATACTATGCGTGCCATGGGTTTTCAGGAGGCACACTGAGGTGCCTCCTGAAATGCAGTGTGAGTTATTTTTCAAGGGGAAAGTTCT
>DATKOU010000227.1:0-10386 GCA_035524455.1 Thermodesulfovibrionales bacterium | reverse complement strand
AGCGCCCCAACAACCATCACGACCATGCCTGTCATAACATTCACCATTTTCTTATTTATGATTTTTCTGCTAAACATAATCTACACCCCTTTCTTTCTTACACTTACTCCCACTTGCAAAACCTACGGTTCTGCACCTTTCTTGAATACATCATATAACTAAATGCAGATATACGCAACCTTTCGGCTAAGCGTTCTGGTTGAATTCTGAGCGAAATCACGGCATAAAAATCCTAATATCGCCCTTTTGTATTTACGCATCTCTTATTTTGGGTATTAAGCTCTTGTTTAAAGCTGTCAGTTAGGGGAGTTTGGACTAGGGAAACTATAATGGGGTGAGTTGAATTCTATGTCCGCAATTCGAGCGTGCACTGCATCTCTTGCTCGATATCGTCCCAAACAATGCTTTCTGCTTCGAGCCAGTTGTCAAGATCATGCCCCTCGACGTTTCCACTTCTCACATACAGTTCTAGGGCAACTTCTTCTGTAGGGGATAATTTGGGCTGTCCCAAAAAGGATAATATTGGGGCAAGGGGATCCGGGGTTGAGACGCACTTCTCCAAGCACCTGAGATACAAAAGGCGAATGGACGCAGAGCTGTACGAGCTATCTTAAGTGCATTTATTTGAGTTTCTGTTTTCTGGATAATCGATAAGACCTCCCTTCGAAAGTAAGGAACCGCCCGTTAAAGCTGAGCCGATCAAGAATGGCTGATGCAGCGGCTCCGGTAAAGATGGAGCCCCAGTCCTTCGGCGGCAAGTTAGTGGATACAAGAGTGGGCAGCATTTCCGATCTTTTGGAGATGACTTGGAAGAGGATATCTGTATCCTCCTTTTTATGATACGTATACCCGAGTTCATCGATACATAGCACCTTGATCCTGGCGTAATAATCGATTTTGGCGGCGGGATTTAGAGCCTTCTGGATTTTCGAAGTGAGATCGAAGGCCGTTATGAAAGTAGTCGGATGACCTTGGAGAATCGCTTCGTAGCAGAGGGCAGAGTCGATATGCGATTTGCCCAGACCGGTATCGCCGATCAGGACGAGATTAGCGGAGCTTTCGATCCACTGGGAGTTTACGAAGGACATAATATCCTCTTTGCTTATTTTCGGGTTGAAGTGCCAGTCGAACTGGCTCAGGGTTTTGACCTGTTTTATACCGGAGGCTCTAAGGAGCCTTTTGATCTTATGCTGCCTTCGATACTCCATTTCCGTTTTGAGAAACTCTGCGATTATATCGTGGCGGTCGGTGGGAACCTCTTTTGTCGGTGTTCTGCAGCCGAGTTCCACAAGCAGGGATTCAAGATTCGGTTTCGTCATCATACACCTCCAGGCTTCTCGGTTTATACGTAATGTTCAGAAGACCTCCATTCTGAGGAGAAACGATCTCGACAGTCTCTGACGGCCCAGTTTCCAGATAGGAGAGAAATGTCTTCAGCCTCGGGCTTTTCCTTTTGAGACATTCTGAAGCGATGCTTATAAGCATGCCACGGCTATGTCCTTTCATGAGCCTGAAGATCTCATGCGCCGTTTTGCAGGGGTCTTCCCCGCAGGTCTGGTTCCTCAGCAAAAAGTCGGACATGGCCGGGTGCATGTTTTTTATCACCTCATGGATGCGCTGCATCTTGGCCTTTTGAGATATCCTGCAATAACTGCGGTGCAGGGGATTGAGGAACTGTTTGTACCGCTGAAACGACCTTGGATGAGAGGCCACCTGTTTATCCGAATCGTATATTCTGACCATATCCGGGGTTGAGTGTATGGACAGGGACTTCCCGACCAGGTAATCCGGCACAGAATAGGAGTTCGTATCAAAGATCATCATGCCGGTCTTTGTTGTTTTCACTGGAGGATGGATGACAACATTGTTCCACGGTATCTCAGGCAGGGCCTTCAGCCTTTCTTCCTTAAGCAGATCGATGGGTCTTTGCTCAGTGGCCCTATGGACGGTCCGGTTCTTATGGTCAACCCACTCGTGCAGACCGCTGTTGAGGGCCTCAAACGATGAGTAGTTTTGCAGCTTATTGAAATACATCTCTTTCATCGTCCGAATGACCCTTTCGACCCGGCCCTTCTCGTTGCCGGCTCCGGGATTGCACAGGCGTATCTCGATACCGTAATGACGGCAGAATCCCAGGAAATGCGGATTAAACTCAACGTCCGGTCTGCGTCTTAAAACGACGGTACGGAGGTTATCGAACCTCAGACTGCGGGTAGTACCCTTCATTGAGGAAAAGGCCATGAGATGACCTTCTATGAAAAACTCAAAGGAGGCGCGGGGGAATACATGGGCAAATAGATACCGCGAGTGGCTCAGGATAAGAACAAAGCAGGAGAGCTTCCCCAAAGAAGGGTGGTTGATAAAGCACCAGTCAACCTGGGACTCTTCTCCGGGCAGAAAGGTTAGGGCATGGTATACTTTCTCCTTCTTCTGCCTGAAAGATCTCGTGTACTTCACCACAAGGCTATAGCTGACTTCCATCCCCCTGTCTTTCAGCATTCCATAAACCTGCTTAGCCTTCAGGGCCGGATAATCGGCGAACCAATCGCCTATCAACGAGCGATATCTCTTCAGCTTGCAGGGCCTGCTTGCCTTATTGCCGGAGTTGTCCCCCTGATATATCTTCGATGCCCGTTTTCTGGGGACCCCTGTCATATCCTCAATCTGATAAAAGCTCAGATGCATCACATCGCGAAGATACTGTATCCTCTGCCTTACGTCTTCAGCCATTGTCGTTTTCCTCCAGGCCAATCTTATGCTGTCTCTATGGTAAATAGGCCCTTCAGATCCTGCAATCTGATCTTGTATCTCGCATCCCCCCTCCGGCAACGAAAAACCCGCATCCACACTGCCTCTTCAGCCTTATCTCATCTTGTATCTCACCCTTGAACCATTCCGCCGGTATCACCAAACGTATTGTCCTTATTGGCTTTGAAGGGGGTATCTCGTCTTGTATCTCACGCCTTTTTGCCCGCCATCGGCGCTGATAGTCCGGATGTTCCTTCCGCCACTGCTTTAGGCAGTCGTATCTTCCCGCGAAATAACCGGGATTGGATTCCAGCCACCTCCGTTGACTGTCCTTCTTCCGTTTTGCCTGACAAGCTCTGTCCTTGCATGCTTTCTGTCTTTCCTCTGCCCGGCGGTCTGGTTTGAAATAGCGGCCACAATACACACACCTCTTTTGCTGCCCCTTGGTATCGTTCATCCATTATCTTATGAAAACTGCGGCCGGCTACGAGGAATAAATGGCAAGCTCAGACTACTGCGGTATTACTGGAATAACAACTCAATTGGGAATAGGTAGGTTATCCTGATTGGGGCACTTCCAATTACCCCCTACATCTACTGAATGATTCGTAATCATCACATTTACCTCCTTGCTTTGTTGGTCTTGTTGCTCCAGAAAGTCTAAGGTCAAATAAGACAGAATTGTGCAAGGGATCCCCCCTTGCACAATTCTGAATTGCAGCTTACTTCGCGGGCTGTATCATCTCTTCAACTTTCTTGAAGCCGTCTTCTACAGCCTTTCTGTATTCACTCCAGCCCTTTTTCCCGGCTTCGATGGACTCGTTCACCATCTTCTCGGCCTCGACCTGGGCCTTCTTGCCCGCTTCGATCGTGTCTCTCACTATCTTTTCATTGAACTCCTGAACCTTCGCCACGTTCTCGAATGTCGTATCAAGTGAATACCTGATAAACTTCGCAACGTTCTCGCTTACACCACTGATGTCAAAACCTGTGAAACCTTTGTATGCTTCCATTTTCTGTCCTCCTTGTTTTGTTATGATGTTTGATTGTTCTTGGTGAGAAACTCTCACCTTCCCGACGCCTGCTGCTCTATGCTTATTCCTCATCGCTCCCTTCGTCTTGAGGGGTTACGACGGTTTTTTTCTCTCGCGTCTGTTTCATCTGCATCTCCTTCCTTTGATAGGCTCTAAGCGCCTAAAGTCTACCATCCAGATATTCTTTATGTCATTCTTTAGGAATACTATAGCATTACTTTCGTAATTTGTCAAGGGGAAAATAACTCCTTCTTCAGACATGACCTGAACCATTGATAACTATTTGATTTATCAAATAATAATCACCATTGTAGGTTTATTATGGTCATAGGTTGCATGGGCAGGTCAAAATAGATTGAATCCCCTAAGTGGAGGCAGATAGGGTTTAGAGACTCGTTTCGGATTCGTTTCGGAGGAGGCCAAAAACCCTTTAAAAACAATGAGAACCGTGAGTTAGAATCTCACCCCTCCGCTCTTCCCCAGAAAGTAAGAACTTTATTGTCTGCGGATAAATATCCTTTCGTTAATGAGATGACAGACGTGGATGGGAATGTAACTTACGTAGCCTTCGGATGAAGCAATCATTGCCTGTGTTCACTCTCTGTGCGTTTTGTCAGCAATTCTAAAATACAATCTGACAGGGAATACCTTCCCTTTCAAATGCCATCTTCAACTCCTCTCCCTTTTGGGAAAAAAAGCTGTCTTCCATGGCCCAATGCATTTCATATTTCTTGTAAGCCCAGTCTGCGTAATGATAGTTCAGCCTGTCAAGGATCACATACTCCACATTACCTTTAAGCGCGTTCACCAGCCCTTCGGCGCCTGGAAGGATCGGGGCCACCATGGCAAATGTTCTAACCCCTTCCGAGTGAAGTTTCGCCAGGGCCTCAATTCGTCTCATTGATGGTGGCGCCCCGGGTTCAAAGAGCTTTCGTATCTTCTCATCCGCTGTTGTTATCGTGAATCCGACCTCGGCATCTTTTGATCTGTTCACTATTCCGATGTCCCTCAGGATAAGAGGAGATTTGGTTTGGACTGTAAAAGGCCAGCCGTTTTCCACGAGGATTGCAAGACATCTCTTCGTGAGCATATATTTCTTTTCCAGAGGCTGATAGGGATCGCACACACCGCTTATCCAGACCCTCCCGATTCTTTTTTTCTTTACCTCACGGGACAGAAGTTCAGGGGCATTTGTTTTTACATCAACAAACTCTCCCCATCTCTCCCGGTGACCTGTAAACCTCTTCATGAATTTCGCATAGCAGTAGACGCAACCATGCTGGCAGCCAACATAAGGATTTAGGCCATAATCATAGACCTGAGATTTAGACAGAATGCTCTTTGCCTTTATTTCTCTGACCTTCATATTTCAGACTTTATTATAGCCCGGAGGTCTTTGCTATAATTGCGCAAAATGCCAGCCTGGCAATTCGCAATGGTTCGGCTTCGCTGCAACTATCGGCGTGTAATAGACATTGTCCCAGGTTATGTTGCCAGCAGACCCCGGATTGAAGCATCCACTTCTTTGCCCGCTGGGTTATTAATGGTAAAATGTGAATAAACAATCTTGGCAATGTGTTTAAGCCTATTTGAACACCAAGGAGGGAGTTATGAACGTCGTTACCGAGGCTATAAAGAAGAGAAGATCGGTCAGGTCCTATCAGTCTAAGCCGATCCCCAGAGATATCGTCAGAGCGATCATCGATGCAGGCAATGAAGCCCCATCGGCAATGAACAGCCAGCCGTGGAGATTCGTGGTGATCGAAGGCGCTGAAGTGAAAAAGAAACTCCTCATGGCCGCCCTGCCAAACGCCAGGAAGATCATCGAGATGATAAAAGAGTCAGACCCAGTAAGGTACGAGGCGATTACGAAACGTCTGAGCGAGCTGCCGGACCCTGTTTATTACTCAGCCCCGGTGATCGTTTTCGTGATAGGATCAGGGCGATACGCCAACCACTCTTGCCCTCTGGCGTGCCAGAACATGATGCTCGCAGCACATTCAATTGGACTTGGGAGTTGTTGGGTCGGTTTCGGCTCCATGGTGACCGATGACGATGAAGTGAAGAAAATCCTTGACCTTAAGGATGACGAGACGATATTCGGCCCTATACTTCTTGGATATCCCGAAGGATATCCGGAGAGGCCTCCCAAAAAAGAACCCTCAATTAAGTGGGTAGAGAAATAACTGAGGATCTCCCGCAATTGCGCAGTAAATACCATTGCCCAGGCTGGACACCACATTTGTTGTGTTCCGTGCAAATTCCTTCATGGAGTAAATACTTTCTCATAAGTTAAGAAGAACAGATACCGGCATCCCTGCTGACATCCGTTCTGATACTAAACGATGCAAATCCGATAAATTGAAGTGTTCATTTCAGTATGCCTTTCACGATCACATCTACCGCCTCTTCAGGCGTCAGCCCGTGTGCCATAAGGGTCTCGATCTGGCGTTTGTCTACACTTCCGATAGCAGCTTCGTGGGTGACTTTTGCGAGAGGATTTGTGACATTGACTATCGGTATAGCCTTTGCGATGGCTTTATCCTTGACGATTTCCATGCAGTCGACATGGCCCCTTGCGCCGGCTGCATTTCCCTCAGTGATGCCTGTCACTTCAGCCGACGACTCATCCTCAAGTGCTACCCTTGTCTTGATCAGTCCCCGGGCATTTTCGCCCGCGAGAACCACGCTTTCCTTAATTTTAATCTCATCACTGGCATGGCCGAAGACCCGTGCCGTCAATTCGGTCACTGCATTTTCTCCTGCCTCAACCGCGTAATCGATATCGAGAGTACCGACCCTGCCGTCAATCAGGGTAAAATCTGCGAAGTATCTCCCATTCTTGTCTATGCTGATAACTGATTTCGGGACTACTTCTGTGCCTCCGTAAGGCCCGTGATAGTGGGTCTCCGAATATCTCATCTCTGCGTCCTCGCCGATCTTAACCACAGCGTCCATGATATGCCGCACTTTTTCCGCCTTTGGAAAGATGCAGTGTGCTATGAAATGGGCTGACGAGTTCTTTTCTAGGGTAACATCCATCTTGATCTTCTGGGTCCCCTTTTTATGCAGAACGCCGAAACAGAGGTGGACCGGATTCGCTATCTTTATACCTTCTTTAACCGTAACCTTAGCGCTAATGCCACTCAGGGTTTCATGTGCATTAACCTCAAGGCCTTCAACGCTTTTCATGCTCAGCAATTTATGACCACTTGCGACGAGGTGGGCCGTATCCTCTGCAGCCAGAGCGCCTTTATCCCCTCCTGCCTCTCCAAATGCCTTCAATAATGCATCAAACTCAGACATACACGCACGCCTCCCCATCGCAGACAAAGCATTTCCTCGACTTGTAGTATTCGGCAACTCTCTCAGGATTCCCTGAGCATACGATCCTGCCATTACATATTTGAGATGCTCTGTCAGCAATTAACACAATCTCCTCCCGGTGCGTAATCAAAAGTACAGATGAACCATGTTCCTTGAACGCACTAATGACATTGACTATATCCTGAGTAGAAAGCATGTCGATCCCGGAATCGGGCTCATCGAGAATGGCGAGCTTCGGATGCAGTGCGAGGACGGACGCAAGCTCAATCCTCTTTCTCTCACCGCCGCTCAGGGACTTGTCAAGATTGCGATGCAAATAGAGCTCAGGATGAAGACCGACCATGCTGAGGTGCAGGGCCGCATCAATGTCCTTGCTTTTGAGCGTCAGATAATCTCTGACTGCAATACCCTCAAATCTCACAGGCTCCTGCCAGGCCATGGTTATTCCCAGGTTTGCCCGCTCATGGATCTTAAGGTCGTTGATTACCTTCCCGTCAAACACCAGTTCCCCGGATGAAGGCCGGTAGCCCTCACAGCCCATGATTAAGTATGCGAGGGTGCTTTTTCCGGTGCCGTTCGTGCCTAAGACGGCGTGAACTTCGGCGGGGTCAACTGTTAATGACAGACCTTCAAGGATGTTTTTACCCCCGGCCTTGTACGCAAGACTCTTTATTTCAAGCATTGGCATATCTCTCAATATACGTTATATACGTTACACCAAAATATATTCCTACTACCAGTATCGCACCGCTGACTCTTTTTGAATAGAGAGAAAAGTTCTTTGTTCCTTTTGCCCTTACAATACGTTCAGTGAGGCCGATTGACAAGCAAGAAATCATAGCTCTCACGTCCTTCCTCCTAAACACCACACGTACCAAGCATGATATAATTGTGCTGAGTACAGCGGGAAAGCAACAGTCTTGGGTGAGAATAATTGCCTTATGTGTTACCGCGTGCCCGTTTAATTGCGGTGAGAGAATGCTCCACTGCTAATCCATTCACTTTGGAGATGATGTTACGTCATGCGGCCCGGGAATATGGAAAAAGAGCTTAGCAAACAAGAACTCGATCATCTCATAGTTGATTTGTTAAAGGAACAATCTCTGTGCGTGATTGCCACCTGTTCAGATAATGTACCGAGGGCATCAACTGTAGAGTACTTTTCAATAGCTACATCTATCTACATCCTTACCGAAGGAGGGGTCAAGATAAATAATGTTATTCACAACCCCAATGTCTCCATAGCTATCCACGCACCATTTAGTGGTTGGCAAACCGTGAGAGGTATTCAGATAACCGGGATTGCCGAGATAGGGAGGAAGGGTTCAATTGTATATGAAGAAGGTCTTGATGCCTTCAACAAACGCAGAGGACTAACCGGCACAGTACCAGATATCATGAGTATCATAAAAGTTAAGCCGAGTAAAATTGAATATCTAGATACTGCGTTAGGGAATAAAGGCTTTAAAGTGAGACATACTCTTGTATTCTGAGGTCATTTTTCATGACCGTGTTACCTCCAAGACCTTCTTCGCAGTGAATCTGAACCGGTGAACCTATTCCCTTCCTGTTATCCACACTTGAAAGCGCTACCCCAAAAGTGTATCACCTGGAAATATACTTTTTTATAAAAGAGGAGGAACTAAATGTCACAGAAAAAGAATATTCATGACGAGATTGCAAAGGTTGCGTACGCCGCTGATATGGATGACTTCTTATTCTTGCGAACCCTGTATTATCCGCTCCACATCTGCCTTTTCAAGCATCTCCTCCTTAATCAGGGCCTCTGCAAGGGCATCAAGTGTATGTCTCTTCCCGGCCAATATTTCAGTCGCCCTTGACTCCGCATCGATAATCATCTTCTGGATTTCCTGGTCCATGACCCAGGCCATCTCCTCGCTGTAGCGCTTCGGGAGAGATAACTCCCTGCCCAGGAACGGGTGTTCTTCTCCACGTCCGAGATTTATCGGGCCGACCTTGTCGCTCATTCCCCACTGTGCCACCATCTTCTCAGCCAATGAAGTTGCCTCTTTCAGGTCGTTCTGTGCGCCGCTGCTGCTGTCGTTAAAAACGATCTTTTCCGCAACCCTTCCCGCGAGGGCTACACTCAATTTGTTCATAAGATAGGTACGCGGATAATAATGTCTGTCTTCCTGGGGCAGGAGCTGAGTAACACCCATTGCCATTCCGCGCGGGATAATGCTCACCTTGTAAATCGGGTCAGCACCGGGAAGTTCCCAAGCGACAAGGGTATGTCCTGCCTCATGATACGCGGTTATCCGCTTTTCCGTATCGCTTATGGTCTCTTCTCTCACCGCTCCCATAAGGATAATGTCCTCAGCCTCCTCAAAGTCGTGCATGTCTATTTTCTCTTTGTTCTTTCTCGTAGCAACGAGTGCGGCCTCGTTTGTAAGATTCTCAAGGTCGGCGCCTGTCATGCCAGGGGTGCCCCTCGCCAGAGTCTCCATGTTGACATCATCTGCCAGCACCTTACCCCTGGCATGGATTTCAAGGATTGCTTTTCGTTCTTTCCAGGCCGGCCTGTCTATCACAATGTGTCGGTCGAACCTTCCCGGCCTTAAGAGCGCGGGATCGAGCACATCCGGCCTGTTGGTGGCAGCCATAACAATCACTTCTTCATGGGGATCGAACCCGTCCATTTCACTCAAAAGCTGGTTCAGTGTCTGTTCCCTTTCATCATGCCCGCCTCCAAGCCCCGTCCCTCGTGTGCGGCCTACCGAATCGATCTCATCGATAAAAATAATGCTGGGATGGGAATCCTTTGCCTTTTTGAACATGTCTCTGACGCGCGAGGCGCCGACCCCCACAAACATCTCTATGAACTCAGAAGCGCTGATGCTGTAAAAAGGAACCCCTGCCTCCCCTGCGGTTGCGCGCGCAAGGAGGGTCTTACCCGTTCCCGGAGGCCCGATCAGAAGCACCCCCTTGGGGACTTTTGCCCCGAGTTTCGCGAACCGGGAGGGGTCTTTCAGAAACTCTATCGTCTCCCTCAACTCCATCTTTACATTGTCCATCCCGGCAACATCTTTAAACGTTATACTCGGTTTTTTAGTATCATACAGTTTGGCCTTGCTTGCTCCGAAGGTAAAGAGCCCTCCCGGGCCACCCTGGATCTGCTGATTCCTCTTCATGATCAGGATCCAGACACCGATGATCAGCACCCATGGCAGTATCCCGACCAGAATCTGCCAGAAATATCCCTGTTCAGCGGACTCGATGGTGATAATCACATTTTTTTCCCTCAGTTGGGGCAGGA
>DATKOU010000226.1:0-3534 GCA_035524455.1 Thermodesulfovibrionales bacterium | reverse complement strand
ATTGTAGCAGCCTTTGTTCCCGGTCTTGGTGAGAACTTAAAGGAAAATATGCCATCAAATTCAATATCTTCCAACGCCTTAATGGTCATTTTATGGTCATCTTCTGTTTCTCCCGGAAACCCGGTGATGATATCTGTGGTCATGGAAATTCCTTGAATGCTCTTTCTAAGGGAGTCTACCTTTTTGCGATATTCGTCGTATGTATATCCCCTGTTCATAAGCCCCAGGATTCTCTCCGAACCAGACTGCAGGGGAAGGTGAATATGCTCACATACCTTATCAAGAATGGAAATGGCTGAGATCAACTCTTCGCAAAGGTCTCTGGGGTGGGATGTAACAAATCGTATCCTTTCTATGCCGGAGATGGAGTTAATCTCTTTAAGTAATACCGCAAAGTTTATATCGCTCCTGTATGAGTTCACATTCTGCCCAAGAAGCGTCACCTCCTTAAAGCCTTCACGGGAGAGCCCCTTTATCTCTTCCAGGATGTTCCCGGAAGGTCTGCTTCTCTCCTTTCCCCTTGTATAGGGAACAATACAATAACTGCAGAAATTATCACATCCATACATGATGGAGACCCACGCCCTCCCCTTTTTCTCTCTCAGCACGGGGAGGTCCGTATCCGCGATTTCGGGATTATCGTCATTCGCGATACCAGAAGATTTCCTTTGAATAAGATCGGTGATCCTGTGGATGTTCTGGGGACCGAATACAAAATCCACATAGGGCGCCCTTCTGAAGATTCGCTCTCCCATTTGCTGCGCAATACAGCCCGCAACAGCGATCTTGAGATCAGGTCTTTTCCTCTTAAGGGATTTTATCCTTCCCAGGTCGCTGAAGAACTTTTGTTCAGCCTTCTGCCTTATACTGCAGGTATTAAAAATAATAAGGTCTGAATCCTTTGCGTTCTCGGCATGGCTATACCCCTCCCTGGTCAGAACACCCGATATCTTTTGGGAGTCATGTACGTTCATCTGACAGCCAAATGTTACAATATGGAATTTTTTTTGGGACATCTATAAAAATACCACCAATTCTTCATTTGAAGCAAGTGATGACAATCTGCGCGACATATACATGCGTATTTTATGATCCCTTCGCCCATGACTTGACCTATTGTCACCTTGCCTATTGCTCAGTAAGGAAATTGCCAATCGCACTTCACCGCCGCTTTATTTTTCTGGCGAAAAAGGCGTAATCAAAGGAGCTGGAAACAGAGGCTCATAGCGAAGCGTTGAGAACCACAAGGGTCCTGGGGATATCTCCAGAAGTATACGTAACCGTTTTAAGAAAACTCGGAGAATATTCAGAAAAAAACAACGAGGGAAAAGGCGGTGGATTGCTGGACGATCACCCATCAATAGATTCAAGGATAGAGAAAATACAGAGAATCAATTTCTCCGATGACTAGGGCCGATGGGCCGGGCACCATGATATTGTCTCCCTGCGACACCGTGCGGGAAAAACTTCTTTGAATCAGCCCTGAAATGAACGGTGATCTTTGGCCGCCGGAGCAACTTCCTGGCTCTAACCCAGCTTCTCCTTCACTGGAAGTTCCACCACGTTTGAGTCCTCCCTGTTCATGGTGGAGCGACCTTCAAAAATGCCCCCTTCAGACACACTGAGTTTGGGGGCACTGATATCCCCCGTCACCTTTCCCTTTGACTTAATTTCGAGTATCTCTTTGGCAGCAACATTTCCCTCTATCTTGCCCCCCACAATAACGCCCCTCGCTGATACGTTCCCCTTCAGGCTTGCCTTTTCCCCCAGAACTACCCAATCCGCCTCAATATTGCCATCAACCGTGCCGTCTATCCTGAGGGTTCCTTTTGATTTTATATCTCCCTTGAAATGGCTATGGGTTCCAACAAATGATTCAAGCTTTTCGGTATTTTTTGAGAACATACTTATGACCTCCCTTCAATGTACTTCGCAGGGTTCACATGTCTTCCGTCTTTCCATATTTCGTAATGGCAGTGGGGACCTGTGCTGCTTCCCGTGGACCCTGAATACGCAATGACATCGCCTCTCTTTACGCGCTGTCCAACCTTTACCACAACATTCTTATTATGGGCATAAAACGTGGAGAAGCCAAGGCCATGCTCCAGGCCCACGAGATTTCCGCTTCCCCCGCTCCAGGCCGCAAAACTCACAACCCCGTCCGCCGTCGCCCTGATGGGGGTACCTGACTCTACAGAGATGTCGATGCCTGAATGAAAATCATTACCCCCATGTACGGGGTTCTCTCTGATCCCGTAAGGAGAGGTGATTCTTCCTGTTACCGGCCATCCCTTGGGTGTTGCCATGTAAATATCTTTTTGCTCCTTGAGATATTCCTTGATATCCTTCACATTCTCCACGGTATCCTTGATCTGGTTTCTCATTGCCTCTATATCAATTGAACCGCTATCACTGGTGGTATGGACATTTTCCAGCACCCTTTCTCTTGTTCCGAGAGAAAACAACATCTTGAATTCAGATTCTGCATTTTTCAGGGCAACGATCGTGGCATTAAGCTCAACAAATTGTCCTGAGTAATAGTTGAGCCTCTCCTTCATCATCCGATATTCAACGGCATTGACCGCAATGGAAATAACGTAAATGCACCCAATGAGCCAAAAGGCAACCGAAAGAACAATCCCTATGGAGGGCAATCTGATGCTGAAATGTTTAGAATTGCTGTGGGGTACCAACATAATCGTGATGGGAGTGAACGCCTTCTTTACGAACCCCTTCAATCTACTCATACCTTACCTCCTTTTTACCCTTCACTACAGTGCCTATTACGTATGAATCAAATCCCGCATCCTTTAATAACCCAACTCCATCCCCCGCCTCCTTTTCGGGAACCACGAGGATGTAGCCGATTCCCATGTTGAAGGTCCGTTTCATATCATTCACAGGGACATTTCCCTCTTTCCCAATTACCCTGAATATGGCAGGTACCGGCCACGAACCTTCTCTCACTACGGCCCCCAGCCCTTCAGGCAATACCCTCGGGAGATTGCCCGGAATTCCTCCACCAGTGATATGGGCAGCCCCCTTGATCCATATGCGTTCCTTCAATGCATTGAATGCCTTTACATAGATCCGTGTCGGCCTGAGCAGCTCATCCCCAAGTGTGCTCTTCAACTGCGGGACATATGTGGAGACATCTATCTTCCCGCGCTCAAAAAAAACCTTTCTCACCAGGGAATAGCCATTACTGTGGAGTCCGTTAGACGCGAGGCCAATCAACGTATCACCCTCCCCTATATTCGCACCGTTGATCATCTTTTCTCTGTCCACAACCCCGACTGCGAACCCTGCGAGGTCATATTCCCCTTCCTGATAGAATCCGGGCATTTCCGCGGTCTCCCCGCCAATGAGCGCACATCCGGCCTCTCTGCAGCCGGTGGCAATTCCGTCGACAACCATAACAGCCTTTTCAGGTTCCAGTTTTCCTGTGGAGAAATAGTCGAGGAAAAAGAGGGGTTCAGCACCACTGGTCAATATGTCGTTCACGCTCATGGCCACAAGATCGATTCCCACAGT
>DATKOU010000225.1:0-7916 GCA_035524455.1 Thermodesulfovibrionales bacterium | reverse complement strand
CATGATATACCCCCATGCCCCGAGGTTTATTGCCCTGATGGTGTCCTCCTCTTTTCCCTCGGTGCTGATGACGATCACCGGAATGTTCCGGTGAGCTCCCGTTTCCTTCAGCTTTTCCATGAACTGGATCCCGTTCATTACCGGCATGTTGATATCAAGGAGAATGAGATCAAACCCGCTCTCCCTCGAAAGGATCTCCATGGCCTCGAGCCCGTTCATCGCATCCACCAGTTTGCAGTCCTTGAACCTCATGAGCACCAGCCTGTACATCTGATGGATTAACTTGGAATCATCCACAATCAAGACCTTCTTTAAGACAGACATCCCGCACCTCCCCTCCGCTTGTTGATCACCACCGGGATTCCGCAGTCCCCGGCCTTTTTCACAAGGCTGCTCATATCAATGGGTTTTTCGTAGTAATAATAGGCCCCCCTTCTTAAGGCTGACTCCTTCATCACCTCAGAACCATAGGCGGTCATGAGAATGACCTTGGTCTCGGGTCGTATTTTTCTTATATAGCTTAGGAGCTCAAGACCCTCGATTCCGTCAATTCCGCTCAGCCTGATATCTGCAATGACGAGATCAAAGGAATAATGCTCCAAAGCCTCTTCAGCATCCTCAATCCTGCTGCTCGTAATCACGATCACTTCTTCATTGCTGAAGAGATGGGAAAGGCTGAGTAGGATTGAAGGCTCATCATCCACGACCAGGACTCTTTTCACGCTTGCTTCCTCCTGCGAGTTATTTGCTCGAATTCCTTATACGCAAAATGAATGCCAAGGAAAATCTTTCTATTCCCAGGCAGATGCACGCAGAAAAATATCCTTTTTTAGCGAGGAGTTAAGGAGGGCTCTGGTATTACCTTCCCTATTCAGCGGGAAAAGAGAAAGCATGGTATGGGTTTATGATTGTATGAAAACAGGACGGGTTAGTCGATAATCGGTCAGACGAGCTGGTAGGTCTTTATCTTCTCATTGAGGGTGGAGCGGGAAATTCCGAGCACTTTTGCCGCTTTTGTCCGGTTGTTTCCGCTGGATGCGAGTATGTTCCTGATATGGATGCGTTCCACTTCGCTCAGGGTAAGTGGTTCAGGTGTTTTTTCAGGAGAGCTCACAGGAAGGGTGAGGGAGCCGGTGGTAATCACCTGGCCCTGGCAAAGGATCACGGCCCTCTCCAGCACATTTCGCAGCTCTCTTATATTACCGGGCCAGCTGTAGGCGCAAAGGGCGTTCAACGCATCCTTATCAAAGGAGCCGACCTTCCTGCCCATGTTGCCTGCTGTATCAAAGAGGAAAAACTCTGCGAGCATAGGGATGTCCTCGGCCCTTTCCCGCAGAGGAGGTATTTTGATGGGCATTACATTGAGGCGGTAATAGAGGTCCTCCCTGAAGGAACCTTCCTTCACGCACTCCGCCAGGTCCTTGTTGGTGGCGGCGATGGTCCTCACATCAACTTTAATGTCCCTCGTGCCGCCGACCCTCCGGAAGGTCTTCGTCTCGATGACCCGCAGGAGTTTTGCCTGCAACGGCTGGGGCATCTCCCCTATTTCATCGAGGAAAAGGGTGCCCCCTTCCGCAATCTCAAGAAGACCCTTCTTGGTGGTCTTTGCATCAGTGAATGCACCTGCCTCGTAACCGCACAACTCGCTCTCAAAGATGTGTTCAGGAATTGAGGCGCAGTTGATATCCACAAAAGGTCTGTCAGCCCTCATGCTCAGGACATGGATGTTCCTCGCTACCAGTTCCTTCCCCGTACCCGTTTCCCCTTCAATGAGTACGGTGGTGGACGAGTTTTCTGCCATGAGACTGATAAGGTGCATAAGTCCCTGTACCTGTCTGCTCCTCCCGATTATGGGATAGGGAGTTTTCTTGGACAACAGGACTTCTCTCCTGAGCTGCCGTATGCCAAGATTCCTTTCCACCACCACAGTGAGCTCGTCCAGGTCAATGGGTTTCTGAAAATAGTGCTCTGCCCCAAGTTTTATCGCCTCAACCGCCTCCTTTATCTCACCGAACCCGGTCATAATGATGACCACCATATCAGGATGAACAGCCTTGATCTCTCTCAGAATGGTCATCCCGTGCATGTCAGGCAGATGGAGGTCCAGCAGCACGATATCAGGGAGTTCCTTTAACGCGGTATCTAAACCCTCTTTCCCGGTATATGTGTTGATGAAGTCATACCCCTTCTTCTCAAAAAATGTCCTGAGGCTGAGGGTTATTGTTTCTTCGTCGTCGATGAGTAACAGACATGCCATGTTATTCAGTATCTCAAATAAAACTAGAGACTGTCAATACTTCTGTCCATTAGGATTCGCTCATGCTGTGTACACAAAGGACTTGCTGGATTTCCCAGGGCGGCGGGTTAATAAATCAGTTGCAGTGCGTCAGGGACAACAGTAATGGTGGCGGGGGTGGTGCCGAGATAATCCCCGTCAATCTGAATACGGGCCATCCCTTCTATCCTTACCGAATCGCCTTTCAGATAGGTGATATCCTTAAGCAGGAGATGCCTTTCTCTGAATATTCCGTAAATGTATCTCAGGATATCACGGCGTCTCTTCCCGTGCATAATAACGATACGGAGGTGAGGGTCCCGGAGCATGGCATCAGGGGTGACTTTGAAATTTCCGCCATATTTGGAGGCATTCCCCACGATTGCAGAGTATCCTGCATAGGCAGTTCCATTTACCGTGAACCGCAAGTCCCCGGGGGAATACTTCATGAGTGTTTTCAGGCCACTGATGATATACGCGCCCTTTCCCGAGTGTCTCTTGAGGGACCATCTCACACCATAGACCGCCTCTCCATCAAAGCCGATCCCGGCCATGAGACAAAAGTAACGGCTGACTGGTGAGGAATGGGAGACACACAATACCCTTCCAAGGGAGACTGGATGCACCTTCCCCCGGAGGGCAATCTCGGTTGCGACTGCCACGTCTTCCGGGACTCCCAGTTCCTTTGCAAGGACATTCGTGGTACCCATGGGGACAATAGCCATGGGCGTCCGGGAATTCGCAATGCCGTTTATCACCTCGTTAAAGGTACCGTCACCTCCGGCAGCGATAACCAAGGGAGCGCCGTCCTTTGCCGCCTCCCTTGCCCACCCTTCGGCATCTCCCCTTTCTTGTGTGAGCCGAACATGCACTTCATGGCCTGCGGAACGGAGAAGCGTGACCGCCTTTTGGATCGTCTGTTCCGAAGCCCTCTTTGCCGCAGGGTTCGCGATAAGGATGACAGGAGATTTCATCGAAACCCATTATACCTCTTACCAGAGAAGCTTTCCAGCCCGAGGGAACAAAGGGCTCAGGTGACTGAACTCGGCTGCCCTATGCTGCCTTAACTCCCCACTATGACAGGGGTTCGTTCGAGATATTCGACTATCCTTTTTACGTCTACTCCCTCTTTTATAAAAAAGACCCTCCCGCCGCTGGAACTCCCCGTATGTTTTATACAGGGGACGCGGACATACCCCAATCTTCTTGACGCGACATACCCTGTCGTGTAGTCCGGGTCGTCCGATACACAGAGTTCAGCCAGCACATGGCGGCACGAAGCCACCTTTGATGCGAGGACAAGCGCCTCTTTCACTGTGGCAGTATTGATGCCCTGCCGTGCGAGCCTCCTGCAAAGCCTTCTTTCCTCTTCTCTGAGTATCCCCAGTCGCGATACCCTCACCCCTCTCCGTCTGTCCGGCTCCACGCGAACGGCTGATTCACCCAGCACCAATGCCGCCCCATGCATGGCTACCCTGCGCGTCACAATCCCGATCCCGCAATGAATCGCCTTCCGAGAAACACCTGCAGTGAGCAGTAATTCCTGTATTACCTTCCGGGCCGCATCAGGCGAAGCACATTGAACCGTCGAACTTGGCAAGAGAGGAGCCGTTTTCGGTTTTTGTATTACTCTTTCCATGGTAATGAGGATCCTGTCAGGCCTTCCCCTGGGATGGTGCAGTGCCCTCAGGGAATATTCTTTTGTGATTTCAGGAACCTCTGAAAACTCATAGAGTCCCTCTGCACCTGAGATATGGACTTCGTCGAGTCGAGGACCCCTGACTTTTGACTTTTGACTTTTGACCTGCCTGGAGGCCCTCATCCTGACGCTCCAGAGAGAATCCGCGGGTCCCCGACCTTTGACAGGCATTTTCTTCCGCATTATGCGTTCATTATGTATTGATGTGGCCTGCGCAGTCAAGAAACGTGACGCTATGTCCGGGCTTGCTTTTCCCTATCACTTTTGATAGGATTCTGGACGATTATGGGTCCATGGGAATTTTTATACTACCTCGGCTATTCTTACAAAAAAACCCTGGGTCTTAAGAGAAGAAAGAGGCTCCCCCGCATGGTCATCAGCATAGGCAATCTCACGGTGGGGGGAACGGGGAAGACCCCTGCAGTCATTGCCCTCGCTCAGGAGGCGAAGAAAAGGGGGCATCAGCCCTGCATCCTCACGCGGGGGTACAAAGGAAAGGCAGCGGGACCATGCGTAATAAGCGATGGGAGTGGTTCACTTCTGGGTGTGGAAGAGGCAGGGGACGAGGCGCTTCTGATGGCTGAGAAGTTGAAACAAATCCCTGTTATAAAAGGCAATGACCGGTATGAAGCAGGCATGTTCGCGTTGAATGCTTCCATCCCCAAACCCTCACTCTTCATTCTCGATGACGGGTTTCAGCATTGGATTCTCGACAGGGACATGGATATCCTCCTGATTGACAGCACAAACCCCTTTGGAAACAGAAAACTCCTTCCCTCCGGACCACTCAGGGAGCCGTTGACAGAAATGAAGCGGGCGGACATCGTCGTGATCACAAAAGCCCGTTCGCACCCTACAGGGTTCCCCGGGATAGAGGGCGACCTCATCCACGAGATAAGGGGATACAACCGGAATGCGCCCCTCTACAACAGCAGCCACCTCCCTGTTGGTCTAAAGACCACTTCAGGGCAAGACCTGCCACTTGATGTAATTTCCGGCAAAACAGTGTTCGGTTTCTGCGGAATAGGGAATCCCGACTCCTTCAAGCATACTCTCGCCGGAATCCACGCACGGGTCAGGGGCTTTATGACCTTCAGGGACCATCATCGTTACCGCCAGCGGGATATACGCCGCATCTATGATGCTGCAGACGAATGCTCCGCAAACTGGATTGTTACCACGGAAAAAGATATAATGAGACTGAAAGATTTTCCTCTATGGGATAATCTTGTTTCGTTACAGATTGAGTTTAAGATCGAAGAAAGCTTTTATGATAAGGTACTGAGGGAGGCTTAGATGATCAAATATATCAATGTGAAGAGCAGGATGCGGAATGAATTCATCGACATCACGGACAAGATTCAGGAAGTGGTGAGGGAAGAAGGGATATCTCACGGAATCTGTTACCTGTTCGTCCCCCATACCACCGCCGGTATTACCATCAATGAGGGAGCAGACACCTCCGTGCAACGCGATATCCAGACCGCCCTGAGCAAACTCATTCCCGTTGAGGCAGAATACTACCACAGGGAAGGGAATGCCGACGCTCACATAAAATCTACCCTTGTGGGCATCTCGAAGGCTGTATTCATAGATGAAGGGAAGCTTCTCCTCGGTACATGGCAGGCCATATATTTCTGCGAATTTGATGGTCCGAGACACAGGAGAGTGGCCATAAAGATTCACAAGACCGTAAAGACATCGTAGCTGTTCCTCCTGCCTTTTCCTTCCTTTCCTGCGCAAGAGACGATCTCGATGTGCTCTTTTTATGCTTTCATTTTTTAAGAAAAGCGATTAAAATATATGATTCCATAATCGGGAGGTTTGACTATGGCAAGAAAGAACTACTATTTCACCTCTGAGTCTGTCACAGAGGGTCATCCAGATAAAATAGCTGACCAGATTTCTGATTCCATATTGGACTCCATTATCGGCAAGGACCCTATGGGGAGGGTTGCGTGTGAGACCCTTGTCACCACAGGGCTTGCGTTTGTCGCAGGAGAGATCACCACAAACTGCTATGTGGATATCCCCTCTATTGTGAGAGAGACCATCAGGGACATCGGCTATACAAGGGCCAAATACGGCTTTGATTACGAAACATGCGCGGTAATCACCTCCATTCACGAACAGTCATCGGACATCGCCATGGGGGTTGACCCTGGAGGGGCCGGCGACCAGGGGTTGATGTTTGGATTCGCGTGCAACGAAACACCCGAGTTGATGCCCATGCCCATTATGCTCGCCCATAAGCTCGCCATGAAACTCACCGAAGTGAGGAAAAAAGACATCCTCGGATATCTCAGGCCTGATGGCAAAACCCAGGTGACCATAGAATACCGTGATGCGGTCCCCCACAGGATCGACACCGTGGTAGTTTCAACTCAGCACAGTCCTGATGTGATCATGAAGGAGATGACAGAGGACATCATTGAAAAGGTGGTCAAGCCCGTCCTTCCGCCCGATCTTTTTGATGAGGAACATATCAAATATTATATAAACCCCACAGGGCGTTTCGTGGTAGGCGGTCCCATGGGTGATACGGGGCTCACCGGGAGAAAGATCATTGTGGACAGCTATGGCGGAGTGGGCAGTCACGGCGGCGGCTGTTTTTCTGGAAAGGACCCCACCAAGGTGGACCGCTCCGGCGCCTATATGTCCCGCTACATCGCCAAGAACCTTGTTGCAGCAGGGATTGCTGACCGCGTCGAAGTCCAGATTGCCTATGCCATCGGTCTGCCCGATCCTGTCTCTATCCTTGTGGACACCTTCGGCACAGGCAAGGTATCACAGGAGACCATGGTCAAACTCATAAAAGACAATTTCCCCTTGTCCCCCAAAGGGATCATCGACGCCCTGAATCTCCGGAGGCCTATCTATAGAAAGACCGCGGCCTACGGTCATTTTGGCCGCAATGAGAGAGATTTTACCTGGGAAAAAACGGACAAGGCAAAGATACTGAAAAAAGAAGCAGGACTTTAATAGCTGACAGCTGACAGCTCATAGCTCGACAATTGGAGGATTAATGATCAAGCATGATGTAAAGGACATAACACTTGCAAGAAAAGGCAAGCTGCGGATTGAGTGGGCGGCCCATGAAATGCCGGTCCTCAAAAGCATTACCGAACGGTTCAGAAAGGAAAGGCCTCTCAGGGGAATAAGGGTCGCTGCCTGCCTCCATGTGACCACAGAGACCGCCAGCCTCATGGAGACCCTTAAGGCAGGAGGAGCCGAAATCGCCCTCTGCGCATCAAATCCCCTGAGCACGCAGGATGACGCGGCTGCATCCCTTGTGAAGAATTCCGGCATCTCGGTTTTTGCCATAAAGGGAGAAGACACCAAGACATACTACAGGCATATCAGGGACGCCCTGTCACTGAGGCCCCAGATCACCATGGATGACGGTGCCGATGTGGTCTCCACTCTCCACAGAGACGCGCGCCATCTTCTGAAGGGGGTCATCGGGGGAACCGAAGAGACCACCACCGGCGTGATCAGACTTAAGGCCATGGCAGCAGACGGCGCCCTCGCATATCCCATCATCGCAGTGAATGACGCGTACACAAAACACCTCTTTGACAACCGTTACGGTACAGGACAAAGCACCATGGATGGCATCATCAGGTCCACCAACAGACTCATTGCAGGATCTGTCTTCGTGGTCTGCGGATACGGATGGTGCGGAAGGGGTACTGCCATGAGGGCAAAGGGTCACGGCGCGCGGGTGATCATTACCGAGATTGACCCCCTGAGGGCCCTTGAAGCCACCATGGACGGGTATGAGCTGATGCCCATTTCGGATGCGGCGCGGATAGGCGATATCTTCGTGACCGCAACAGGAGATATAAATGTCATTTCAAAATCCTGTTTCCCCAAGATGAAGGACGGTGCAATTGTCTGCAATACGGGCCATTTTAATGTAGAGGTGGATATCCAGTCTCT
>DATKOU010000224.1:0-4115 GCA_035524455.1 Thermodesulfovibrionales bacterium | reverse complement strand
CGCTCCTCCGGAAGCTGCGGAACATGAGGTTCCCAAGAAGTTCTTTGTTCCCCCTCCCCCCTTCACCCCTGGCATATTCCCATGCTCCCAGTGCCATCAGGGAATGCCGGTGAACAGAAAACAGAGGAAACTTGAACAAATGCACCAGGAAATCCTGTTAAATCATATGCCGGGCGGGTGGTGTTTTGACTGCCACAATCCGGACAACAGGGATACCCTGAGGCTTGCAAATGGTAAAATTGTGAGTTTCCAGGAGTCATATTACCTCTGCGCCCAGTGCCATGGAACGGTTTTCCGTGACTGGAAAGTGGGTCTTCACGGGAAAAGGACCGGCATGTGGGACGGAGAAAAGCAGTACCTGCTTTGCGTCCACTGCCACTGGCCGCATGACCCGGTATTCAAAGCCATTAAACCACTGCCTCCGCCGGTAAGGCCGTCCGATATCAGATGAGGTGTCTATGAAAAGAAGAGAGCGCAGCAGAATTGAGATCCCCGTGAATCGAAGGACCTTCTTGAAGGGTACCGCCCTTGGGCTGGCTGCAACAGCCCTTCCCTTAAATAAGGCAGACGCCTCGTTCTGGGAGGCATTTTTCCAGAAGTATTACCGGGAGATGAACGAGGAGGAGAAAAAAAAGGTCATCCAGCGCCTCGAAAAGGAGTACCTCCAGAAATATAAGAAAGAGATCAAGGTGGGAGATGAAAAGGCCTTGCCAGGGGTCCTTTTTGGTTACGGCCTTGACCTTTCCCGGTGCATCGGCTGCAGAAGGTGCGTCTATGCATGTGTTGACGAGAACAATCAGTCAAAAGATCCCCAGATACACTGGATAACGGTCCTCAGGTTTAAGAAAGGTGAAAAATTCACTGACCTCGAAGAGTCAGAGAAATACTATAACCCCAAGGAAGTACCCGAGCCTGGATACTTTTATATGCCCGTTCAATGTCAGCAGTGTGAAAATCCTCCTTGCGTAAAGGCCTGTCCGACACAGGCCACATGGAAGGACCCTGACGGTATTGTCGTGGTGGACTACAATTGGTGTATCGGCTGCAGGTACTGCATGGCTGCATGCCCTTACGGCGCAAGAAAATTTAACTGGGCGTCACCGAACAGAAAGCCGGAAGAGATAAACCCGAACACACACTACCTCGGCAATCGCCCCCGGTATAAAGGCGTTGTAGAGAAATGCACTTTCTGCATACAGAGAACACGGAACGGAAGGTACCCGGCATGCGTGGAGGCGTGCCCTGTGGGCGCGCGGAAGTTCGGCAACCTCCTCGATCCCAACAGCGAGATGCGGTATCTCATAGAGCACAAACGGGTCTTCAGGCTTAAGGAAGATCTGAACACCAATCCGAAGTTCTACTATTTCTTTGCGTATGGACGATAGGAGGAGCGAATGGGCTATCTCATAAAAAACTTTTTCATAGCCTTGCGGCAGATTTTTATCGGGAACAAGAAATACTACCTCTGGGTCTGCTTCCTGCTTTTCCTCATTTTAATAGGGGCGAGCGCATACATGACCCAGGCAGCGAAGGGTCTGATCATCACCGGAATGAGGGACCAGGTATCATGGGGGTTCTATATCTCCAACTTCACGTTCCTTGTGGGAGTCGCAGCTGCTGCGGTTTTGCTCGTCGTCCCGGCCTACGTATACAATTTTAAACCTATCAAAGAGATTGTCTTGTTTGGCGAACTCCTCGCCATCACCGCCATTTCCATGTGCCTCCTCTTCGTGATGATTGATATGGGTCAGCCGCTCAGGGGGTGGCACATTTTGCCGGTCATCGGCGCGATGAACTTTCCTGTGTCCCTTTTGGCCTGGGACGTGCTCGTCTTGAACGGCTACCTTGCGATCAATACCTGTATTGCCTTTTATGTCCTGTACAGGCTCTCCATAGGGAAAGAGTACAAAATGTCTGTTATCGGTCCCCTGATAATACTTTCCATACCCTGGGCAGTGAGCATCCATACGGTGACAGCCTTCCTCTACAATGGCCTTGCGGCAAGGCCATTCTGGAATGCCTCCATCCTTGCACCCCGATTCCTTGCCTCGGCATTCTGCTCAGGTCCTGCGATCATGCTCATTATATTTCAGCTCATCAGGAAGATCTTCAAGGATGTTGATATAGATGATCGTGCCATCTTCAAGATCGCTGAACTGATCGCCTATGCCATGGCTATTAATTTGTTTCTCCTTGGTGCAGAGACCTTTGAGGTCTTCTATTCAGGGACTATTCATGAGTATCCCATGCAATACCTCTACTTCGGACTTCACGGAAAAGCAAAGCTCGTCCCCTATATTTGGTTTGCGACATTCCTGAATATCACTGCCTTTCTCCTCTTTCTCCTTCCCAAGACGCGGGAGAATTTTACTACCCTCAACATGGCCTGCATCTTTGTCATCGTCGGCGTCTACATCGAGAAAGGCATGGGGCTCGTAATCCCGGGCTTTGTGCCGGACACTCTGGGAGAGATCTACGAATACGGGCCGACCGTGCCCGAGGTCCTCATCTCCATGGGCGTCTGGGCGACAGGCGCGCTCATCTATACCCTATTGCTTAAGTTTGCCATACCCATCTATACAGGCAAGCTGAGATTCGAGACAAGACAACAAAAGGCATAACATTCACTGGATTGTAGTTACGGCGGTCAGCCTTGTACGCATGAGAGATCATATCCTCAGAAGCAGAAAGAGCAGAGATTCAATTGAATAGAGAAAGGGCCCATCATAAAGAGAAATGGGCCCTTTGAATTAGGTCTGCTATAGGTCTGCTACTTTGCCTGGTGTAATTCGAAGGACTTTGTTGCCTTTTCAGCCCCGACCTGGGACCTTTTCGCCGCAGCCTCTGCAGCCTTTGCCGCATCCTGAGCAGCTTTTGCCGCCGCTTCTGCCTTTGCCGCAGCAGCGTCCGCCTTCGCACAGCAGTCTTTCAGGCTCTGCATCCCTGCTTCGAGTTTGCTGATCCTGTCCACGAGAGGGTCAACCTGCTGTTTCACATAATCCTTTGAAGCACATCCATAGGAAAAAACCAATAAAATGCTGAGCACCACCAACAGCGCGAGAGATTTCCTCATCATTTCACCTCCTTTCACCAGACACCGTTCATCACCTAATAAAAGATTACACCGAAATTCACTGAGTTGCAATACTTTTTAATCAAAAAAATGAGGACGAGAAAATGCCGGGGACACTTGGGGGTTTAAAGTTCAGACGCTTCGGGGGAAGATTTATTCCCTGGGAGGCTTGGAGAGAACAAAAACCACAATGCCCATACCAGCAAAGAGCAGCATGATAAATGCGGAGAAATTCCTTCTGAACCGAAGCTCACGAAAGGTATTCTTCACCTTTGTTTCAATGGGCTCCAGCTTATTTGCGAACTCATCTGTTCTCTCTTTCACAAGGGATACGTCAACGGTATGAAAGAGGGTGCGGAATTCCGCCTGTATACTGAACAGGCCCTTTTCGTCTTCTTCAACATAGACCCCCTCAGCCTTCAGCCTGCTGAAACCATCCTCCAGCTCTCCCATTTTCTTTTCGGTGAGGAAGAGGGCCTGTTTCATTATCTTGGCCCTTTCGTAAGAATGGCACTTTGAACAGAGCCGCTCATTGATAATGTCGATATTTGCCTTCTTTATATACTGCTCCTCTTTGTGGGAACCATGGCAGGTCACGCAATTCGGTCCCTTCCCGGTGGACTTCAGCGCCTTTCCATGTCCGCTCTCGAGATAATTCTTTAAAATCCCCACATGGCATTTCCCGCAGAACTCGGGGACCTCGGCATATTTCGGGGTACCCACAAAACCCCTCTGGCGCGACATGGACATCTCCGCATCCTTGGGATCACCGCCGTGACAGTCATGGCATGAGACATTATGCTGATAATGGATACTCATCTTCCAGCTCTGCGGGATGTTCTTAAACTTGGGGTCCATCTTTTCAGCCGCATGGCACGCAATGCAGGCATCTTCCTCCACCTGTTCCCCTGCCCAGGGTTTACTCAGGAACTCCCTCTCAAACTCTTCACGGTATCCTGCGAGAGAGCCCAGGGGAAGGCTCAAAAGCATAAGCAATGAGAGGACGAGATATCTCATCGATAGTGTCCCCAGGCCATCAGGA
>DATKOU010000223.1:0-3992 GCA_035524455.1 Thermodesulfovibrionales bacterium | reverse complement strand
TCGCGGCAGCATTCGTGAACATGGGTTCGAGTTTCAACTGTTGGTTTTTCATCCATCTGTCCACGACCTTCTTCCTCTCGTTTCTTTCTTCTTCAGTGAGGATATGTCCGTCGTCCCAGAGTGACGTGGCGAGATAGGGCAGAACATGGAGCAGGGTTATCTTTAGGTCTTTTATATTAGAAAACTGCTCACCCACATAGGCCACCGCCTTTTTCGCACACTCTGAACCATCAATAGCCAGCAATATCTTCTTCATCTCTTTTTCCTCCGTTAAAGTTTTTTGCGCACATCACCTACGCTACCTTCACAGTGCAGACTATACCATTAATTACATTGTACGCTAAATTTTTGCAATTTCTAATGGTGGCTCGGTATTTTTTCGCGCATTTCACTTATGGAATGAAATGGGAATCCCCTGAGACTCCTTTTCATGAAGAGTCAAGGGATTGAAAAAACGACATAAAACTATTAAGATGAAATCAGGATATATTACGCAGTCCTGCCAACCATTTGGCACAGGACACCTAAGGAGGAGAGGAATGAAGATATCCGTAAGAAAGGCTATTTGCCTTTGGAGGATTTCATGAAAACATCGCTGGGTCCACGCACTATAATTTATCCCACCCCCGTGTTGGTGGTGGGAACCTATGACAGGGCGGGCAAGCCAAATGTCATGACCGCTGCGTGGGGGGGGATATGCTGTTCCGCTCCTCCCTGTGTCGCGGTATCTCTCAGAAAAGTTACCTACACCCATGGGAATGTAACAGAGCGAAAGGCCTTTACCCTCAATATCCCTTCAGAGACCCATATCAGGGAAGCCGATTATTTCGGCATGGTTTCGGGAAGGGATGTGGACAAGTTTTCGGTCACAGGCCTTACTCCTGTTAAGGCAGAATTCGTGGATGCCCCCTACATCAAGGAGTTTCCTCTTATCCTTGAGTGTGCGCTGATCCAGACCATCGAAATAGGGCTGCACACCCAATTTATCGGGGAAGTGAAGGACGTAAAGGTTGATGAGTCTGTACTCACGGACAAGAGAGTGCCGGATATCGAGAAAATAAGGCCCATGCTCTTTACCCCGGAAAGCCGCACCTACTTTGGGATAGGACAGCTCCTCGGCAAGGCATTTTCCATAGGGAAGAAGGATTAAAGCCCTATGCGCTGCCCTCTCTGATACACGGCCCCTATTTCTCTTGTGGTAATAAAATCCTTCTTCACCAGAAGAAAATTGCCCCTTTCAACCTCTTCTGCAGCCACACAGGCTGAAGACAGAATCTGCGCGAGGGTGAGGCCTGCTTTGCTGAATAGCGCCAGTTCATCAAAGAAAGAAGAACCGTGGTCTACCCCCTTTGAGCCGCTGTCCGTGCCGATTCTCAGCCTGCACCCAATGGACGACGCATAATGAATGGAGGAGAGGTGGCGGTCAATCACCGCGTCGAGGTACCTTCTCTCATCGTACTGGAGTGTGGGTGCCAGGCTCTGTAACGCATACACGGTGGGAGTCCATGAGATTCCCTTTTCAGCCATTGCGACAATGTTTTCCTTCGACATAAAGAACCCATGTTCAATGGAAGATGCGCCGGCAGATATGGCATCACCGATGGCCATCTCTGAATTGGCATGGCACCTCATCTCCAGATTATGCTCCAGCGCCTCCCCATGAATGATTTTCAACTCCTCGCGGGAAAATCCTCCTTCTGTGACTGCTCCCTCATCTCTCAACGAGACAATCCCTGAATTTACTACCTTCAGGAAGTCCGCTCCTGCTTCCGAAATCTCTTCTATGGTTTTTTTGATTTCTTCCTTTCCCGAGGCACCTTTTCCGAGGAAGACCCCATACGCCGCCTTTCTGAATATGGCCCAGCCTGCGGACCGCACCCTCATCTCACCCGCAAGCGCCTTCTTTGCCCCCAATCCGGGAGCGCTCTTATGCCCCATGTCATGCACCTCAAATATGCCATACTGCCTGTACCTATGAGCGATCTTTAAAAGCTCCAGATTTGAGACAGGCCTGCCTTCCTTTGTGAAGTGCATGTGGGAATCCCTGAAATGCGGTATTTTGAGGAGGTCCCTGTGAATAGCATAGGAAGCCATATGCATGATTATATCCTTTAATGGACCGACTGTGTTTGTCAAGGGAACTGCCCTGGAGATTGTGATAATGAGCAAATCGAGGTAATATTAAAAAAAGGGAAGGGGAAACATAAAGACGACTAGACGAGACTTATTTGCAGCTTCCTGCGTCCTTTGTTAACCATTCGGGGGGTGTGAGGCCTCTCTGTTCCATCTTCTTTGCGAGTCTCTCTCTCACGGAGGGACGGACTCCCCCTCAGAGAAGCTTTCTATAGGTCAGCCTCAGGTTAAGGGCTGCAAAGAGATAGACCGCAGCAAGAACGATAAGAATAACAAAAATAATCCTCATGTCTTACTATACCATACAAAAGGGGCCGGAAACAGTGCTCCTGTTTGAGAAGGCGGCAATGGGAACGTGCTGCTCATCTGGATGAATGCCCTCGGCGTGGCGGCTGATACAGACCGGCTTTATTGGCACCCAGCAGGCCGGCTTGGCGTGAGCGCTTGTCAACGAGTGAGAGCCGTGTGAGCACTGGCCTTGTCAGGATAAATACCCTGCGAATTTCGTCCAGCCGCTGGGCGATCAGATCCAGTGGCTCATCCCTTGTCATCCAGTGGAATTTGTCAAAGGTCTTAAGGTTGAGGGGGAGGGTGTAGCCACGAAGGGTCTTCTCCCCTGCAACGTTATAGTATTGCTCGAAGTACGACAGCACCAGCTCCCGCAGAGTTCTATAAATTGGCTCGCGAAAACGCAGGCCCACAAAATTCGATTTGGCAACAGCACCCCAGTCTCCCCTATGTTTGAACAACGCGAGGATATGGTCGTCATCGCGGTCATTGGGCAGGAGATTCAGGATTAATGCGGGATGCCCGAGACGGCGCAGCATTGCCGCACCGAACAGGGCACCATCAAAGCACTGGCAGGTCCGCTGGCGCAAAACCCGCCGCGGACTACGGTACACCACTTCCGAGCTGTACGCCAGATCATCGAGGAAAAGCTGGATTTTGTTAGGGGTGCTCAGGCGTTCAATGAGTCGCCCTTCAGTCTTGGTCAAGACCCCATCAAATGAGTTGACTTCCGATGTCATGTCCCTCTTGAGCAATTTATTATGTGCCTTTCTTTGTGATTTTCTCTTTCATCTTCAAATCAAATTTGTCTTTAGTGATTATGTACCGTTCGTGTTTTCCCTGTGAGATCAGATCAACGCCATCATGTGCCTCCACTTCAAATACCAACCGTCGTCCATCAACCACAATAAGTTTTACTCTCGCAGTTACTTCAAAGCCTACCGGGGTTGCGGCAATATGACTCACGTCAATATGTGTGCCGACGGTCTGCTCGCCCGGCCAATCAAGATGCGGATTTATTGCCTTAATGCAAGCCCACTCAAGAAAGCCGACCATGAACCCCGTTGCAAACACTTCCGGCATCTCCTTAAATTCAGCTGATTCGGGATAGAGCGCAGGGACAGTCTTTGATTCGGGAATGCGAAAGGTAAACTCTGATTCAATTCCGGGCTTTAAGGTATCTTTCATATTGTCTCCCTTTCATACGTGAGGACCTCAATCAGTGGCGCGGGCAACAACCGATGCCAAAAGCAAATCAGGCTTAACCGCTGTCTGGGCGCTGCTTTTGTCACTTCTCCTTTTGGTTTCCTCCAGGAATTGTTCCCAGAGTATCGAAAGATTCTTATTATAAGCACTCGTCAATGCCATTGAAAATGCTTCTCCCTGTTGTATGGAGATTAAGAATTTCCGAAATGAGTTTTCACCTGTGTTTTGCATAAATGCAACGAACAGCATGCCCTGGCGATAAAACATGTGATTATCGAGCTTCCAGTAACTGCCGTATCGCGGGAATAACAGTGAAGAAATTACGCCTTGTCCTTCATCCGGCACAAAGTTGTGAGCGCTCCTGA
>DATKOU010000222.1:0-4245 GCA_035524455.1 Thermodesulfovibrionales bacterium | reverse complement strand
TTCCCCAGACCTTAAGAGAATCCATCATCTTTGATACGGTTTCCTTTGAGGAAAAGAAGGACTCCACCATCCCGGATGCCTCAGCCCCGAATTTGCCATTAAGGGCCGGGGTATAAAGGGAGTTGTAGACATTGGATATTTCCTCGAATCTGCCTGTCTCAAAAAATTCGTTCACCAGATCGAAAAGTCTTGGAAGGAGGTTGAGAAAATCATCCCTGCTCGTGGTGTCCAGATCGACGAGTTCCAGCATAAGCTCTGAGGCTGCACTGTCCACTATCTCCTCAGTACATTCTCTTCTTACCTCTTCAAGCATAGGGGAATCCTGCAGGGTAATACCCTTTAGCATCCGCTCAAGCATTGCCTGGTAGCCCTCGGCAACAAAGCTCTTGAACTGGTCGTCACTAAAGAGCCTTACGATGTTTTCATCAAGCTCTACGTCATCCACAAGGGCCTTTCCCTCTTTCAGCATGTCGAAAAAACCCCTCTCTCTTTTTGCCGAGGTGAGCTTATCAACGATATTTCTCAGGCTTTCGGGAATCACTGAAGAGTGTTCGCTGAAGAGCCTTGTTATCCTCTCGATCTCTTCCTGAGTGAGCTCGCTGATCAACTGTTCAGCCTCGCGCACATCCGTAGGAGAGGAGCTGAACGCCCTTTTGAGGAACTGCTGTTTAATCTCTGCACTGAGACTCTGCACCATAGAAATGAATTTGGAGAATGCCTCACTTCTGATAGCGGAGTCATCCCTCCGCTTGAGATATGTAGTGATCACCCTGTCATAAGTCACCTCCGCGACATCCTCATCCATCTTCCTGTTTATAAAATCCGCTATGGCCTCAGGAGGAAGCCCAAGGACTACTCCCTCTGCATCCGAATCTGCAAGCCTTCCCTCCAGTAATCCGTAGATGTAATCTTCCCATATCTTTGCATCAGAAGCTTTCTCTCTGAAACTCCCTTCAATAAAGCTGAATTGGGAGATATCCAGAGGTGAGAGCTTTATGTGTGTGAGGCCTTTTTTCTCCGCTAGTTCAATAAAGGCCTTTCCCACGGGAACGTCTTTTGCAGTAATGAGCTGGTGGAATTCCAGCAACTCGTCCATGGTAGCGCCTGAGTAAAAGGTGATAGCAGCGATTCCCTTTGCATGAATGCTTAAAGCGAATTCCCTGAAGACAGGGTTTTTCCTTTCCAGTGTGTATTCGTCAACTACCAGCGTATCCTTTGCGATACCGATGGTGATGCTGCTCCTGATTTCAAACAGCTTCTGGAGCAAATTAAAGGCCTTCTCCAGCGACTCTCTTGTAAAGGGATGCTCCCGGGGATAGAGGCTTACACTCCTTCTCGATATATTCAGCTCAATGACCGCGTCAGTGAGGAGCTTTGCATCAATGGGCAGCTTTTCCCTTTTCTTCTCTTCTTTCTCTTCCTTCTTTTCCATATCCATGGCTGCGCAGAGGTCTTAACGCAACGTATTGGTTTCTTATTATCGTATATTTTATGAGCTAATACCAGTATATCTCTTGAAGTAGAAAGTTCTTATGTAAAAGAGGCCGTGGAATTTAGCATTGCGGCGCGAACAACTCATTGACATGCCACTTGTACGGGGATAAACTGAAAATGAAAAAATAAACCTATGGTAGGGATAGAAGGCTTCATAAAAAATGCCTCTCTTCTCGACTCACTCACGGATCCTTGGAACAGGCTCATTATGGTCATGGGAGGATCTGATACAGGCAAGACGACCCTGGTCGAGTCCCTTGTTAACTTTCTTTCTGAACAAGGAGAAGTGGGCATTGTGGACCTAGATATGGGTCAGTCCCATATTGGACCTCCGACAACCATTGCATGGGGAAAAACAGCGCGGGGATTTCAGGACTGGGAAAGGATCAGGGTTGAAGAATTTTACTTTACCGGCAGCCTTACTCCCATGGGAAACCTGTTACCCTCGGTGGCAGGGGCAAAGTTGATGACAGAAAGGGCGCTCTCCTTCTGCGAAAGGATTGTAGTGGATACCACAGGGCTTATCGCGGAGCCTGCGGGACGTGTCTTGAAGCAGTATAAGATCGATGCGCTTTGCCCGGATATCATTCTTGCGCTGGAACGATCCGGAGAGCTGGGCCATATCCTGGATAGCTTCAGGTTTCATTCACGGCCGAAGGTCCAAAGATTAAAGATGCCGGACCAGGTAACTACAAAGTCGATGGTAAAAAGGAGCAATTATCGCCTTGGGAAGATGGAGCACTATTTTCGCCATGCCTGCACACGGGAGGTTTCTCTGGAAGAGGTGGGGATACGGTTTACAAGGGTGCCGTCAGGTCTTGGTCGCATGGACCTCAAGAACAGGGTTGTCTCTTTCAGGGATAAAGACAACAGGGATATTGCGCTGGGAATCATAAGGGAAATAGAATTAAAGGACAATCTCCTCTCTGTTCTTACGCCCTTGGGCAGTGAGAATAAGATATCCGCGATTGTGATCGGAAGCACTGAGATTGACTTAACGAATTCAGTGATGAAAGACAGACGCTGAGGCGCGCACAACCATGCCCATCAACATAGTTACTGCAAGCGGTCTCACAAAAGACTACGGCCCTCTCAGGGCGGTTGAGGGCGTAGATTTCACCATTACAAAAGGGGAGTGTTTCGGGTTCCTGGGTCCCAATGGCGCTGGAAAAACCACCGTCATGCGCATCATCTACTGTTTCATGCCGCCCACGTCCGGAGAGGTGAAGGTATTCGGCATGAACGTCGTTGAAAGCCCGAGCCGGATTAAAGCGAGAATCGGCGTTATGCCCCAGGATAGCAACCTTGATCCTGACCTCAGTGTATTCGAAAATCTGATTGTCTACTCCCGCTACTTCGACATCCCCAAAAAGAAGTCGGCTCCCTTGGCGTGGGAACTTTTAGATTTCGTGGAGATGAGGGAAAAGGCCCATACAAAGATAGAGAGCCTCTCCGGGGGCATGAAGCACAGGCTTCTCCTCGCCCGCTCTCTCGTGAACAATCCGGAACTGCTTGTCCTGGACGAGCCTACTACCGGCCTTGATCCTCACAGCAGGCATGCGGTATGGGACAAACTCAAAGACCTCATGGCAAGGGATACGACCCTTCTTCTCACCACCCACTACATGGAAGAGGCGGAAAAGCTCTGCGACAGGGTGGCGATCATGGACCAGGGGAAAATTGTGACCATCGACTCCCCTTCGAGGCTTATGGACTTGCATGGCGGGAACCTCGAACATGTCTATCTGAAACTGACCGGGAGGCACCTTGAAACTTAAGAGGGCCTTCAGGGTCTGGCAGAGAAATTTTACGGTGTATACTAAGCTCTACAAATCGAGCATAGCCCTAAACTTTGTTGAGCCTGTGCTCTACCTTCTCGCTCTGGGTTTCGGGCTGGGTGCGTTTGTCAAAGATATTAACGGCGTGCCTTATATGAACTTTATCGCTCCTGGCATAATCGCCTCGTCTTCCATGTTCGCGGCAATCTACGAATGCACCTACGGCACCTATGTGAGAATGACCTTCCAGAAGACCTTTGACGCTATCCTCGCTACGCCTGTGAACCTCAATGATCTCGTGGCAGGGGAACTGATGTGGGGGGCAACAAAGAGCATGCTCTACGGCACCATAATTATGGTCGTCATCTCCCTCTTCGGTCTCGTGGACTCCCCTGCCCTCATACTCGCCATTCCGGTCCTTTTTCTGAGCGGACTGATCTTTGCAGAGGTATCCCTTATAGCAGTTGCAACTGTTCCGGGGATCGACACCTTCAATTATTTTTATACCCTTCTGATGACGCCCATGTTTCTATTTTCCGGCATCTTCTTCCCCCTTGACAACCTGCCTCCGGTCGTGGCAAAGATCGCTTTCTTCACACCCCTCTACCACCTGGTGAATTTCTGCAGATCATTTTCATCAGGAAAGATATGGGCAGGCATGGGGGATTTAGCGTGGATTGTTGTGGTGGCAATGATCCTTGCCCCTTACCCCTTCAGGCTCATGAGAAGACGGATCATAAAATAGAAAGAACTTCATACCAGCTTTTGCATCGCACATTAGGATACATTTCCCTTTGAACTAGGAGTTTCTTCCAATTATATTTGTCTTTTCAGTATGGTAGTCTGGAATCAACAGGGAAAATAAGGAAAGAAAGGGGTGAAGGAAATGACAGCACAGGAAGGACATAGGGAGCATGTATACGGGAAGTTGGTAATGGCACCGGTTCTTGGGCTGCTGTATGTAATCGCACTG
>DATKOU010000221.1:0-9813 GCA_035524455.1 Thermodesulfovibrionales bacterium | reverse complement strand
GAGCAAGGTAAAAGCGTTCAAAGCGACTTTCTAATGACAAGGGTTGGGTAGAATGTCACATCAAAGATGGGGAATATCCGCCTACGGGAAGTGACACTAAAAAGCCATATAAAAATATCTTGACTGGAATAAACAAGGAAGAATATCTCGGTGCATGTTTGGGGGCGAAACCAATGCCAAAATGTTCTCTCCCAAAGAAGCCAAGGCGAATGAGAGGGTATAGTGAGAGATTTCTACCGCCTCTTATTCAGCACCTCCATCGTCAAAGGGATCGTGCTCAGCGCTCCGACTATCAACAGTGTCCACCCTATGGCCTTTCTCTGATCCTTATTGAGTTTGTCTGCCAAAAGAAGACCGGCTCCTGCACCCAGCATTCCGCGTGTGCCGGCTATTAAGGCGATTTCCGGCAATGTAAGTTCTGCCTTTTTCATGCTTCCTCCTAAAATCTATCAATTGGTTTCAGAGACCTGTGTCTTTGTTTCTCCAAAAACTTTTATGTCTTATAGAAATTATATCAATTGCCGGATGAAAATATACACTTCGCGTAAGGGCCGGCAATGGGTGAACTCCCAAAACGCGTTGTCTCTAGGGCAGCACGGTCAATCCTTGCGCATTCATGAAGAAGCAGAGACAGATGAGAGGGACGATTACTCATCCCGATGAGGTTTCGGTTTATTGTTTTGAAGGCGCGTTTGGCAGTTCTCCCCAGGTTTTCTTGCTCAGCGCAATCTTCTTCTTTACCATGGTCCAGGTCTTGGTGTTCAGAAAGGATTCCGGCCAACGGGTTATCATGCGCTTGTACATTTCATAGGGAATGGCAAAGGTGATTTCGTCGGTCTTAAGGAATTTTCGGTCTGAGGGGTCCCATCCTCCTATCACCGCCTTGAGTTTCCCCTCGGATAGGTATTTGAGCGGCCATGTAACTATGTTGGTACAGCCGGCTCCGAAGGGAGAAGAAACTGCCTCAAAATCATTGGTCACGAATGTGGCAAGCTGATTGAGCCCGGCAATGACCTCTGCCCTCGCAAAAAAGGTCACTACTTCAGGCGTATCGTTTCCCAAAAACTGGCTCACAGGCTTGAAGACGCAAAAACGTGCCGGAGCCGGAGCGGGATCAACAGCTTTGAAGAAACTGCGGGTAACCTCTGGTGATTCCAGATAATGCTCACCCTCCAGATGGCCGGGGATACCGGAAGAAACATAGTGTGCCACAAAATCCAGTTGAGGTTTCAGAAAACCGAGATAAAAGGCACCGCCGAGACAGCCGAAATGCTCTCTGTCGAAATAAGCGAGGGTCTTTTTTCTGCGGGCAAGCCAGATGTTACCGATAACGCAGGAGAAGTTCTCAAATAGAGAACCAAAATCAACTTCTCCCTTCGCTTCCTGTGAGGCTGAAGGAAGTGTTCCCTTTTTGGGACAAAAACCTCCCTCTGGCTTTTGATTCGTATAATACATCCCCATTGGTTCTTCATCGAGCCCCAGGGCATCCAGGAAACCCTTATAATTCCCTATTGACATCTCCTTGATAGCGAATCCTCCTTACTTGCACGACATGGAGTATCTGTCAATAAAATGAAAAAACTTTATGTAACGGTAATATCCTGGCTGCTTTCCCAGTAGCCATGAAGGTTGCACCGCTGATTGGCGATGAGGGTGACTTTGCCGGAGGGCGCAGATTCTTTTTGAAGTACCACAGTGAAAGTTGCCTTAGGATTAAGATACCCTTTTGACCGGAAGTCCACCTTCCCAGCCGGCTCATTGCCGATGTTAAGCGTTATAAACTCAATCCAGTGAGCTGGTCCCATGGGATGAACGACCTCGCCAACACTTACCTCAACAGTAAATGGTTCACCTGCCTTGACCTTTGCAGGGGCTTTAATAAACGGTGCATGGGACTTCTCCAGCGGGGTCTTGTTCGAAGGATCCTTGACCCTGTTGATGTTTTCAAAGAGGCTCTGATCTGCCTTCACAGGGAAATATCTTTCTGCAGCAAATGCCCTCTCAACCATTCCCATTGCCATAGTCCCCACAGTCATAGTCTTCAGAAAAGCCCTTCTGTTCATACTCCCTCCTCTCTTGTTAACAGATTAGTAAGAAAGTAAATGGCTCCTTTAATTCTCATATCACATAACAGGACACTATTCAAGTTCGAAAATATCTTTGCCATGAAAGTTGCAAGGGAACACCATGAGGTAAGAATCAAAGAAACTTTATATTAATACCTATATATCAACAGGGTATCCAATTATTTAGCTATAAATTGGGCACCCTGCCATTGTAATCATTGACAGAGATGTGCGAGCTCCTATATACTTCTAACTGAGACTAAGTCTCAACTAAGTCATGCACATGCACGAACATAAACATAAACATCGGCATGGGGGAAGGATGGGGCAATACGACCAAATTGCCCTCATCGGCAACCCCAATGTAGGGAAGAGCGTAATATTCGGCCTCCTCACCGGTAAGTACGTGACTGTCTCTAATTACCCGGGGACAACGGTCGAGGTCTCACACGGCAATATTGCCCTCGACAGCAAGAAATTTCATGTGGTGGATACCCCTGGAGTGAACAGTCTCATTCCCATGAGCGAGGATGAAAAGGTCACCAGGGACATTCTTCTGAAAGAGCGCCCGTCCCTTGTGGTCCAGGTGTCTGATTCAAAAAACCTCAAACGCACACTCCTTCTCACCCTCCAGATAGCGGAGATGGGCATTCCCATGGTCCTTGATCTGAACATGGAAGACGAGGCAAGAGACCGTGGAATTATCATCAATGTCCAGAAACTCAAGGAAATACTGGATACCGAGGTGGTCACCACCATTGCTCCCCAGAGAAAGGGACTTAAGGAACTGAGGAATTCTATCCTTAATCCTTCTCTGCCAAAGGTCCGTATACACTACCCCCCTGTAATAGAAGAGTATGTGGAGAAGATATCCCTCCTGCTCCCGGAAGCAAATATATCCAAGAGATCCGTGGCGGTCATGATACTTTCTGGCGACGAGAGTCTGAAGGGGTGGTTAACCGCTCATCTGCCGGGAGAAGTGATAAAAGAGATGGAAGCACTGAGGGATGAATGTCAGCTGAAGATGCATGGCACGTTGAGTGAAACCGTGAACCGGACGAGGCTGGAGCTAGCAGGTGAAATAGCAGAAAAGGTCATAAAATATATCCCTCCTGAGGGAGGACAGCTTTTTTATCACATTGGAAGACTCAGTATGCATCCGCTATGGGGAATTCCGATATTGCTCATAGTGCTATTGGGTCTTTATGAATTTGTGGGGGTCTTTGGTGCAGGGACATTGGTTAATTTTTTTGAAAAAACGATCTTTGGGAAATATATAAATCCCATGGCCACAAAGGTTGTGCAGTTGCTGGTTCCCATTGGCTTCATTCAGGAGATGCTTGTGGGCGAATATGGCCTTGTCACCGTGGCGCTGACCTATGCCATAGCTATAATCCTCCCCATTACCGCAACTTTCTTCATTGCTTTTGCCATACTGGAAGACAGCGGTTACCTTCCCCGTCTTGCCATTATGAGCAACAGGGTATTCAGTCTTATGGGGCTTAACGGAAAGGCGGTGCTTCCCATGGTGCTGGGGCTGGGCTGCGGGACTATGGCGGTCATGACATCGAGGATACTGGAGGCGAGAAGAGACAGGATCATCATCACCTTTCTCCTGGCCCTCGCCATACCGTGTTCTGCGCAGCTTGGGGTGATCCTTGGGATGCTCAGTGCCCTGTCCTTTTTTGCGACCATTATATGGGTGGGATGCATCCTCATTGTCCTCTTTCTTTCCGGCTATCTTGCCTCGAAGGTGATTAAGGGAGAGCGGACAGACTTTTTTCTGGAGATCCCCCCCATACGAAGGCCTGCCATAGCGAACATATTGATAAAGACAGCGGGCAGGGTGGAGTGGTATCTCAAGGAAGCGGTACCACTGTTTATCCTCGGCACCTTCATCCTTTTCCTCCTCCATAAACTGAACCTCCTGCTGATCCTGGAAAAGGCTGCTTCGCCTGTGGTTGTGCATTTGCTCGGTCTCCCTGAAAAGACGACTGAGTCGTTTATACTCGGTTTCCTCAGGAGGGATTACGGCGCAGCCGGTCTCTTCACCATGGCAGAAAAGGGATTGCTCACCCCGGTACAGTCCCTCGTGAGCCTCATCACGATAACATTATTTATCCCCTGTCTTGCCAATTTCTTCATGATCATAAAGGAGATGGGGTCAAGGATTGCCATCGCCATGGCTGCCATTGTATTTCCCCTGGCGGTCCTGACAGGAGGAGCGCTGAATTGGATTCTCACAGTGCTCCACGTGAGGCTCTGAGCAATCATCAGGAAAGGGCGGATATGAGTATTCTGAAAAGAGTGCTTTTTGCATCAGGTCCTGTAATGAGAGTCCTTATGGGGGCGGGCGCAATTGTCTTACTTATTGCTGGATTGAAGAAGCCAGAAGGAAATAAGGATAAGGCGAGGATTCAAAAGAAATCCGCGCAGACACTGAATAAAAAATAAGTCATCGCTTGACCCTCAGGACGCCCTCGGTCTGTGCGATCTTCTGAATAAGACCCGTGAGCTGCAGTCTGTCCGTTACGGCAAGGTCAAAAATAATATGTGCCTTCTCGTCCTGGGTGGTAGTTGCCTGCATGTGGGAGATATTCACGTTCACTGATGATATTAATGCGCTCAGGTCCGCAATCATTCCCGCCCTGTCCACTGTTTCTACAAGGAGCCTTGCGGGCGTGGTGGTCTCCTTCCCCGGTTTCCAGTCCACATCAACGATTCTCCCGTCGTCGATGGCGAGGCTTTCAAGGTTCGGGCAATCTCTCCTGTGGATGGTA
The DNA here is from genome assembly GCA_035524455.1 of Thermodesulfovibrionales bacterium. GTDB lineage: Bacteria > Nitrospirota > Thermodesulfovibrionia > Thermodesulfovibrionales > UBA9159 > DASPUA01. Next base: position 4,967 of record DATKOU010000221.1, on the reverse strand, counting down.
ACGCCCCTCCCTCTCGTGACGAATCCCACAAGGACATCACCAGGTATAGGAAAACAGCACTTGGCGGTATGGTAAAGGATATGGTCAATCCCTTTTATGGTAATGCCCTTCTGCTCCCTCTCCGGCCTGGCTGCTCTCTGTACCAGCTCTTCCTGTTCTTTTTCAGGGAGGAGTCTGTTCACCACCTGATGGGCGGATACCTTTCCATATCCCACTGATACGAGAAGGTCATCAAAGGACTGGAGGCTGAAGGCCTTTGCCATTGCCTGCATCTCATCTGCTTTGAGGGAAGAGGGTTTGAGATGGTGTTTCTTCATTTCCACCTCAAGGAGCTTTAGCCCCAGTTCGATGCTCTGTTTCATTTCCTCGGCTTTTATCCACTGCTTTATCCTTCCCTTTGCCCTTTGCGTGACCACAAACTTAAGCCAGTCCCTGCTCGGCCCATGAGTGGGGGAGGTGATGATCTCAAGGGTATCCCCGTTTTTTAACTGGTATCTCAAAGGGACAATTCTGCCGTTCACCTTTGCGCCAACGCATTTATGGCCCACCTGGGTATGGATGCTATAGGCAAAATCCACGGGGGTCGAGCCAACAGGCAGTTCCCTTATCTCGCCCTTGGGCGTAAAGACATACACCACCTCGGGTATAACCTCACCCTTCACCGCTTCAAGGAATTCCCTCGCGTCAGGGAGTTCCTTCTGTGACTGTATCAACTCCCTGAGCCACGATATGTATTTACTGTCCCTTTCCCGCACAGCATCCTTTTCCTTATACTTCCAGTGGGATGCGATTCCCTCTTCGGCGATCCTGTGCATTTCTTTTGTCCGTATCTGGAACTCCACCCTTTCACCCTTTGGCCCTATGACAGAGGTGTGGAGTGACTGGTACATGTTCGATTTGGGCATGGCGATATAGTCCTTGAACCTTCCGGGGATGGGTGTCCAGAGGGAATGTATGAGACCCATGATCGTATAGCAATTTGCATTGGTATCGGTGATGATCCTGAGCCCCAGCACATCATGGACCTGATCAAAGGTGATCCTCTGTTTTTGCATTTTCTGATAGATCCCGTAGTAGTGTTTCACCCTTCCTGAAACCCTTCCGTGAATTCCCTCTTCTTTGAGTCTGTCCTCTACAGTCTTTGTAACCTCCCGCAGGTACCCCTCCTGTTCTTCTTTCCTCTTTACGACCTTTCTTTCCAGTTCCTCATAGAGTTCCGGCATCAGGACCTTGAAACTGAGGTCTTCGAACTCCAACCTGAGCCATCCTATTCCAAGTCTGTTTGCCAGGGGTGCATAGATCTCCAGGGTTTCGGTGGCAATCCGTTGTCTCTTGTTTTCGGGAAGGAACTGGAGAGTCCTCATATTATGGAGCCTGTCAGCGAATTTAATGATAATGACCCTTATATCCTCTGACATGGCGAGAAGCATCTTCCTGAAGTTCTCTGCCTGTGCTTCTTCCTTTGTCTTGAACTCGATCTTGCTCAATTTTGTGAGAGAATCCACCAGGAATGCGATCTCCTCACCAAAGATGTCCTTAATGTCTCTTGGGGTTGTTTCAGTATCTTCGATGGTATCGTGAAGCAGGCCTGCGGCAATGGTCGCCACATCCACTTTCATGTCGGTGAGGATATCGGCAACCGAGAGGGGATGCTCTATGTAGGGAGTCCCTTCAATCCTCCGCTGGCTGCAGTGAGCCTCCCTCGAGAATATATATGCCTTTCTCAGGAGTTCCACATCAGCATCTGGGTTATAGGAGAGCACCTTTTTTATGAGGGAATCTACGGTTACTTCTTCTTCTGACATGGTTTTATTATACAACTTTTGTTTTGGCTCTATGCATTTGGCTTTAGTGCAAAAGCTTAAGGGAAAAACAGCAGGGAGCGGGGTCAGGAAATGACCGCCATCTTCGCATCGAGTATCAGGGATCCTTCCGGATAAAGGGCGACGGGGTTCAAATCGATCTCCTTGACCATCCCGGTTGCCATAATTTCGGAGACGGCAACAATTGTATGTATCAATACGGCGATATCCAAAGGAGGTTTCCCCCGGTACCCCTTCAGGAGTCTGTGCCCTTTCGTCTGCTGGACAAGCCAGAGTGCGTCTCCGGGCGTAAGGGGCGCGAGCCCAAAGGCAACATCCCTGAAAAGTTCCACAAACACCCCTCCCAGGCCGAACATCACCACAGGACCGAACTGGTTGTCAATCACCCCGCCCACAATGACTTCCACGCCTTGAGGAGCCATTTCTTCAACAAGAACCCCTTCTGCACCCTCAACCCGCATGAGTTCTTGAACTGCGCGACTTAATTCATCCTTGTCTTTAATCCCGGTCTTCACACCGCCCACATCGCTTTTTGAAGAGACCTTTGATGAAGAGATCTTTGCCACAAGGGGAAAGGTCAGATCCGTCGGAGGCAAGATGGCCTCTCCCCTGGCGAAAAATCTCCCCTTTGGAACAGCGAATCCCATCTCTTTGAAAAGTCCTTTCACTTCATGTTCCGAAAATGTCACTCGCCTCCTGTTCCTGGTCATGAAGTCATTGAGGATTTTTGTGAAAGGGCTCTCAGGGCCTGTGGAGGGGGAGGGGTTTTCGTTGCTCGTTGGCATAGCTGTTTAAAGTATACCTGATTTTTCTGATATGAGAAGGGGAATCCTGATAGGTGGAAATATGTTACCATTTTGGGATGAATGAATTGCCTAACATGATGGATTACGAGAAGGAATACAGGGGACCGTCTCTGTCAGCTCCTGAGAGATTCTCCTTTCCTCTGGATGTGTTCGATGGATGGGGTGAGAGAACAGCCCTTTGCTGGACGGACGGGGTTATGGAGAAAAAATATTCATTCAATGAGATGAGGATGAGGTCATCAAAGGGTGCGGGCGCGCTTAAGAGGATGGGCATCCGGAGGGGAGACAAGGTCCTTGTCATGCTCTCCAATGTCCCTGAATGGTGGGAAATTATGCTCAGCCTTATGAGACTGAATGCGGTTCCCATTCCTGCCACAACCCTTCTCGTTTCCAAGGATATTGAGTACAGACTCTCGGCAACTGAGGTAAAGGCGGTCATTGCGTCAGAGGAGGACGCCTCCAAGGTGGAGGATGCGGTGAATGGTTTATCGGTTACTCCTCTCCTGATACTCATTGATGAGCGCCAAGGGTGGGATAATTACATCAAGGAGCGCGACTGTGCTGATATGGTAGTGGGAGAGAGGGGTTCTGCCCAGGAGCCTGCCATAATTTATTTCACCTCGGGAACAACTGGTCCCCCAAAGATGGTGGTTCACACCCACGCCTCATACCCCTTTGCACATCAGTTAACAGGAAAGTACTGGCTCGATCTCAGACCGGGGGATATCCACTGGAATCTTTCTGATACAGGATGGGCAAAGGCTGCATGGTCAAGCCTTTTTGGACCCTGGCATAGGGGAGCCACAATCTTTTCCCTTCATAGGAAGGGAAAATTTGATCCGTCCTTTACACTGGAGGTGATGCAGCGGTATCCTGTCACCACATTCTGCGGTCCTCCCACTGCATACAGGATGATGGTCAAGGGGGCATCTGCCTCTCAGCTATTCAGATTCCGTTCCATGCGCCATTTTGTCGCTGCGGGAGAACCACTCAACAAGGAGATAATCGAGCTTTGGAAGGAAAAGACAGGGAGGTATATCTATGATGGGTACGGCCAGACAGAGACGGTGAATGTCCTGGCGAACTTCAGATGCCTTCCGGTGAAACCCGGGTCCATGGGAAGGCCTGTTCCCGGGTTTGTGGTGGATATTATAGATGAGAAGGGTGTCCCGATGCCTTCTGAAACAGAGGGAGATATCGGAATAAGGGTACATCCCGAGAGGCCCGTGGGACTGTTCAGCAAGTATCTCGGAGATTCGGAGGCAACGGAGAGAACGATGAAAGGGCAGTGGTACAGTACAGGGGACAGGGCGTTCCGTGATCATGAGGGATACTTCTGGTTTGTAGGAAGGGATGACGACATCATCCTCTCTTCAGGCTATAGAATCGGACCCTTTGAGATAGAGAGCATTCTCATCGAGCATCCGGCGGTAAGGGAGTCAGCGGTTGTGGCAAGCCCTGATGAAATAAGGGGAGAGGTGGTAAAGGCATTCATCGTCCTTACTCAGGACTACAGACCATCAGACATCCTCGCACATGAGCTCAGGGAATTTGTGAAGACGAATGCAGCTCCGTATAAGTATCCGCGGAAGATTGAGTTTGTGGATGACCTGCCAAAGACCATAAGCGGGAAGATAAAGAGGAAGGAATTGAAGATGAGGGAATACGGGATGTCATGAGCACGGCATTTGTTTATTCAGATGACTTCCATCGGTTCAACTATGGCCCCTCCCATCCTCTGAAAACATTCAGGCTGAAACTCACGTACGAACTTATTAAGGCATACGGCCTCCTCTCTATTCCAAACACAAGACTCGTTGAAGCGGTAATAGCGGATGAGGATGATTTGGTAACCTTTCATGACAGGGAATACATCGAAATACTGAAGTCCGCAAACAGCGGAATAAGGGTGGCCGGTGCAGGGTTTTACGGCCTCGGTTCCGGTGATAACCCCGTGTTCAGGGGTCTCTTCGACTGGTCACGCCTTGTGACAGGAGCATCCTTGCAGGCAGCGGAAATGGTGGATTGTGGCGAAGTGGAAACTGCCTTCAACATATCAGGGGGGCTTCACCATGCCATGGCCTCAAGGGCTTCCGGATTTTGTTATCTCAATGATCCGGTCATCGCCATTATGTCGCTTCTGAAAAAGGGCAGGAGAGTGGTCTATATTGATATCGATGCCCACCATGGAGACGGGGTACAGGAAGCCTTCTATGCGAGCAATAAAGTGCTCACCATCTCACTACACGAAACAGGAAGTGCGCTCTTCCCCGGAACCGGGTTCGAGTACGAGACAGGGGAGGGAGAGGGACAAGGATATTCTGTGAATATCCCTCTG
>DATKOU010000220.1:0-13162 GCA_035524455.1 Thermodesulfovibrionales bacterium | reverse complement strand
AAGAATGTGGGCACCGTTGAATTCATTGTCGACGCGGCCGGGGATATCTATTTTATGGAGGTGAATACCAGGGTGCAGGTTGAACATCCCGTGACCGAGGCCGTAACCGGGATAGATATCATCAAAGAGCAGATAAAGTTGGCATCAGGTCTTCCCCTGGAATACAGGCAAAGCGCCATAAAGCCATCAGGCCATGCCATTGAATGCAGGATAAACGCGGAAGACCCTGAGCGGTTCATTCCCTGTCCTGGCAAAATCACCTTTTTCTACCAGCCGGGAGGACCCGGGGTGAGAGTAGACACCGCGGCTTACAGCGGGTGGGCCGTGCCTTCCCAATACGATTCTCTTATCGCAAAGCTTATTGTGCATGACACCACAAGAAAGGACGCCATCGAGAAGATGAAGCGCGCGCTGAATGAGTTCATCATCGAAGGGATAAAGACCACCATCCCTTTTCACAAAAAAGTATTCAGTCATAAGGATTTCATAAGTGGTGAGTTTGATACGGGTTTTGCGGAGAAGGTTTCCCAGCCCGAGGGAACCCTAAATGATAAAGAGTAGTCTCTTGAAAGAGGTGCCCCCTTTTCTTGGCGGATTCTGCCTTGTTACGGATCGGAAACTCTGCGGATTGACCTGCGAGGAAATGACAAGGATTGCCCTGGAGGCGGGAGCAGGCTGGATTCAATACCGGGAGAAAGAAAAGACGCGAAGGGAGATTTACGGTGAGGCAATCAGACTGAGAGAGCTCACTACCGAGTACGGCGCTGCGTTAGTGGTGAATGACCATACAGACATTGCTCGTGCGGTGGGTGCGGACGGAGTACATTTGGGGCAGGATGACCTGCCACTGAAAGAAGCCCGCAGGATAATGGGAGACAGGATTGTAGGTATATCAACTCATTCCCTTCCCGAAGCAATGGATGCTGAGCGCAACGGTGCTGACTATATTGGCTTTGGCCCGGTTTTCGTTACGACCACCAAAGATGCCGGTGAACCAAGAGGACTGGAGATGTTAGGCAGGATAAGGAAAGCGGTGAAAATCCCTGTAGTGGCCATCGGGGGAATATCTGAAGAAAGCCTTCCCCTGGTTTTGAACGCCGGAGCTGACGCGGTTGCCGTGGCATCTGCGGTGCTCAGGGGTGATATATCCGAGAATGTGCGGTCGTTCATGAGGATTATCAGGGATGAATAATATGTCGGGAGGGAGCGACAGCAGGGAGAAGAAAAGGGTGCTGGTATGGGAAGAGGATATTCTCATAAACGGGATCATTAAGGCAAATGCCCTGGACATCAGTGAGAATGGAATGTACATTGTCACTGAGTCGGACCTTCCCTCGGGAACTGTTTTTGATATGGCGTTCAAGATTCATGGTACGCCTATTAAGGTGAAGGCCATGGTACAGCACTCCCAGCCAGGTGTCGGTATGGGGGTGAAATTCCTTGAGTTGACCCATGCCCAGCTCCTTCTCATCAGGAAGTATGTTGACCAGGTGAAGGAAATTGCCGCAAAGAAGGCGGAAAGGAAGATCCTCCTCATGGATGATGATGCCCAGTCCAGGGTCGCATTCAGGAGCAAACTCTCTCTCGAGGGGTATATCGTCATTGAGGCGTCCAACGGAGTCGAGACATTGAAGCATCTGCAGGATCTGAAACCTGACCTGGTGATTATGGACCTCTGGATGGAGGGTATGGATGGGTTTAAAATACTGCAGCTTATGCGGCAGAATAGCGAACTCAAGAATATTCCCGTGATCATTCTTTCAGCAAGGACCATCCCGGTTGACATCCATAGGGCTACGGCGCTTGGGGCAAGTGACTTCCTCCCAAAGGCAACCACTACGCCGCTGAACCTTGTGGAAAAGGTACGGGAACTATTTTCCTCATTGGGTTGATGCGGGATCAATACGCAGGCCTCTCTTTCCTTTCGCACTTAGGTGAAGAGATACGAATCATAGGAATGGTATTCCTTTAAGGGAGGACGAGATGACTAAGAAGTTGCTGACATTATGCGCAACGTTCACGATAATGCTTGTAGGCGTGGGGGGGTGCCAGAAGAAAGGGGAGATTATCAAGATTGGTGTTGCCGCGCCCATGACAGGAGATCAGGCGAAGATTGGAACTGACTTGAGAAACGGGGTGACCCTTGCAGTTGAGGAATGGAATGCCAAGGGAGGCGTTTTGGGCAAGAAGATCGAAGTGGTGGCAGTGGATGACCAGCACGATCCTAAACAAGCGGTCTCTGTAGCGAACAAACTGGTAAATGAGCGAGTGGCGGGTGTTGTTGGGCATTTCAATTCCAGCTGTTCCATCCCTTCATCAGATGTGTATAATCGGGGAGGGGTCCCCATGATTTCGCCTGGTTCTACTAACCCTCAGCTCACCGAAAAGGGATACCGGGGCGTATTCCGGGTATGCGGGAGAGATGACCAGCAGGGGAAAGTGGGAGCTGAGTTTGTAATAAACAAGCTGAACCTCAAGAGGATTGCGGTCATTCATGATAAAACCACCTATGGCCAAGGACTTGCTGATGAATTCAGGAAGTTTGTGAAAGGAAAGGTTGAAATTGTGTATTACGGGGGAATCATCCAGGGAGACAAGGATTTCAAGACAGTCCTCACCTCGGTAAAGGAAAAGAACCCGCAGCTTATCTATTTCGGGGGTATTTACCCTGAGGCTGGCCTGCTGGTAAAACAAGCGAGAGAATTGGGTATGACGGTTCCCCTTATGAGCGGTGACGGTACTATAGACCCGAAGTTCATAGAGATTGCAGGGGTAAAGGCTGCCGAAGGAACCTACCTTACCTTCAGTCCTGACACAAGACAAATCCTCACCGCAAAGGCGTTCTTGGAAAATTATGAGAAGAAGTACGGGGAGATTGGTCCTTATTCGGTATACGCCTATGATGCAGCAAATATTCTTCTTGCCGCAGTCAGGGAAGCAGGGAACAGCGAGGGCAAGGCGGTGATGGATAAGCTCCACTCTATGGAATTTTCAGGGGCATTGGGAAAGATACAATTTGATGAAAAGGGGGACGTGACCGTTTCGCCCTATGTGGTCTGGGTTACAAAGGACGGAAACTTTATTGAATACTGGAGACCGTAGTTACAGTCTCTCCATGGTTTTGATAGTCTCCTTTGTTGAAGGGTAATTCCTCGTTTCCCCATGTTTTTTCAGCAGCTCATAAATGGTCTTACTGTGGGAGGTGTCTATGCCCTCATAGCCCTTGGCTATACGATGGTGTATGGAATCCTTGAGCTCATCAATTTCGCCCATGGTGAGATTTATATGCTGGGCGCCTACCTCGGCATCATCTTTTTTGGCTTTTTTACTGCTTCGGGCCTAACCTCTTTTAGCCTTCTGTTGTCCCTCCTGCTCACCTTTGCCATGGCAGTGATATTCTGCTCTGCGTATGGATTCACCATGGAGAAGATTGCATACCGGCCGCTCAGAAACGCGCCACGTCTCAGTCCTCTCATAAGTGCTATCGGCGTATCCATATTCCTCCAGAACTATGTGATGCTCACCCAGGGGGCAACGGATAAGGTATTTCCCCACCTCTTTGGCACCTCAGGGTTTACCCTGTTTAACGCGAGGGTCACCCATCTGCAAACTGCGATTGTACTCGTCTCATTATTCCTCATGGTGTCCCTCCACCTCTTCATCACAAAAACGAAGATGGGGAAAGCCATGCGTGCGGTGGCACAAGACAAGGCAATGGCGTCACTCCTGGGCATTAATATTGACTCCATAATCTCATTGACCTTTATTATCGGCTCAGGTCTCGCGGCCATCGCAGGGATCATGATCGCACTCTATTATGGCCTCGTGAATTATTCCATTGGATATATCGCCGGGATCAAGGCATTTACCGCTGCAGTGCTGGGCGGGATCGGAAGCATCCCGGGAGCAATGTTTGGAGGGCTGTTCCTCGGTTTTGTGGAGAGCATGGGGGCGAGCTATATTTCGAGCGAATACAAGGACGCGTATGCGTTTCTGGTCCTCATCGTAGTACTGCTCATCAAGCCTTCAGGAATCTTTGGGAAAACAACGGAGGAGAAGGTGTGAGACAATGCTGAGATCGGTCCTCATTGCCCTCTGGCTTTCCCTCCTCTTCCTTCCCTTCAGGGGGCTGAAGGCTTCTCTCATTCTTTTTGTCATTCTCTCATGCTCGTTTATCGTATTCAAATACCTTGGGGCTCCACTTCGGTCATTGCGCGCGACTATGCAACCCCTTGGGAACAGGGTATACACAAAAGGGATCGCACTCTCCCGATTAAAAGGCTCACGCTATTTAGTTCTCCTTATACTTCTTGGGCTGCCATTCGTTTTGGAAAATTATGTGCTCGACATATCCATTCTCACAGGCATCTATGCCATCCTCGCCATCGGGCTGAATGTGGTAGTGGGTTTTGCCGGTCTTCTCAATCTGGGCTATGTGGCCTTTTACGCAATCGGGGCGTATACCTATGCCCTGCTCTATGCAAAGATGGGGCTTGGCTTCTGGGTATCGTTGCCCCTCTGTATCGGACTGACCACCCTTTCGGGCTTCGTGCTTTCTGTCCCTGCCCTGAGGTTAAGGGGGGACTACCTTGCTATTGTGAGCCTCGGTTTCGGAGAGATTGTCCGTTTGATACTGAACAATTGGGATTCCCTGACCAATGGGCCCAACGGCATATCCGGTATTCCCGTACCCTCTGTCCTCGGTTTTTCCTTGGGAGGATTGAACAGGTATTACTATCTGATTCTTTTTTGCGTTATTCTGACCTATGGTGTGGTGAAGCGCATCCGGTCCTCGAAAATCGGGAGGGCATGGATGGCAATAAGGGAGGATGAGATCTGTGCGTCCACCATGGGGATAAACACCACCATGTATAAACTCTATGCCCTCTCCTTCGGGTCTCTCTGGGCCGGACTTGCGGGTGCCCTTTTTGCCGCAAAAATGCAGTTTGTGTCCCCTGAGAGTTTTACCTTTATGGAGTCTGTGCTCATCCTTTGCATGGTGATACTGGGAGGGATAGGGAGCCTTCCCGGTGTGGTGGCGGGGGCCTTTATCCTTATTATGCTTCCCGAGGTCTTAAGGGAAGTACAATCCTACAGGATGCTTGCCCTTGGAGTAGGGTTGATTCTCATGATGGTCTTCAAGCCCCAGGGACTTCTGGGTGGTCCGGGGAGCAGGAGCAACGAATAATGTACCTGCTTGAGGTTCGGGGATTAACGAAGCATTTTGGAGGCGTAAAGGCTATTGAAGATGTGAGCTTCAGAGTAGAAGGGGGCTCCATCGCAAGTATCATTGGACCTAATGGCGCAGGCAAGACGACCCTCTTCAATTGTCTTACCGGAATCACGAAGCCCACAAAAGGTTCCCTCTCCCTCTCCGGGACAGATATCACGGGACTCCCTTCCCATGAAATCGTCAAACTGGGCATTGCGCGAACATTCCAGAACATACGGCTCTTCAGGGAGATGACCGTTCTGGAAAATGTGCTCATTTCCCAGCACCGTAAGATCAACACCGGGATTTTCGGAACCCTCCTGAAGGATAGGGCATTTCTTTCAGAGGAGAGGGCCGCACGGGAAAAGGCCTTGGAGTATCTCGACTTCGTTGGTCTCTGCGAAGCTGCACACATTCCCTCTCTCAACCTGCCCTATGGTGGTCAGAAACGCCTCGAGATCGCAAGGGCAGTGGCCACTGACCCTGTCCTTCTTCTGCTGGATGAACCGACCGCAGGGATGAATTCCCAGGAGACAGGAGAGATCATGGAGATCATTATGAGGCTCCAAAAACTGGGAAAGACGGTTCTCCTCATCGAGCATGACATGAAGGTGGTCATGGGAATTTCAGAGAACATTGTGGTCCTCGACCATGGGGTGAAGATTGCGGAGGGAGTCCCCGGGGCTATCAAGAGGGACCAGATGGTGATCGAAGCGTATCTGGGAAGGCAGGAACATGCTCAGGCTTGAAGATGTCCATACCTTCTATGGCAATGCCGAGGCGCTCAGGGGAGTGGAGATCGGGGTAGGCCAGGGAGAAATAGCCTGCATGATAGGGAATAACGGGGCAGGCAAATCAACAACCCTCATGGCCATCTCAGGGGTTATCAAGCCGAGGGGAGGACGGATTCTCTTCGAAAACAGGGTGATCAGCAATCTCCCGCCCCATGAGATTGTGAAGTTGGGGATAAGCCAGGTTCCTGAGGGAAGGAGGATATTCCCCCGCCTTACGGTAAGGGAGAACCTTGAAATGGGTGCATTCCTGCACAGCAGCAAAACGAGAGCGAACTATGAAAGGGTGTATTCACTCTTTCCCATCTTAAAGGAAAGGGAGAAGCAGCCGGGCGGGACCCTGAGTGGCGGAGAGCAGCAGATGCTCGCCATCGGCAGGGCCCTCATGTCAAATCCCAAAATGCTTCTCCTTGATGAGCCCTCATTGGGCCTGGCGCCGATTATTGTGAGCAGGATTTTCAAGACCATAAAGGAGATAAATGATGAGGGAATGACCATCCTTCTTGTGGAACAGAATGCCCACGCTGCCCTGAACCTCTCAGGAAAAGGGTATGTATTGGAAAGCGGAAAGATAAGCGCGCAGGGCACCGGCGTGGAACTTCTCAGGAATGAGCAGGTGAAAAAAGCCTACCTGGGTGAATGAAGTGATTTCTGGTATAATCAGCGTATGCAGCTGGCAAGGGTACATCTTTTGATCAGGGGGAGGGTGCAGGGAGTGTATTACAGGGGATTCACCCGTGATATCGCAAGTCACCTTGGCATCAGGGGATGGGTAAGGAATCTCTCTGATGGCAGTGTGGAGGCGGTTTTTGAGGGCAACAGGGAAGATATAGAGCAGGCTATAAAACATTGCCGCATGGGTCCTCCGGGAGCAGGGGTTGAGGATGTCGTGGAGGCATGGGAGGACTATAAAGGAGACCTGCAGGGGTTCCAGATAAGGTACTACTGATGAATTCACGGAATGTACTCGTGGTAGACGATGAGGCTGACCTTGTCGAGCTTGTCTCTTATAATCTGAAGAAAGAGGGCTTTGCCGTGGATTCAGCATCAGACGGGGAGGAGGCGCTTTCAAAAATCAGAAAGAAAAAATATGACCTCCTGATACTGGACCTCATGCTGCCCGGCCTCCAGGGCATGGAGCTCTGCAGGATACTCAGGAATGATCCCAAGACTTCTGGTCTGCCTATCATCATGCTTACGGCAAAGGGGGAGGAAGTGGACAAGGTCCTCGGGCTGGAGATGGGAGCGGATGACTACATGACAAAGCCCTTCAGTCCAAGGGAACTTGTGGCGAGGGTGAAGGCAGTATTGAGGAGGTCTCCCGGGGAGAGGCCTTCCGGAGAGGGGATGCTGAAGATAGGAGGGCTTGAGATCGACAGGGAGAGATATGGCGTTTCCATCAAAGGAAAACCGGTCAAACTCAGCGCAACTGAATTCAAGCTTCTCCTCTACCTTGTGGAGAGAAAGGGAAAGGTATTCAGCAGGGAGCAGCTTCTTGACGCAATATGGAGTGACGAGGCATTTGTGGAGCCCAGGACAGTGGATGTGCATATACGAAGATTGAGGTCCCAGATCGAGGAAGACCCTGCAAATCCGAAGTATATCAAAACCCTCCGGGGCATCGGATATTTCTTCGCAGAGAAGGAATGAAACGCATCCTCTTCAGAAGAATCCTTGTCTCATACCTCATTATTGCGCCGCTCCTCTTTCTCTTCCTAGAGCTTTATCTCTCCAATGTAGTGAAGAGCACCCACGTATCCGAGCTGAAGCAGAGTCTCTTAGTCCAGGGGAATCTTATCGCAGAGGAGATCCCCCTGACCCTGCCTGTGGATCTGGACGATTTCTGCAAGAAGTACAAGGAAAAGACAGGGGCAAGGATAACCATCATTGATAGTTCAGGCCGGGTCATTGGCGACTCTGATGAGTCTTCCGCAAAAATGGAGAATCATGCTGACAGGCCCGAGATCAGGGATGCGGCTATAGGCAATGCAGGCAGTTCCATCAGGTTCAGTAAGACCCTTGGAAAGAACCTCTTCTATCTTGCCATTCCGGTAATACACGGCTCAGAAAAAATATTTCTCAGGTTATCAATGCCCCTCCATGAGGTGGAAGTTGCGGTGGCAAAGACCCGTATGAGTGTGCTCTTCGCTTCCTTTGCGGTCCTGTTCATTGCGATTTTGATGGGGCTTTTCCAGACAAGGAGGATAACCAAATCCATCGAGGAGATCACGGCCTTTTCACGGGAGGTTACCACGGGCCATCTGGGACGGAGGCTTTTTTTAAAGGAAAAAGGGGAGATAGGTGAACTTGCAAAGAACATCAATGACATGGCACATGAAATGAAGGCAAGGCTGAAGCAGAGCGAGGAGGAGAGGCACAAGGTGGAGGCGATCCTCAGGAATCTCTCCGACGGACTTATGCTGGTTGATACAAAAGGCAGAATACTGCTTTGCAACGAGGCGGTGAGGAAACTCTTCGCGATCGAGACCGAGATTGAAGGAAGCACTGTGGCAGAGTCACTCAGGAACGCAGAATTGATGGAGGTGATAGATGAGGTGATCAGGGAAGAAGGGCCGGTATCGCATGAGATTTCCGTCGCCCATCCCAGGGAACTCTCCCTGATGATAACGTCAACTCCCTTTTATGCGTATTCAGTGAATGAGAAGCTGTCAGGGGTCGTGATAACACTCCATGATATTACACGGCTGAAGCACCTTGAGGAAATGAGGAAGGATTTTGTGGCCAATGTCTCTCACGAAATAAAGACCCCCATCACCGCAATAAAGGGTTTTGCAGAGACGCTTCTGGATGGGGCCATTGACGACAAAGAGAATGCCCGCAAATTTCTGGAGACCATAAAGAACCACAGCGAGCGGCTGAATTCCCTTGTGAGCGACCTCCTCACCCTTTCCAGGATAGAGATGGGAGATATCGATTTGCATAAGCACAATGTCAATATCAATAATATTATCGATACTGTGTTCACCACTCTCAGGGACAAGGCAGAGGCAAAAGGGTTATTTCTCAAGAAAGCCCTCCCTCCAGAGCCCTTTGAGATAAGCGCTGACAGGGATAAACTGATCCAGGTTCTCCTCAACCTTGTCGACAACGGCATAAAGTTTTCCGATGAAGGGGGAGTGACTGTGGGAATGGAAAAAGATGGAGAGCACACAATACTTTTTGTCGAAGATAGAGGGACAGGGATTCCCAGAAAGCATCTGCCGAGACTCGGCGAAAGGTTTTATCGCGTTGACAAGGCCCGTTCACGGGAGCTGGGAGGCACTGGCCTCGGCCTTGCTATCGTAAAACATCTTGTAAAGGCCCATGGATGGAATATGGAAATCGAGAGCACGCAGGGCAGGGGGACAAAGGTGAAGATTTTGACCTCAGAAAATAGCCCATCAGCATAATAAGGGACAATTCATTTTTTTTTGAAGCCGACTCTTTTCAAAGTCCTGGGAAAAGTGTAAGTTATTATCTGGAGATCAACGATGGGGAAAGTTGAGTTTTACCTGACTAATATAAAAAATCCGGTATTGTTTGGCTGACTAACACCACAAGAAGGAGTATTAGCAAGAAACTATCTAATAACTGGTTCCCCCCGCGCTTCGCGCGGAGGGAATGCGGAACTAAACTGTCGTGACTGCCCGCGAAGCGCGGGGAGAACCAGTCACTCAAGACAGACCCCTTTCGGGGGCAGCTTAGTTCCGCATTATCTTAGGGTGGCAAAAGGCGCAAAAATGGGAAAAAGATGGAAACGCAAAATGAAAATGCTGTTCGAGGTCATTTTTATAATTCTATTTTCTTTCACATCTGCTCTTGCAGTGTCGATCGATGACCTTAACAAAACTGTTGTTTTCTTACGGCAGCAATCCCAGAAAATGATACCGATGGATAACAAACCTGCCGGGCTGTACTATCGTTACCCTGACAGTAAGGAATATAAGCCGATAATAGAAACATCACTAGGGACGGGCTTTTTAATTAAATATATCGGCAGAGATTATCTCGTAACGGCCAAGCACGTTGCAAAAAACCTTTTATCCACCGGCGAAATTATCATTAATCTTCCAAACGGCAATACTACCATCATAACCTTCCAGCAACTGTCTGACGCTAATATTATCAAAAGGGCACATTGGTTTCATCATCCTAA
Source organism: Thermodesulfovibrionales bacterium (assembly GCA_035524455.1). Classification (GTDB taxonomy): domain Bacteria; phylum Nitrospirota; class Thermodesulfovibrionia; order Thermodesulfovibrionales; family UBA9159; genus DASPUA01. The sequence goes on along the minus strand of DATKOU010000220.1, from coordinate 3,003 downwards.
AGCAGATATCTCTATCCATCCTATGGGCTATCCTGGCGCTGTGGATGCGGCGGCGCTACCCGAGGATTTGTTTCCGAAAAAGGATGCAGACATTAAACTACTTACGCCCGCATATATTGTTGGATTCCCCTTGGGCTTAGGTGTTTTAGATAAACTTAGCCCTGTTGCGAAAGAAGCAAAGATTGCGAGCAAACTGACATCTATTGCTAATCCAGACATTCCCGCTGACCTTCACTTCTATCTTCTTGATCAAGCCCTCTCTCAAGGTTACAGCGGCGCTCCGGTTTTTTATGTTGAAGACGTTATGTCAGGAGTTATGATCGGTAATCAGCAAATGAAAGGTGGAGAAATATTGCACTTGTTAGGCGTGCAAAGTAGCGCATTATCCGATCAAACCGGCGGGAAAATATCGGTCGTTGTCCCGATATCATATATATGGGATATTTTTGAATCATCTGATTTTCAAGCTTACATAAAAGGAGTGACATCCAAGAAATAATAACTGCCTGCAATACACGAGAGATAACCTACGCCTGGACAGCGACGCGCCAAAAGCGGCGCGTCAGGCGCGTGTTAACTGCAAAGGATAATAGATAATGAAAACTATCGGACTCGTCATTCTGATCTCACTCTCACTTTGTAACGTAGGCGCAGCTCAGGCTCCGGCATACGAAAAGAAATGTACTGCCGTAGTTAACGGCGAAACTGCACAATTTAGTTTTCCTATACCCCAAGGACAAACACTGACTTGGGACATGAATGAAACATCAGACGACGTTATGGAATATTCTTGGGAGCTTTGTTTAGAGCGGTCCGATATTCAGTGTAAGTATAGGTTTGGCGTTCTTCATTTCAAGTTCGACCGTTCTGAGAAAAAAGGGAACATTAGGGAACTGATATCCAGCTCGCAGAAATCCGTGTGGGACGCGTCAAACTGGGTCCAAACAGAAATGAAAATTGATGCAACAATCGAACATGATAATTTAATTATAAGAATAACGGACCAGAAAACCTTTGCTGAGATATTTGCCAGTAATCCCAAAATGGCTCGCTGCAAAGTCAAAACCCCATACAAAGATCTTAATTACGAGAGTAAGACTGGGATCAAATACAATAAATGACAAATACGAACCGCCAGTTAACAACAACATCGAGGCGACAGGGATTAAGCTTCACGGGTTTTCAAGAGCTGGTGCACCCTGCGCCTTGAGGTTGTAACAGCGGCGTCAGCGGTAGCCCAGCCACCCAAATCAGGTGATACAATAGTCGAGACAGAAGTCTAACATTGTCGTTCCACGCCGCCCGCTTCGCGGCGTGTGAACTCATTCATACGAATAAGATAATAATTGGGAAAACGAGTACTCGGAGGATATGAGGGAGAAGTAACCAGTGCTCTCCGAGACATATATAAGGAGGGTTACGATGAAGAAAATTGCAGTGCTTTTATGGAATCTTATTCTTATTCCTCCCGTATTTGCTGGGGAAATAATACAGCAGGACATACCAACCTTTACTGATCAGGACTTGGAAAAATATAAGAAAATATCTGAGCCTGATGTTACGCCGCACGATAGGAACAAAACAGAGATGAGCAGTTCGAGCGAAGATACTGGAATCCGTGAAGGCGCTGTTCCCGCATCTGAAGATAAAATCAGTGAATCGGAAAAGAAAAGTATAGAACAGGAATTCAACAGAATAGTGGCAGCAATGATCTCTCAATTGCGAGCAGGTAATATAGAGGCTGCGTTAGCCTTTTTTGTTGAGTCGAGGAAAGATAAACATAGACAAATATTTAAGGCACTGAAAGACAATAATACTCTGAAGGCCGCACTTGAAGGTTATATGGGTGTGGAGATTAGGTGGGTAAGTGACCATTTGGCAGAGTGCGAACTTACTAAGAAAGAAAATGGTGAGATATTCGCCTATCCTATCAATTTAATGGAGACTGCCAAAGGAGTTTGGAAGATATATGATTTCTGACGCGGAACGGAAAATAAAAATACTATTAAATAGCGTACAACACTGCCATCGAGACCGATCGGGAGTAAGCCTGGCGGGCTTTTGTTACTCTTGTCGTTTGTGGCCCGGCTGCTCATGGCCATTGTTACTCCACCTTTCTTTCGGAAGCCCTCAATAGTTTCGCCCGGCAAGAACTCTCTGTTCAGTGGAACAGACAATAAATCATAAGCACCCCTTGATTAAGAGATTAATTGCCATTATTTAGGGACACATCCCAGTAGAATATGGCCAAAGTTGTGTTGATCTTTTGCCTTCCGTATTTTTTGACTTGAAAATAATCTTGTTTTCTGATTAATTTATTACCAGAGGTGAATGATATGAAAATAGAGATCGAAAAGGAAGATGACGGTCGCTGGATTGCCGAGGTTTCTGATCTTCCGGGTGTCTTGGCTTACGGCAAGACACGCGATGAAGCAATTGCCAAAGTTGAAGCACTGGCCCTGCGCGTTATTGCTGATCGACTGGATCATGGTGAGAGCATTCCGGAACTTGATGAGCTTTTTGCGCTGTCTGCATGAGCCAATGGCCATCTTGCAAGGCACGTAACATATTTGCCGCACTCCTTCGCATTGGCTGGTACATAAAAAGAGATACCGCTGGTTCCCACCGTGTCCTTTCAAGGTCAGGATTCCCTGATTATGTGTTCGCCTTTCATGATAATGATGAGATAGGGCCGCGTATGCTGGCTCGGATTGCAAAGAGAACCGGTCTCAGTCCAATTGATTTATAGACCTCAGTGGCGCCTTAAGTTCACCGATGATTAAAAGGATTGGTCACATTCCTACTGTAACAGAATCTTAACATTCCCTTAATGTCATAGTAACCTCTGCCTGATAAAATATTGAAGATGCCCCTGTAAATTGTTGAAGTAGGAAGCGATCCCCAATTAGAATTGATTACCACACCAAAAACCAAAAGGAGATCGCTTTCTATGAAGAAAAGATATCGTAATATGCAGAAAAAGGCAAACGGAAAAGTGAGGGA
>DATKOU010000219.1:0-40912 GCA_035524455.1 Thermodesulfovibrionales bacterium | reverse complement strand
CTCACCACACCTCTTATTCGACGCGAGGGAATGCTTCAGCGTGCCTCGTGGGAAGAAGCCCTTGACCATATCGCAGAGTCTCTCCGATGGATAAAGGAGAAGAAGGGGGCAGAGCGTATCGGCGCCATTGGTTCTCCGCGGTTCAGTAACGAAGACAACTACATGCTCCAGAAATTCATGCGCCAGGTGCTGGAAAGCCACAACATTGACTCTATCGCGCGTTTTGGGTTCGCAAAGATGCAGGAGGCTGTGGAAGAGGTCTTTGGCCTTACCGCTCTCTCTGTTGAGCAGACCGCGCCAATAGGTGCAGGCGTAGTAATGGTTATAGAGTCTGAATTGGATACTACCCACCCTGTATGGTCATTAAATTTCATCAGGGCGAAGCACCAGGGGACGAAGCTCATCGCGGTCCAGCCAAGGAGAACAAAATTAGCCATACATGCAGACCAGTGGCTTTCTGTTAACCCGTCCACTTCAGAGGCGCTTCTCAAGGGTATTATCCATCTCGCTCTTGCTCAAGGAACCCATCTCAAGAAGGACGCTCCTTCAATCCCCCACTTTAATGAGCTTGCCGCTTCTGTAAGTTCTTTTACGCCATCATATGTGGCATCTGCGACCGGCATATCGGAAAAAGAGGTGGTGGACACTGCCTCGCTCTTTCTTGAATCGTCTCCACGGGTTATTGCGATGAGCCTTGGGGCGAACGAAAACGAGAAGGGGAAAAATACGGTGCTTACCGCGGCAAATCTCCTCATGCTCACCGGCGAAGGCCCCCGGGGACTTCAAATACCGTGTGAATACAACAATAGCTTCGGCATGTGGAAGATGGGGGTTGCACCCGATCGTCTCCCTGGGTTTCAGAAGCTTACCCCTGGTGGCAAGGACGCCTTCCAGATGCTCTATGAACCAGACCGGATAAACGCCCTGTTCGTAATGGGGGAAGACCCAGTGGTCAATTTTCCCAATGCGAGCCGGGTGAAGCAGATGATAAGCGCCCTCGATTTTCTCGTTGTCCAGGACGAATGGCTCACAGAGACCGCTAAGCTTGCCCATGTGGTGTTGCCCACTGCCGTGTGGGTAGAGACGGACGGGACATACGTGAACGCGGCCGATATTTCGCAGATGACAAGGAAGATGCTCACCCCCCCTGGCGAGGCGCAGCCTGCATGGCAGGCGCTCAATGAGCTTGCGCGTCTCTTTGACCCCAGTGTGGGCAAGAATGACTTTCATTCCCTCAGGGAAGAGATAGCAAGAATTGAGGTGGACGCCTATGCTGATTTGCCGAGGTTGGTACCTACCGAGTTTCGTCAGCTTGAGAGTCCGGACGAAAAGTACCCCATTCTCATGATCACCGTAACCCTCATGCAGCACTCCGGGACGCTTTCCCTCGCTTCGAGAAATCTCAGAAAGGTCAAGCCAGAAGGGTTTATTGAGGTGAGCGAGAAGGATGCTGTCCGTTATGGTATCCAGAACAACCGGTTTGTTACCGTCACCTCACGCCACGGTTCAATAGTGATAAAAGCGCACATTACCAGTGACGCAAAACCCGGCGTGGCCTATGTCCCCATCCACTTCCCTTTAGCGAATGTGAATAACCTCACGGGTATTGCCCACGACGGTGCGGTCCCGAGCTGTGCGGTCCGTATCGAACCGATTAGCGAAAGCAGATAAAAAAGGGGGGGGAGGATGCTGTCCTCCCCCCCTTTTTTATTGAAGTTTCCCCATAGGAGAATGGTTCTCTCAACGCTGCTTCCCGTACTACTTACGAAAATCCTTGTCCGCTATAGGTCATCTCTCCTTTATGCACCTTGGTGTTATAATAAATCATGCTTAATTGTCCCAGACTGGTTATTGCCGGGCTCAAGGGTGGATCAGGGAAAACCACTATTGCCCTGGGCCTTGTTGCTGCGTTAAAGTCCCACAAGGGATTAAGGGTTATTCCGTACAAGAAGGGTCCTGACTATATAGATGCGGGGTGGCTCGCCCATGCCGCTGGCAAGCCATGCTATAACCTTGACCCCTTTCTCATGCCTAGAGAAAAGGCATTGGAATCGTTTGTCTCCCATTTTGACGGCGATGTTGCGGTAATCGAAGGCAACAGAGGACTGTATGACGGCGTGGATGAAGAAGGCTCATACAGTACTGCAGAGGTCTCAAAGCTGTTGAAGTCTCCCGTGATCCTGGTCATAGATTGTACTAAGATGACGAGAACAGCCGCCGCGTTAGTATTGGGCTGTATGCAGCTGGATACGCAAGTCAGCATTAAGGGAGTAGTCCTGAACCAGATATCAGGAGGCAGACATGAGGCGGTAGTCAGAAAATCCATTGAGAAATACTGTGCATTGCCTGTGCTGGGGGCGGTGCCGAGACTGCGCTCTGGAGACCTCCCCGAACGCCATATGGGGCTGACTCCCTACCAGGAACACGATGATACGGACCGCGCGATATCGGTGGTGGAGGGCATGGCAATAAAGTATCTTGACATTGAAGGGATTCTAAAGGTCGCGAACGAAGCAGAACCGCTGCCAGATAAAGATCGTGCAGGGTTCAAGTGGAATGCTGATGAAAGGAACGTAAAGATCGGAGTGATTCGGGACACCGCATTCCAGTTCTATTATCCGGAAAACTTTGAGGAACTTGAGAAAAAGGGAGCTCTGATTGTGGAAATAAACTCGCTGGAAGATGACCTGCTTCCTGACATCCATGCCCTTTACATAGGGGGCGGGTTCCCGGAAACCCATGCCTTAGCCCTTGCGCGAAACGTAAAATTCAAAAATGCCCTTCGCAGCGCTATCGAAGAAGGGCTTCCCGTGTATGCTGAATGTGGAGGGCTTATGTTCCTTGGTGACGCCCTTGTGGTGAATGGAGAGAAGTATCCCATGGCAGGCGTCTTCCCCCTTATGTTCGAGATGAGGACCAGGCCGCAGGCCCATGGATATACCGTTGTAGAGGTGGAACAACAGAATCCTTTTTATCCGGTGGGAACCATCATGCATGGACATGAATTCCATTATTCTGCTGTTCTGAACCCCCCTGGGGATGATATGCTCCCTACAGCGTTCAGGATGAGGAGAGGGAATGGAATCGGCGGTGGCGTGGATGGTCTATTGTATAAGAATGTGTTTGCCACTTACACCCACCTGCATGCGTATGGTGCACCGGATTGGGTTGAGGCGATGGTAAGGCTGGCGAAGAAATTCAGCAAAACCCGGACTTCGCTCAGTGCCTGAAGGGTTTGTTGAGGGGCCATTAAGACCGGTGGGTTTGATGAGAAAAAAACCGTGAGGAGATACTCATAAGAAAAAATGTATTACCGGCGCACAGGGAGTGACAATTTATGCGTTATGTATCACAGGGTATCGAGAGTCTACGAGTGGGGCTGTTGAAGGAAGAGATAAGAGATGCACTCTTTGAAGAGGATTTTGCAAAGGTTGTGCAGCGTGCCTTGGAAAACAAAAAAGTCTTCAGTATATTGATCTCATTCACGTATGATAAGGAAAGCGTTTTATGCTGGAGAGCTATCGAAGCCATGGGGATTGCTGCGGGCGCTGTTGCAGAGAGGGATCCGTCAACAGTGAGAAATATCGTCCAGCGTCTTCTATGGTCCATGGGCGAGGAGTCCGGAGGCATTGGATGGAGTGCTGCCGAGATGCTAGGAGAGATTGTCATCAATACTCCCGAAACTTGTAGAGATATCCCGCCCATACTCCTCTCATTTAAGGATGAAGAAAGCTTTCTTCCGGGAGTCCTCTGGGCGATAGGAAGGATTGCAGGGGCCGGGATGAACAATGGAGAGGGTGCTGAGGAACTCGTGATACAGTCCCTCTCACACAGAAGCCCGTTGGTGAGGGGGCTTGCACTCTCTGCTGTTTCAACGTTCAACATAATGAGCGACAAGGTGAACTTCCTGATTCGTGACGGGGAGCGCTTCAGGGTGTATGAGGATCGCGAATTGGTTGAAAGGACAGTAGGCGATGTTGCACAAAGGGTATTGGACGAGCAAAGTTACACATAAATCATCCATCTCAATAAGGAGGGTTGATTGAAGCCAAGGCTAAGACAAGACAAGGATGAATCGGCTCGATGTCCCTTTTGTAGCGGAACACTGCCTATGCCAGAAACGATCAGGACTGATACGGGGGAATTCATCGGAGGGAAATGTGAGTGCGGGGCTGTCTATGCATGTGACCCGACCGGGCATAATGTGGGCGAGGCATACCTTGACGCGCTGATCTACGCATCCGGCGGGGATTGGAATAAGGTGCAATCCCTTGATGCCGAGAGCTTTCATGAAGCGGTGCGTAACTATGATATGAGAACGCATAGGATGTGGGAAATAAGGGATATGCGAAGGGATTATACAGGCAAGATCATCCTCATAAAGGTCGGGCCAAAATGATAAATGACACAAATTTGCCAATAAGTTATTTTTATTTGACCATGGGTGGTCCATTGTATTATTGTGTAACACTTCTTGTGAGTGAGCTTTCTCAGCAATTATCAATCGCGGATATACAAGGAGGGGCTCCCTTCGAGTGAGAAGAATCAAATGAGATAAAAGGTAGAAAGGAGGAATTTGTTATGCCAATGATGGAATTTCAGGGCAAACAGTATGAGATTGACGAGGATGGTTACCTTATAAACCTCGATGACTGGAGCAAGGAACTGGCAGCTCACATTGCAAAAACAGAAGACATTGAGATGACCGACGCCCACTGGGAGGTGGTCAATTTCCTTAGGGATTATTACCAGAAGTACCAGATTGCACCCATGATAAAGATTCTGGTAAAGGAACTTGGAAAGGTTATGGGTCCGGAAAAAGGGAATACCAAGTATCTCTACGAGCTGTATCCGGGCGGGCCTGCAAAACAGGCATGTAAGATTGCCGGACTTCCGAAACCGACAGGATGTGTATAGACAGATACGCGCTGCGAATGGTGAGATAGGGCCTCCTATCTCACCTCAAGTTTGTATTGCTCAAATGAAAGGGGAGGGGAAAGAGTAGAACCATATGTGTGATGCGATGTATGCTGTTTCTCTGAGGACCCTCCTCAAAGTACCGCTACTAATTCCCGCATGGGTGGTGCCATGACTCTCTGGGATTTCCTGGCCCAGAAAAAATCTGCTCTTGTGAAGAGATGGTTTGATATCGCCATGGAGCCATATCCTTCGGATACCGCAGGCCTTTTGAAAAATGAAAAAAAACAGTTCACTAATCCGGTAGGATACACAATTTCCCATGGATTGGAAAACATTCTTGACAAGCTCATTGATGAAAAAGGGCCAGACTTTGAGGGGATGGTTCCCTTTCTCGAAGGTATTGTGCGGATCAGGGCTGTGCAGGATCTGAGACCGTCGCAGGCTCTCTCCTTTGTGTTTCACCTGAGGAATGCGATCAGGGAAGAGCTGGCATCAGAGGCAAAGGAATTCTCCGCGGAGATGGCGACACTTGAGTCCAGGATAGATGCCATTGCCCTCATCTCCTTTGATATCTTTGTGAAATGCAGGGAAAAGGTGTATGAACTCAAGTCGAACGAAGTAAAAAACAGGACCTTCAGGCTGCTTCAGATGGCGAATCTGGTATCTGAGGGGCAAAAGGAACAATCGGACTGAGTAGGTGATAATGTTGTTAACCGAGGATAACAAGAGGTAATACCATGGGATCCGTATTTGCGTTTTTTGCAGTGATTATACTTACACTTATCGCCTTCATTGGCGTGAAAGGGGCCAGCCTGCACTTCCTCTTTGGAGTTCTCATCCCCTATGTAGCTTTTGGCACGTTCCTTGTGGGCATTATTTACCGCGTCCTCTTTTGGTGGGGGAGTTCGCCTGTGCCATTCTGCATACCCACCACCTGTGGTCAGGAGAAATCATTGCCATGGATCAAGCAAAATAAGCTGGAAAGCCCCTCCAGTACCCTTGACGTTATCGGAAGGATGGCCCTGGAGGTCCTTCTTTTCCGTTCCCTCTTCAGGAACCTCAAAACTCAGCTCTATGACGGGACAAAGCTTGTATATGGAGAGGCGAAGTGGCTTTGGCTGGCAGGACTGGCGTTCCACTGGTCCTTTCTTTTCATCGTGGTCAGACATATGAGATTCTTTTTCGAGAAGGTGCCTGTCCCTATAAAAATGATCGAGGGGCTGGATAGTTTCCTCCAGATCGGTGCTCCTCTTTTATATATTACTGATGCAGTGATCCTTGCTGCAGTGACATATCTCTTTATAAGAAGAGTATTGCTCCCGCAGGTGCGCTATATCTCTCTCCCCGCAGACTACTTCCCCCTCTTTCTTATTTTCAGTATTGCGCTTTCAGGGGTTCTTATGAGGTATTTTTTCAAGGTGAATGTGACGGGCATCAAGGAACTGGCTATAGGATTAATCAGTTTTAGTTATGACCCCAAGGTGCTTGAAGGGACCGGGGTTATTTTCTACATTCATCTCTTCCTCGTCAGCGCACTTCTGGCCTACTTTCCTTTCAGCAAGCTGATGCATATGGGCGGGATCTTCCTCAGCCCCACGAGGAACATGGCGAACGACAGTCGCATGAAAAGACATATCAACCCCTGGAATTATCCTGTGAAAGTTCATAGCTATGAGGAATATGAGGAAGAGTTCAGGGAAAAGATGAAAGGGGCTGGGATCCCAGTGGAAAAGGAGTAATTATGGCAAAGTTTACCGCAAAACCCAATGAACTATCAAATTTAGATTATTCCCCTCCGAAAACCGGGTGGATGGACACCCCGGTGGAGATCAGGGAGCACATGTTCTGCCACGCTGCAAAACCCAAGGAGCTGGAAATAGTGGGCTTCCCCAATGCAAGGGAATGGAGGCCTGCTGATGAGGACTGGAAGCTCCCGGAAAACTGGGAGAGGCTGCTCCTGGAGAAAATGAAAGACCTCCTGGATAAGTACCGTTCGTTTAAGGTCTTTATGGACATCTGTGTGAGATGTGGTGCGTGTGCTGACAAGTGCCATTTCTTTATCGGGAGCGGAGACCCCAAGAATATGCCTGTGCTCAGGGCTGAGCTCCTCAGGTCTGTATACAGGAGGAATTTTACTGCTGCCGGCAAGATCCTGCGTAAGATTGCAGGGGCACGGGACCTCACGGTAAACGTGCTGAAGGAATGGTGGTACTATTTTTATCAGTGTACTGAGTGCCGCCGCTGCTCAGTGTTCTGTCCGTACGGCATTGACCAGGCGGAGATCACGATGATGGGCAGGGAGCTCACCAACCTCCTGGGGTTGAATATCGGGTGGATCGCAGGACCCATAGCAGCCTGTTACATGAAGGGAAACCACCTCGGTCTCGAGCCCCATACCATTACTTCCAGCATTGAATTCTTCCTTGACGATATCGAGACCATTACAGGGATCAAGATAAACCCCACCTTTAACAGGAAAGGGGCGGAGATTCTCTTTGTGACTCCTTCAGGAGACCTTTTCGCAAATCCCGGCACCTACACTGCTATGGGCTATCTCATGCTCTTCCATGAGCTTGGACTTGACTATACCTGGAGCACCTATGCCTCAGAAGGGGGGAACTTCGGCTTCTTTACCACGAATGAGATGGCAAAGAGACTGAACTACAAAATATATGCCGAGGCCAAGAGGCTGGGAGTAAAATGGATTCTCGGTGGAGAATGCGGCCATATGTGGAGAGTTATCCATCAGTACATGGACAGCTGGAACGGGCCTGCAGATTTTCTGGAAGAACCGGTCTCTCCCATAACCGGCACGAAATTCGAAAACGCAAAGGCCGCGAAGATGGTTCACATCGCGGAATTTACTGCTGACCTTATCAAGAACGGAAAACTGAAGCTGGATCCCAACCGGAATGACCACCTTAAGGTGACGTTCCATGACTCCTGTAACACAGCCAGGGGGATGGGACTGCTGGAAGAGCCTCGATATATTGTCAAGAATGTCTGCAACCATTTCTATGAAATGCCGGAAGATACCATAAGGGAAAAGACCTTCTGCTGCGGAAGCGGTACCGGCTTGAATGCTTCGGAAAACATGGAACTGAGGTTAAGAGGGGGGTTCCCGAGGGCAAATGCGGTGAAATATGTCCACGAGCATTATGGGGTGAATATGGTTGCCAATGTGTGTGCCATTGACAGGGCTACACTCACCACCTCCATTGATTACTGGGTCCCCGGAGTAGGAGTGACGGGTGTTCACGAACTGGTGGGCAATGCCCTTGTGATGAAGGGTGAGAAGGAGAGGACTGTTGATATCCGACTTGAGCCTCTTCCCGGGAAGGAGGGAACGGCCGATGAAACTGTATAACGGCGGCAAAATAATCACCGGACTTATCATCTTTCTCGGTCTTGTGACATTCCCCTTTTTCTATAATATCGGGAAAGCAAATGTGAGACCTGATCCGAAGATCGATACCCCTGCCATCAAGGAACTGAAGGAAAAGAAGTGCGTGGAGTCCAAGGAGTTCATGAGGGCCGAGCACATGAAGTTGCTGAATGACTGGAGAGACTCTGCGGTACGGGATGGCGCAAGGCTATATGTGAATACCGAAGGGAAGGCATACACCATTAGTCTCCAGAATACCTGCATGCACTGCCATTCAAACAAGAAAAAGTTCTGCGATGAATGCCACACCTATATGGCGGTGAATCCCTATTGCTGGAACTGCCATATCGCGCCAAAGGAGAAAGAGACATGAGTATTGACAGAAGACAATTCCTTAAGATAGCGGGAATTTCGACCATCCTTGGAGTGGGAGGCGCGCCGGTTATCAACTGGCTCAGGAATGACCGTCTTGAGGCCTCCCATGTGTTGACTGACGAGAAGGCCCTGACCGGGAAACACTGGGCCATGGTGATCGACATGAGCAAGTTTGAAACAGAGGAAGATTACAGGAGAGTCATTCACGCCTGTCACAGCATCCATAATGTTCCCAATCTTGATAATCCCAAGGACTCGATCAAATGGATATGGACCGACACCTATGACCACACCTTCCCGGGCCAGGAAAATGAATATGTACCTGAAGAGGTAAAACATAAACCTTTTATCCTTCTCTGCAATCACTGCGAAAACCCTCCTTGCGTGAGGGTCTGCCCCACCAAGGCGACGTTCAAAAGGAAGGACGGTATTGTGATGATGGATCAGCATCGCTGTATCGGATGCCGGTTCTGTATGGCGGCCTGTCCCTTTGGGGCGAGGAGTTTCAATTACAAAGATCCCAGGCCGTCTCTCAAGGAGGAGAACAAGGAATATCCCACAAGGACAATAGGTGTTGTGGAAAAGTGCACCTTCTGCTTCGAGAGACTTTCCAAAGGGCTTATCCCGGCATGTGTGGAGGAATCCCAAAAGGCAGCAAAGGAAGCGGGGAAGGAGCCAGGGATGTTCTTTGGCGACCTTGAAGACCCCTCTTCCGAGGTAAGGAAGGTTCTCAGTACCAGGTATTCCATCAGGCGCAAGCCTGAACTCGGGACTCAGCCCAGTGTTTTCTACATCATAGGAGGTGCGAAAAATGCTTGAGAAGGCACTTGTAGGAAGTCGAAGATACTGGACATGGCTATTCTTTTTGTCCGCAATTGTGGGAATCGGTTTCATTAACTACCTCTATCAGTTCAAGAATGGACTGGGAATAACAGGGATGAGCAGAGACGTCTCCTGGGGCCTCTATATAGGACAGTTCACCTTCCTTGTAGGTGTCGCTGCTTCCGCGGTGATGCTCGTCATACCCTACTATCTCCATGACTTTAAGAAATTTGGGAAGATTGTTATCCTGGGAGAGTTCCTGGCGGTCGCTTCAGTTACGATGTGTATTTCATTTATCTTTGTGGATCTTGGCCAGCCTATGAGGGTATTAAATGTGATACTCCACCCAACCCCAAACTCTATCCTGTTCTGGGATATGGTTGTGCTGAGTGGATATCTTTTCCTCAATATCGTGATCGGATGGGTCACCTTGAGTTCAGACCGCAAAGGAGTGAAGCCCCCTTCATGGATAAAGTCTCTGATTTATCTCTCCATCCCCTGGGCGTTCAGTATTCATACGGTTACGGCGTTCCTCTATGCGGGTCTCCCTGGAAGACATTTTTGGCTCTCCGCAATAATGGCGGCACGGTTCCTCGCTTCAGCATTTGCGGGTGGCCCGGCACTCCTCATTATGCTGGCGCTCATCGTGAGAAAATTTACCAAATTCGATCCAGGCAAAGAGCCCATCCAGGCAGTAGGTAAGATTGTCACCTATGCGATGATCGCGAATGTATTTTTCCTTGGACTGGAATTCTTTACCGCATTTTATAGCCAAATTCCTGGGCATACGCATCCATTCAAATACCTTTACACCGGCCTTGAGGGACATGGAAAGCTTGTACCCCTGATGTGGATTTCGACCATCCTTGCGGTGGTATCCCTTCTTCTCCTGGTCGTTCCCCAATGGCGTCGGTCCGAACGGATTTTGGCATTTGCCTGCGGTGCATTGTTTATTTCCCTCTGGATAGACAAGGGATTTGGTCTCGTGGTGGGCGGATTTATCCCGAACCCCTTCGAAGGGGTGACGGAATATTGGCCCACACTCCGTGAGACATCCATTGCCCTTGGGGTATGGGCCTTAGGGTTTCTTGTCCTTACTTTGCTTTACAAGATTGCGATCTCGGTAAGGGAAGAGACCGAGGGGATAGAAATAGAACACTAATCGCACAAAGAAGGGACTATCATGGAAATAAGAAAGATTCTCTGGCCAACAGACTTTTCCAGGAACGCAGCTCAGGCATTGCCTTATGTGAGTTCATTGAGCGAAAAGTACCAGGCTGAGGTGCATCTCATTTTTGTGGTGGAAGATGTGCATCAGTACGACCATTTCTATGGTGATGCCAGCCCCACCTTTCTTAAGGAATTTCAGGAGAAAATAATTCAGAAGGGTGGGCAGCAGATGGAGAAGATCTGCCAGGAAAGTCTCGCGAGTTGCCCGCTCTATAAAAAGCATATCGTTGTAGGCGACCCTGCCAAAGAGATCCTGAAGTTTATCAATGAAGAGAAAGTTGATTTGGTGGTCATGGCCACCCATGGTCATGGCGAGGAGAGGGGTGGGGAAATGAAACATTTCCCCTTTGGGAGTGTGAGTGAAAAGGTGACAAGAAACTCTCCTGCCCCGGTGCTCGCGATCAATCCTCTCAGGCAGAAGAAGTAAGAGTTCTTCCTCCCAGAATTTCATTGATTTGGCGTTTAGATTTCATTTAGACTATCAAGTCCGTTTTGAGCGGGTATAACGATCAGGAGGTGATTTTGAAGTGTATATGGTGACGGTAAACGCAGCAACATGCGAAGGCTGCGAGGAGTGCGTGAATGTCTGCCCTCAGGGTGTATTTCAGATGAGCGATGGCAAATCAGATCCTTATCAGACCGCTGAGTGCGTGTTTTGCGAGAGCTGTCTCGGCGTCTGTCCTGCCAATGCAATAACGATCAAAGAGATGTAGGATCAGTAACGATCGCAGAAACAACACGAAGAGGGATGCCTTAAACGGCATCCCCCTTCGTCATTTGCAGAAAGATGAAAGTTGCCGGGAGGAAATCTCCGGGGACTTTTTACTTTTTCTGTATGTACAGCTCCCAGTAGCCCTCATTCTTCACCGACTCGAACTTGAACCCCTGTTTCTCCGCATACCTTGGAATAGAGTCCTCAGCCGACGCAGGTGCATCACATAACACCTTAATGACGGCTCCGCTCGGTAATTTCTCCATGGCCTTCTTTGTCAAAACCAGGGGGTACGGACATACCCTTCCAAGGACATCAAGTGTTTGTGCCGGTGTTGCACTGCTCAGTTCTCCCATAGTTCCTCCTTAAAAGAATAGGAGATGGTCTGAAGAGTCCATCTCCTTCATAATCTCGTTGAATGGCGCGATGTTGGCGTTGGTCTCTCCCCCGATATCTTCGGCATCCATGATCAATGCATCTTCGGACAGGCCAAACCTCTCCACATCTTCTTTACAGATCATCACCTTCAAGTCAAGGAGCAATGAATTTTTTATATGTTGTTCGAGACTCGTGACTCCATAAAGAGTCATTGCCTTTTGATTCTTAAGACAGTTTAACACGCCGTCACCCATGAATGCGAGAACAGGCTCCACCATGTCACCGTCCTCCAGGTAAATCTCCACAGTCTGGCTCGCAATGGCATGTGTTAATGCGAGCCTCGACGCCTCGGTTTTATAAGGGAGACTTTTCACAATGAATGCAAGTTTTTTTGTTGCCATATTAATCACCTCCTATATGAACAACCCTGTCTGCACTGAAGGAGCTTGCGAGGTACCAGTCCATGCTTTGGCGCTTGCACCCCTCCATGGTATCCTCCTTGTGGTACCCTCTCGCCTCGGCGCACGCCTCACATGCGGTTATCTGAAACTTTCCGGTCGCTAAAAGCTCCTGAACGGGCTTCTGGAGTGCAGAATAATCCTTAAAAGTCCGCTGGCCTTTTAAGGAAAGCATAGTTGCGTTCCCTGATAACCAGAAATCTACCGAGTGCCCCTTCTTGACCGCAGCTTCCGAGAGCTTTACTGCGAAATCGAGGGAGAGAGAACCGACAAGTGATGAAAAAACTCCGATGGTTAATTTGGCCATGATACCTCCTATATCCAAATAATTTTTTCGTATTCGTTGAATATCAAGTCAACGAGATCGCTGTATGTTATGGATTTCACTCTGGTGTCAATCTCTGCCTCAGAAAATCCCCTTGACTGCAGGTCTTCAGAGAGCACATAGAGATGGGGAGATTTTTCGAGAACCCAAGATTTCTTGCCACCCTCCTTTGCAGCTGCATGATATACTCCATTGCTAACGAGGATAACACCGAGCTTATCCGCCTTTAATCGTGATAATGTGTCGTCCATATTCCTGAAGTCGCTCACAAGCACACCTAATTTCATAGAAAAACCTCCTGGGAAAATTTTTGGGAGTTTCATTTTATATCACTTGGGGAAGGAAATTGTAAATAAAAAATCCTTTATAAATTCATTAGCTTTTGTTATAACTAAGCCTATGAAGCTGGACACCACCCTGATCAGGGGAGATGCGGATAAGCCCGCAGTGATTTTTATCCACGGCCTGGGAATGGATAAGAGAATTTGGGAGTCACCGGATACGTCGAGGATTCTGGGCGGAAAGTTTCCCATTCATTTCCTTGTGAGCACAAAGCCAGCACCGGAGATACTGAAAACGGACACTCACAGAGGAATTACAAAGCGACTTTTTTTTGGCAAGCCGCCAAAACATCTCGCCACTCTATTCCATGATTTCCGGGAACAGGGGTATACAGTCATAGCCTGGAGCCAGCAGAGGCCTGCTGCGGAGATCGCCGTTGCGGTGTCAGAGCTTAGGGAAGTGGTGAGCATGCATCATGAACACTGCAGATCTGGAATAATCCTTATAGGCCACAGCCGGGGAGGGTTGGTGGCCAGAAACTATTTAAAAGGTGATGCGAAAGGGATAAGAGGCATTGTTACCCTTGCCACCCCCCACAGGGGGAGCAACATGGCCCTTTGGGTGAAACATGTTGCGCCCCTGATAACCGTTATCGATTCCCTGATATCCGATTCCGAAAAAGGAACGTTCACCTATGCGGTGAAGAGGGTATTTGATTTCCTCAAAAGCAAAGCAGTAAGGGAACTATTGCCGGACTCGCCCCTCTTTAGATCTTGTGATGAAGGTCCTTTGCAAGGGGTATATTATCTCTCATTTGGAGGGAGCAATCCGACGCTTTTCTCTGTGTATAAAAGGATAATGGAACGGACACATGTCAGGGATCGGGAACGATGGGTGGTGAGGCCACAAACAGTTTTTTCAGTTCCTGATGCCTTTGAAAGATTCATCCCGGAAAGGCTGTTCCCTGATGAGATGAAAAAGGGCAAGGGTGATGGTCTTGTGTCTGTGGAGAGTTCCCGGATCCCGTCGGCTGATGAACACCATACCCTTAATGTCAACCACGCAGAGGTACTCTTTGCTGAAAGGGTGAGGCATAAGGTCCTCGATGCGGTGAGGAGATTTGGGTAGAGATTTACAGGACAAAACTTTTTGTGGGAGGTGAAACAATGCCTTCGGGAATATCCCTGAAATTGGGAAGAGGGAAAGAAAGGGGCTCAGGAGACATTAAAGAAATGAACCGTGGACTGGTGTAATAAGACTGAACCTCTCTGTCATTGATCTGGATAGAAGTTAATCGGCAAATATAGTAATATAGGTAAGAATCGTCTTTTTTACGATGCATTTTTTTAGAAGGCTGGTTTCTGGCCCGCAATGAAGAGTGTGGAGGAAGACTTATGGCGAGCAAAGAACTGAAGGACAAGCTCAACGACGCAATCGCAAGGGAAATACAGGTAAGTGTCCAGTACATGTGGCAGCATGTGATGATCAGGGGTATCAATGCCGAGTCGGTGGGCGGCGTATTCAAGACGACCGCGATCACGGAAATGAAGCATGCGGAGGCCATCGCAGAGCGGCTCGATTATCTTGGGGGAGTGCCAACCACAAAACCGACACCCATTGCGATAGGGAAGACGGCAAAAGAGATGCTCAAGATAAATAAGAAGGCAGAAGAAGGTGCAATAAAGCTTTATAAGGGAATAATTGCTCTCGCGGGTAAAGAAGGTGATGTGGTGACCAGAAAGCTCTTTGAAGCCATACTTGCGGATGAAGAGGAACACCACAATATATTCTCGACATTGTTGGAAGACTGAGAGAGACCCATAGCAAACGCCTCCCGACGGTCGTTCAAGACGTTGGCGTAGCGAGCTATTTTTTTACTGCAGAAAGGGGAAAGCATGAAGGCGGTTGAGCTTAAGAATGGTGTCTACTGGGTTGGTGTCATAGACTGGGCGGTGAGGGATTTCCATGGATATGCGACCCCTCGCGGTACAACCTACAACAATTATCTCATCATTGATGACGAAATAACCCTGCTGGACACCGTCAAATACGACTTCTGGGACATTACGATAAAAAACATAACGAGTGTTATTGACCCATCCAAGATACGGAACGTGGTGATCAACCATATCGAAAACGATCATGCAACGAGTATTGACAGGATAATGGAGCTGGCCCCCAATGCAACCATCTATATCACGGAGAAAGGGAGAAAGGGTCTTGAACGTTTTTATGACCTTTCCCGATGGAAGGTGAAGGTGGTGAAGACAGGCGATACGCTATCGATCGGGAAGCGAACGCTCCTCTTCATCGAGACGCCAATGCTCCATTGGCCTGATTCTATGATGACGTATATAAAAGAAGAAAAGATCCTCATCAGTCAGGATGGATTCGGCCAGCACATCGCCTCCTCCGTACGGTTTGATGACGAGTTTGTGACCTGTGAATCCATGTCAGAACTGGACGACGCGATTGTGGATTACTATGCCAATATCCTCATGCCCTTTGGTCAGGTTCTGAAAACAAAGATTGCGGAAATCCAGAAACTGGGGCTGGAGATCGAGATGATCGCCCCTGACCACGGGATCATCTGGAGGACCAATCCCGGTAAGGTACTACAGGCATACCTCGACATGGCGAATGGCAAGGCGAATCTCTCTGTCCCCATAATTTATGACACAATGTGGCACAGTACAGAGAAGATGGCATTGCCGATCATGCAGGGGATAAAGGACGAGGGGGTAGAGTGCAAGGTGATAAAGCTGAGAGCTACGCCCATGAGTATCGCCATTAAGGAATTTTGGAAATCCAGAGGGTGTCTTGTGGGAACACCGACGCTCAATAATATCATGTATCCCACTGTGGCGGAATTCCTGACCCATCTGAGGGGTCTCAGGCCGAAGAACCGTATTATGGGGGCATTTGGGAGTTACGGATGGGGCGGCGGTGCAGTGAAGGAGGCATACGAAGAGTTTAAGAGGATGGGGCTTGAGACCTTTGATCCCGGGCTGCAGGTCCTTTACAGGCCCTCATTGGAGGACGAAACAAAGTGCTATGATTTCGGGAAAGAGTTTGCAAAGAAGGTAAAAGAATACCATCAAAAGTTCTGAGGGATGATACATCCCTGAGCTTCTTTTCCCGAGAGTGGCAAGAAGCGTTCCTCATTGTAGTCACGCATTCAGTCTCATAAAAGCATACGCGGGCAACTTTGAAAATCGGTATTGGGTTAAAAGGCAGAACAAAGGGAGTGGAATGTTAATGAAGGTGGCTGTGTTTCATGGAAGCCCGAGGATAGAGGGAAATACAGAGATTCTTCTCAATGAGGCGATAAGGGGCATAAGGGAAGAGGGGCATGACATAAAAGTCTTTAAGCTCAATTTTATGAATATCAAGCCATGCCAGGATTGCGGGGGGTGTGAAAAGAACGGAACATGCATTATTAACGATGATATGGATGAGATCTACGATGCCATCAGGGAGGCCGACAGGATAATCCTTGCATCTCCCATCTTCTTCTTTGGGCTGAGCGCGCAGTCAAAGGCAATGATAGACCGCTGTCAGTCCTTCTGGTGTGAGAAATATCTTCTCAGGAAGACGATACCCGAAGGCCCCTTTGGCAGAAAAGGGCTCCTCCTCCTGGTGGGCGGCATGAAGAAAGAAATAGGGATACAGTGCGGGGAGGCGACTGCAAAGGCGTTTTTCAGGACAGTGAGTGTTCCCGAACACAGAACACTGTCATTTCTTGGGGTGGATGCGAAGGGGGCAATCCTTGAGCATCCTACGGCACTCAGGGATGCCTATGAAGCGGGGAAGGCCCTCGTCGCATTGTAATTGCAGTGAGCACCTAGAAGAAAACCTCATTCCCAGGACCACCCAGTGTTTACAGAGTATTATTTTTTATGGTATAAACTAAGGTCGTTAAGAATGCTAGGGTTGGGTCTCACCACCAGTTGATGAATCGTTTTTGGGGAGTCGTCCAATGGCAGGACGGCAGACTCTGGATCTGCTTATAGGGGTTCGAATCCTCTCTCCCCAGCCACTTTCAATTTTGCTTAGCAACATTGAAAGTGGATAGTAATTAGTGAATAGTAGTTGGCAAGGGAATAGTCAGGAATAGTCGTTTTTTCTGTTTATGCTGTTTACTGATCACCTTTGACTATTCACTGTCTTTATAGGTCCCATCGTCTAGAGGCCTAGGACGTGGCCCTCTCAAGGCTAAAACACGGGTTCGAATCCCGTTGGGACCGCCAAATTATATAATAATATCAATTGGTTGTAGGAGTTGGCTTTTCTTTCCTTTCGTTGACTGTAATCGAAAATATCCTAAAATACGGTGAACTACGGAAAATATTGCAAAGAATAAAATGGCAAAATTCCTTGAAAATAAAAGTGAAAAGTCAAGTTTTGCACATATACAGCCCACTTACAGAATATGGGTTATAATAGCTCTTGCAGGGCTAAAACAAAAAGTTAAGCATAGAGAATGGACTGCACGACGTTGCCGTCTGCTAAGCATGGTAACTTGTATTGCGAAATATGAGCGTTCCTGAATGAGTATGGACTATTCCACCCTTGACATGCTGCGCCAGAAACACCCGGCATGGCGGATGCTGCGCTCTGATCATGCGCCGCTCATCGCGAGTTTTCTGCACCGGGTTTTTATAGCTCCAAACGTGCGCGTCATGACACAGGCCAGTCTTTCTGAAGCACTGGAGGACGAGTTGTTCGGCCTGCGCGAGAGCCTTGGTTCGGATGTCTTCCCCAAGCCGGCGATTGACTATCTTAACGACTGGGCGACCAACGAAAAGGGCTGGCTCCGCAAGTTTTACCCACATGGCTCGGATGAACCTCATTTCGATCTGACTTCCGCAGCAGAGAAGGCGATCACCTGGATCGGCACGCTGACTGAAAGGGCCTTTGTCGGCACGGAATCGCGGCTCCTAACGCTGTTTACGCTTCTTAAGCAGCTGAGCGAGGGCAGCGAGACCGATCCGCAGGCGCGCATTTCAGATTTACGCAAGCGTCACGAAGAAATAGATGCCGAGATAGCCCGTATTCAGGCCGGTGACATTCAGATGCTCTCCGATACTGCCTTGAAGGACCGCTTCCAGCAGTTTATCGCCATGGCCCGTGAACTGCTTTCAGATTTCAGGGAAGTGGAGCATAACTTTCGAGGCCTTGACCGTCATGTGCGCGAGCGCATCGCCCTTTGGGAGGGCGGAAAGGGAGTGCTGCTTGAGGAGATTATGGGCGAGCGCGATGCGATTGCCGATTCAGACCAGGGTAGGAGCTTCCGCGCCTTCTGGGACTTCCTTATGTCCGGAAGCCGTCAGGAGGAACTTACGCAGCTTCTTGAGCGGGTGCTTGCTTTACCGGCAGTTTCCGAACTCAAGCCGGACGCCCGCATCCGGCGCATACACTATGACTGGCTTGAGGCGGGCGAGCATACACAGCGCACAGTGGCTCTGCTTTCCCAACAGCTGCGCCGCTTTCTTGATGACCAGGCATGGCTTGAAAATCGCCGCATCATGGACATATTACACAGCATCGAGGCAAAAGCGCTTGACCTTAGAGACTCACCGCCTGCCGGAGAATTCATGCAGATAGACGACGCAGGGGCCGATATCGAATTGCCCATGGAGCGGCCGCTCTACACTCCTCCGGTCAAACCTTTGATCACGGACGTGGCCCTTCAACCGGGCGATGAGGATTTGGATGCAGCCGCG
Source organism: Thermodesulfovibrionales bacterium (assembly GCA_035524455.1). GTDB lineage: Bacteria > Nitrospirota > Thermodesulfovibrionia > Thermodesulfovibrionales > UBA9159 > DASPUA01. Next base: position 22,299 of record DATKOU010000219.1, on the reverse strand, counting down.
CTCTTTTCGCAGGTGGTTATCGATAAGGCTGACCTTTTAAGGCATATCCGCAATGCACTGCAAGAGCGGTTAAGAGTTACTCTGCGGGAGCTCGTAGAGGCCCGACCCTTGCAACATGGGCTTGCGGAATTGATCGCCTATCTTCAGTTGGCAGGAGATGCTTTCAAAGTGATAGTTGACGAAGAGATCACCGATGTCATCCTGTGGAAACCCTCTGACCAGGATGGCGGACGCATAAGACAGGCCCGCCTGCCGCGTGTTATATTTGTGAGGTAAAGATGGCGGAGCAAGACTTTGGTATGCAGCCTTCAAAAGACTACGATTTGTCTTCAGTGGTTGTGCCGCTTCTAAAAGGGGTTCTTTATCAGGAAAGCAGTCCCGACCTGTGGAACTCTTTGCTCGGCTTACAGGCCCGTGTTCGTGACTATGTGTCTGTCATAGGACTGGATCTGGTGCTGGATGAGGCTGAAGGCTATGCATTTTTACGCTCACATTCCGGCAACGGAGATGAAACGGAAACAAAACTGCCGCGTCTGGTCGCAAGAAGGTCCCTTTCTTTTCCGGTGAGCCTTTTGCTTTCCCTGTTGCGCAAGAAATTGGCTGAGTTCGATGCCTCAGGCGGCGATACGCGCCTCGTCCTCTCCGGCGAAGACATTGCCGAACTTATAAGAGTGTTCCTGCCTGAGAGCAGCAACGAGGCCAAGCTGATGGATCAGATAGACGGCCACATAAACAAGATAGTGGATCTTGGCTTTATGCGCCGACTGAAGCCCCAAAGCGGACAGAAGGAAATGTTTGAAGTGAGGCGCATTCTCAAGGCGTTTGTTGATGCGCAGTGGCTGGCAGAATTCGATGAACGGCTGGCGGATTACCGGACACTTTTACAGGAAGGCAGGAAGGGAAGCCGGCAGGATGAATGAGTCTCCGGACTTGGAATTCATGGCAGATGATTCACTATCGGGCTTTCGACTGCATCGTCTGGAGGTTTTCAACTGGGGCACGTTCGATGGCCGAATATGGACATTGCACCTTAACGGCAGAAACGCCTTGCTTACCGGGGACATTGGTTCGGGGAAAACGACACTTGTGGATGCGGTAACAACCTTGTTGGTGCCGGCGCAGCGCATCGCTTACAACAAAGCGGCCGGGTCCGAAACCAGGGAACGCACTCTTCGTTCCTATGTATTGGGGCATTATAAGTCGGAGCGCAGTGAGCTAAGCGGCACGGCCAGGCCGGTTGCATTGCGTAATCACAATAGTTATTCTGTGGTGCTGGGCGTTTTCTATAATACCGGCTTTAACCAGACGCTAACGTTGGCGCAGGTGTTTTGGATGAAAGACCCGCAAGGACAGCCCGCGCGTTTTTTTGTTGGGGCGACACGTGCCTTATCGATTGAGACGGACTTCTCTCAGTTCGGTTCGGAGATCGGGGCGCTGAGAAAGCGCTTGCGTGGTGCAGGCGCTGAAGTGTTTGACAGCTTTCCGCCCTACGGCGCATGGTTTCGCCGCAGGTTCGGCATTGACAACGAACAGGCGCTGGAACTCTTTCATCAGACGGTGTCTATGAAATCTGTCGGCAATCTTACCGATTTTGTGCGCAGCCATATGCTGGAGCCCTTTGACGTAGATCCCCGGATAAAAGCGCTAATTACGCATTTCGATGACCTTAACCGTGCGCATGAGGCGGTTTTGAAGGCTAAACAGCAGGTTGCATTGCTCACACCACTGTTAGCAGACTGCGACAGGCATGCGGAGGTTACCGTGCGCAGTGAGGAACTACGGGCCTGCCGTGAAGCTCTCAAGAGCTACTTCGCTAAACTTAAACTCGGACTACTCGACAAGCGCATCGCATCCCTTGCTGAAGAATGGTCGCGGCAGAATGCAAGTGTACAGCGCATGGAAGAGCGCAAGAACAGGCAATTGGCCGAGGAACGGGAGCTTAGACGAAGCATAGCCGAAAACGGTGGAGATCGGATAGAGCGGCTTGCAGCAGAAATCAGGCAAAAGGAAGATGAGTGCGTCAAACGCCGAAGCAAGGCGGCGCGTTACGCCGAGCTTACGGGTTCTTTGAACATCGCAGCAGCCGACAGCGCCGAAGCTTTCCTGGATCAACGAAAGACCTTCGGCGAGCTGGCTGATAAGGCCTCAGGCCGGGAGGCGGCGCTTCAAAACGAATTGAACGAGGCAGGGGTAACATTTGCACAATGGCGTCAGGAACACGACGCGCTTTCGGCCGAGATCAATAGCCTTAAGTCCAGGCGAAGCAACATTCCGGTAGAACAAATAGCAATGCGTACAGCCATCGCTTCGGCTCTGAAGCTGACCGAGTCGGACATGCCGTTTGCAGGCGAGCTGATTCAGGTGCGCGAGGAAGAGCAAAAGTGGGAGGGCGCTGCGGAACGGCTGCTTCGTAACTTCGGCCTTTCACTTCTGGTGCCTGACAAGCATTATGCGCAGGTGGCCGCCTGGGTGGACCGCACCCATCTAAAGGGCAGGCTGGTCTATTTCCGCGTGCGCAAGGCCGGTCGGAGCGATGTCTCTGCACTGCACCAGCATTCCCTGGTGCACAAGCTCGCGATAAAGCCTGATTCTCAATATTATGACTGGCTGGAAAGGGAGATCGCACATCGATTTGATGTTGCCTGCTGTGAAACACAAGATCAGTTTCGCCGCGAGACCCGCGCTGTTACGCTTGCAGGGCAGATCAAGGTCCAGGGTGAGAGGCACGAAAAGGATGACCGCCATCGGCTCGATGACCGAAGCCGTTATGTTCTTGGATGGACCAACAAGGCCAAGATAGCTGCACTGGAGACAAAAAAGCAGCAGCTCGAAACCCGATTAACAGGGATGGGCAGTCACATAAGCTCGTTGCAAAAAGAGCAGAGAGAGCTTAGGTCCAGGATAGAGACCCTTAATAAACTTAACGAATATCAGGACTTTCAGGAACTTGACTGGCAACCCCTTGCTGCAGAGGTTTCAGGGCTCCAGCAACAAAAGAGACAACTAGAAACCGCCTCCGATCTGCTCAAGGAGCTGACCGGCAGGTTGGATGCGCTTACGCTTGAAATCCAGGAGACCGAGCGGTTGCTCATAGAGGGCAGGGACAAGAGGTCCAGGACAGAACAGAAAAAGACTGACGCCGAGACATTGTATGCTCAGGCGCAAGCGCTGCTCGACGACCCTTTAAACGCACATAATTCGGCTAGATTCGAATCTTTGGAGGCCATGAGGCCTGAGGCACTTGGCGAACACTACTTAAGTGTGGAATCATGTGACAACAGGGAACAGGAGATGCGGACCTGGTTGCAGAGCCGCATCGACAATGAGGCGAAAAATCTGACGCGTCTGCGCGACAAGATCATAGATGCCATGCGGTCATACTGTGCGTCCTTTCCGCTCGAAACACAGGAGGTGGATGTCAGCGTCGAGGCGGTAGGGGAATATCGATTGATGCTGGAGAAGTTAAACGCTGATGATCTGCCTCGTTTTGAGGCGCGTTTCAAAGAGCTTCTCAATGAGAATACCATCCGGGAGGTGGCAAACTTCCAGTCGCAGCTTAACCGTGAGCGCGAAACCATTAAAGAGCGGATCACTCATATCAATGAATCACTGACCCAGATAGACTATAATCCCGGCCGTTACATCGTACTGGAGGCGCAAACCACGCAAGACGCCGATATCCGGGACTTCCAGGGCGAGCTCAGGGCATGTACCGAAGGCAGTCTGACCGGTTCAGAGGATGAACAATATTCGGAAGCCAAGTTCTTACAGGTCAAGAGGATCATCGAACGCTTCCGAGGACGTGAAGGGCAATCTGAGGCAGACCGGCGCTGGACAGCAAAAGTCACAGATGTGCGTAACTGGTTTAGTTTTGCCGCCTCCGAGCGGTGGCGGGAAGACGGAAAAGAGCACGAGCATTACTCTGACTCCGGCGGCAAATCGGGAGGACAAAAGGAAAAGCTGGCATATACGATACTTGCGGCGAGCCTGGCGTATCAATTCGGGCTTGAATGGGGCGCTGTGCGCTCGCGGTCCTTCCGCTTTGTTGTAATAGACGAAGCCTTTGCCCGTGGCTCAGACGAGTCCGCGCAGTACGGTTTGAAGCTCTTTCAACAGATGAACCTTCAGCTCCTTATCGTCACCCCTCTTCAGAAGATTCATATCATTGAGCCCTTCGTGGCAAGCGTGGGCTTTGTGCATAGCGAGGACGGTCGTTCCTCAAAGCTTCGGAACCTCTCCATCGAGGAATATCAGGCAGAAAAGGCGAAAGCCCAAGCATGAACTGGACGACGCCGGCCGATCTGCGTGCGCAAGTGGAGAGGCTGTGGAACAAAGGGTTTCTGCTGGCCTCAATGGTGGACGGTGAAACGCTGTTCCCCAGACGCCTGACACTCAAAAAGCCCACATCGTCTGAACTGGCTGATCGGTTTGAGGATGTGCGGACATGGATTGCCGAACTGCTAAGTGTTAGGCATTACCGCATAGTCATGCGCGAAGTCCGGCATCATGTCATAGGCAGCAATGCCGTTCCTGATGAAATATGGATTGACACTCCCGATGATGCCCTTGCTCTAATCGGCAAAGGTCGAGATGCCAGGAGATTCGGAGAACTTGTTGAGCTCACCAGAGAACGGCAGCCGGCCATACTGCCCTGGCTTTCTAGACGTCCGCTTAAGGTCCTGGAGTTGGCTGAGGACTGGCGGCATCTGCTGAACATCATCGACTGGATGAGAGCCCATCCGCGTCCGGGTTTATATTTGCGTCAGATCGATATCCAGGGCGTGCATACAAAGTTCATCGAAGCGCATCGCGCTGTATTGAGTGGGTTGTTGGACCTTGTTCTGAGGCCTGAAACTGTCGATACTGAAACCGGTGGAGTAAACCAATTCTGCCGACGTTATGGATTCCTGGATAAGCCTTTGCGCATCCGTTTCCGCGTGCTGGACCCGGCGCTTGCCCTATTGCCGGGCAGTGCCGACCAGGATATCACTGTCACTCAAGACGCATTCAGTCAACTCGATTCGAGGGTCGGCCGGGTATTCATCACCGAAAACGAAGTCAATTTTCTCGCCTTTCCAAATCTGTCTGACAGCATGGTCATTTTCGGCGCGGGGTACGGATTCGAGATGCTGGCGCAAGCGAAGTGGTTACATCAATGTGCTATCTACTACTGGGGCGACATCGATACCCACGGCTTTGCAATTCTTGATCAGTTGAGGGCATACTTTCCTCATGCGCAGTCCTTCCTAATGGACCGTGAGACATTGATGGCTCATGACTTGCTGTGGGTGATCGAGCCGCAGCCCTTGAGCCGTGATCTTGTTCGGCTTAGCCAGGAAGAGCGCGCACTGTATGATGATTTGCGAGATAATCGAATAGGCTCATCTATCAGGCTTGAACAGGAAAGGATCAGGTTCGGCTGGGTTGTGACCGCGCTGGTATCGCTTGACCAACAATCAAGAATCTGACAAAGATCGGTGCGGTATTTTCCGGTCTTGAATTATCCATAAGTATCGGCAACTTAGCCAATCAACCCCTCGGTCAGCCTTGAAAAATGATTACATATGTAGTATATTGTAAACATGAGGATGGTTTTCGATTCATCCACTCTAATTCTTCTGGCGAAAATCGACCTTTTGAGAGAGGTCACGGAAGATATTCACATCATTATTCCCCAGAAGGTGAAAGAAGAATGCCTTTTGAAGGAGAGCCCTGACGCGTCAGCAATCAAGGCTCTTATTATGGAGAAAAAGATCAAGGTGGAAAAAGTCGGAAATCAGGAGGTGATCAGAAAGCTTCAGATAGACTTCAGGATCGAAACCGCAGAGGCCCAGGCGTTATGGCTTTCAAGAAGCATCGGCTGTCCCCTCGCGGTCGACGACGGGCCTGCCATAAAGGCGTGCAAAGTTCTGGGGCTACAGTTTGCGACGGCGGTTCATTTTCTATTGAATCTCCGCACTCGCAAGAAGCTGGAGCTTCCCATGGCTCTTGCCAAATTAGAAAGACTTTCCGGCTACGGCAGGTACAACAAGCGAATAATCGAGGATGCAACAGAAAGGCTGAAAGGAGTGAAGTGATGGGCGTGATAAGCCTGAGACTAAAAGACAGGGATATGGAAAGGCTTGAGGAGCTTTCTATGAGTGAGCGCAAGGATAAATCGGCCATAGCCCGCGAGCTGCTCGAATACGGGTGGGATTTCCTCATGCTTAAGAGCTACAAAGAGGGGAAGCTTTCGCTTACCGGTTTGGCCAAGAAGCTCGATATATCCATAAGCGAGGCCATAGATCTGCTCAAAGAACTGGGCATAGAAGCTCCTATAGGATTTGACGACTACCTTAAGGGTTTCGAGGTTTTTGATTAGAGAGGCGCCCCTGAGAGCTTCCTGTGAGGCAATGAATTTTCCTCCACAGCAATTAGGATTAAAGTAAGAGTGTGGTGGAAAAAAACAATATTCTCGACGAGCTTTCGATAACCTCCATCCTTGATTGGAGTGAGAAGAATTTGAGCTGTCTTGGCTTTGAAGATAGGACAAAACGAAAACGCCCACGAGTTGCGATTCTTGACTTATGGTCACGTCTGCTATGACAAATTGACGGCGCGAGTCGAAATATTTTTCTGTCAGACACTGTAGCGATAATGTAGCCATTTTGACTGACTGAAGATCTTCTGGGCTGGCGGAAAAGTCATGCTGGCACGTGCAACACCAAGACATTTGCCCCTCGGTCAGTGTAGCCAAAATGTAGCCAAAAATTTCCAAAGGGGCGTAAAATGCCTGAAAATACCGTAAAGGATGGAATGATAAAACTTCTTGAAAATAGTGTATAATTCATAAAAATACAGGTAGAAGGCCCACTTAGCAAGATGGCCCATTTAGGGCTCTCAAGGCTAAAACACGGGTTCGAATCCCGTTGGGACCGCCAATAAAAATATAACAAAATTGTAACACCTTGATTTGTCGAGGACAGAGATAGCTTCCCTTAGATTCTCAACCGACAGAAGAGAATATCTCTGAGTCATTCTGATATCCTTGTGACCTAAGAGTTTTGAAATCGTGTGGAGGTCTACCCCGTTTTGCCTGAGATAGCTCGCAAAAGTGTGCCACCGGGAGCCCACGGTTTTGGGCGAGCCGGTGGATCGACCGGACTACGCACTGCTAATCATCGGATATCACAGTCTAAAATATACATCCATTCTCTTTCTGAAGGACTAACGGTACGCGTTTCTGCAGAGACTATACGATCCGCTGGAAGGGATAGTAGCGAGGTCATCTTTTCCCACGGGGCAGATGCGATAGATATCTTTTGAATCTGTGTTGATGGGCTGCTAACTCGCAAGGCGTCGCTTTCTGAAGCGAAACCTAAAATAATGGGCGGTCCAACCTTTAGAAGGTGAACCTCGAAAAAGGCATTGCCCTCTCTGTACCGGTTTGCACGCTGGGCACCCAACTCCTTAACCATTCTGCCCTCATGTGCCCTCAAATCACGGTAAAAAATGAAAAAATAAGTTCCTCGGGGAGTATCAGCCACGTGCCCTCCAGATTCTAAGGCATCCAAAGGGCGAAGCTGGCGTTTGGCACGAAGTGACTTTCGTGTTTGATACGAAGTCTTCTCTGTAATCCCATGTATGACACCGAGGTCATCTGGTATCTTGGCGCCGCCTGCTGCAGCAGTGAGATTGGCCAAAGCCCATAAGACAATGAATCCAATAAGCACCGCGATTACTATGCGCGTTAAACCATATTTGTCCAACGGCTTGGATGGGGATTGGTCCATCATCTTACATTTAGTCTATATCCAGAGGCGTGCTGGTTTATTTGCTAGTAGTTAGCTTCTTAAGCAAGGCCAGAGATGTTTCGTAATTGGTACCTTCTTCTTCTTTTACTAACTGAAAAAAATTGCACCGAGTACAGTCACAAAATACCTGAGCAACTGCCCAGCAAGCTCTGCCTGCATTTATGCCGCCATGAACACCATTGAGCCTTTCCTCCGCTGCAGCTGGACATATCCCAAGTTCCTTTTCGTTCCTGCCGCCTCGTTCCCTTCCACACCTGCTGTATTCCCAACAATTCTTTTTCATAAGTACTCTAACAATTATTATAACTCCAAATAGAAATATTACATACATATTTTTTGACTTCACTCAAAAACGCCCTGTAACGGTTTAAAAGGAAGAAGTTTTCCATTATTATAGCCCGCCCTTTCTCGCAAATTGTCTGACTTCTTATGAGGCTCCCGGCTATAAAGGCGATTCACAACAACCCTGACACGCCATTGCATTTAGTAACAAATTGTGTTATACGAATTATACAGAATTAGTATTGATCTTGTTTTGATGAATCTAAGGAGCTACGTCGAAAATGATTGCAACATGTATATGCCATTGCATTTAGTAACGAATTGTGTTATATATAGAATTAGTACCCTATATATTAATTATAGCTATAGGGAGGATAACGATGGAACCCTTGGCGACACGATATATCGAAGTTCAAGGCAAAACAATTGAAGTCGACGAAGACGGTAATCTGAAATGTGCCGAAGATTGGTGCGAGGAATTAGCGATTTACTTGAGCAAAGAAGATGGGATTGAACTTTCAAAAGATCACTGGGATGTTATCAATTTCGTGCGCTGGTATTACATAACCTACCAGAACTGCCCTCATCCCAAATTTATTGTCAAAAACCTCAACAAGAGGCTTGGGGACGGAAAATACACCGTCAAATCTCTCTACGATTTGTTCAAAGAGCAACCAGTAATGAAAGCATGCAAATATGCCGGCATTCCTTTCACCGCAGGCTGTACCTGATACATACAATAGTTAGACTGGACGTCTAACCACAGCGATTCGCGATTCCTCTGCCCGGCAGAAGAGATCATCTGACAAGCGCCTTTATAATGAGATCCCACAAGTGCCACGTCTCATAGCTGCCATGGTATTTCTCGCACAATTGCTCAAACTGTGTATGGCAGTTATGACAGGGCGCTATGACCACATCGGCATGTGTGCTTGCAACCTGATCGAACTTGAATCGGCCATAGGGGAGTTTCTTGTCCCTACATCCGGCCTGATGAACTCCTCCTCTAATTATGATAAGAAGATAGAATGACGGATTTCACCCAGCTAAGACTATGCGTTCAGATAGAATTTTCTTCGTTCCGATCCATACCGGCCACCTGTTCCGGCCTCACTAATAAAGTGGACGGCTTCAGAGCGGAATCGCCGTACGGAATGCCCCGGAATCAGTGGACAACCTGCTTCGGAATGACCGGTCGATTTGCCCTATACAGAATTATGCCTCTTACTCTTCCCACTCCCACTTCAAAAACGGCGGGATATCGACCATGGCATTGACTATGAGCTCCACCAGACCCGAATAGAGTATCCTGTGGTGCTCCCAGAGTCCGTAGTAATGAAGGGCATCCCTCAGGGCGCCCTTACAGTTAGAGCATGGAGCAACAACCATCTTATTAATGCTTGGATCAAGGACATCATTGAATGCCTCGAGTATCTGTTTTACCTTCATCCGCTCAGTCACCTTCTTCCTGAACTGCGGGAAATTGAGGGAATTCATGATCGCAAACCCGCTGCCGCCGCCGCAGCAATAGTTCATCGGCCCATGCGGGTTCATCTCTCTGTAAGGCTGGGCACAAATAGCACTTAACGTATTGCGCTGCGGTTTCACGATTCCCATCAGCCTCACCACATTACAGGAATCATGCAGGACGGTAGGGAAGTTATTCCTGCTAGGGTCTAATTTAACTCGTCCACTTTTTACTATGTCCCAGAAGAGCGGCAGACAGCTTTCACGCGGAAGAAGTGGAAGGGCAAAGTCTCCCGGCGCTATGCGGTCGAGGAGTACGCACATCGCCTTATGGGCATGCCCGCATTCCCCTACCACTATCTTCTTAACACCCAGGTCCTTTGCTATCGACAGGTGCTTTAAGCCTACTCTCGCCGCCTCTATATCGTCAAACCATACACCATAGTTCACCGCGTCATATCCGCACATCTCACTGCTTAACGTATAGTTAATGCCCGCAGCATCGAAGAGTATCGCAAACGCTTCAGGGTTATCGGGCCATGCAAGAAACTCTCCTGCATTCTGCATCAAAAGGATGTCAGCTCCTTTCTTGTCTATAGGAATCTTAATCTTCCTGCCGGTTCTTTCTTCCATATCCTCTTCCAGAAACTCTATAGTAGCCTTGCATGCCGCAGGGGTCATTCCTGTAGTAGAACCTTTCGCAAGGTGCTGTCTCGACCCCTTCCTCAACAATTCTAATGGCGCGATCCCAAGCTCCTGGCTGAAGACCTTTCTTATCTCCCTTGCTATCAGGGCGTTGTCTACTCCTACGGGACAATAAGAGGCACACCTTCTGCAGACATTGCAACGGTAAGCCAATTCTAAAAGCCTCCATACTGTCTTGTAATTGGCCTCTACATCAGCGCCTACAAAAGACTTAAGGAGCTTTCCACTTGGGGTAAAATACCTCTTGTATAACTTCCTCAATATCTCCGACCTGTAGGTAGGTCTGTATATCTCCTGCCTGCCGCTTGCAAGATATGTATGACATGCCTCGGAACAGGTCTGGCATTTCACACAGTAATCCATCGAGAGCTTGAAGATCTTAAGGAATGTCCAGTTAGCTTCACGGTTAAAAAGTTTTTCAAGTCCGCTCATAAAACCGAAAACTAATTTTTCCTTCTCCTCCTGAGTCTTTGGTTTCGGATAATCAAAAGGTGTATGTCCGTCAAGAGAAAAATCATACGATTCAAGCCATTTTTCTTTGGGAGGCTCCATAGGAGGCTCTTCCACAGGAAGTTCCATCAAATCTTTCACTTCGAGGTTAATAAGTGGCTCATCCGTAAGCCTGGCTATATCTCTAAAACTAACCTGGTTTTTCATTTCTTTTCCTCCTTCTTTTCTAAAAGCCACTTCTGTGCATTTTCGAGCCAGGTCTCATCAGGAGACGCATGCGGACCTGCCCAGTGTACAGTGTAGCCGACCTGTTCGATGTTCTTTAAGTCTTTGGGCGAGCCTTTCTGCTTGAATGCATCATCCCATAAGCTCTTGTGGAAATTGAAATATTTTGCCAGGTAATGAAGATATTTCGAAAAGGGCATATAGATTAAGAAGATCTCAAAAAGAAGGAAGTTCAACAGTACGATCGAGGGTACGGGAGTGGGGTTAAAAAAGATGGCACCTCCTACGTAGTCCCTGGAGCCGGCAAAGGAAGGGTCCACACGCCAGGACATAATGCCTGTCACAAAGATTGCAAACAGCAAAAGGAGGTTGAAATACTCTACAGGTTCCGTGTAAAGCTTAAGCTCGCTGTTTGTTGCCCTCTTGATTATAAGAGTCAGGCAACCGAAGGCTCCCAGGACAAATGAAACTATGCCGACGATGCCGGTAATCTGTGATAAGGCATCAACCTTTAAAATAGCCCCTATTACCAGGAGGAAGACCCAGCCGAAAAGTAAATAAATACCCCAGTGCATCGCCATCGAAAAGAACCACAGGTTATAAGGATTATACACTCTCACCTTTTTCAGGAAGAATATCTCAGAGCCCATCTCCACAATCTCTCCTGCAAGTGAGCTGGGCAAGGGCTTTTTAGCCCAGTCCATCTCCTCCATGTAAGAGCCGCCATAATGACGTTTCTCCCCCTCTTCATGGGGAACCGGATAAACCTCCCAGCGCAGGTTTAACGGCATTTTAGAAAACTTTACGGCCTTATACGCAGCTCCCACCACGAAAACCACGAGCGAAAACCATCCAAACAGCACCATAAACCATTGTAACCCTGACATAACTACCTCCTCTCTATGTTAAGTAGTTTTTGCCTTGACAAGTATATTCCTGGATATATTTTTCGAAGCACACATTCCTGCAACCGCAATGAAGAAAAGGAACCAAGACACGCACCACCATTAGATCTGTTAGCTATTAGATACCTTCCCGCCTCTCCCTTTCTATTATCTTAAACGTTTTTATCTAAATGTCAAACTATAATTCTTATATCATTAAAATTTATGTCTATAAGATAAAAGTTTAGAATTTGCTTTACACCTGACGGCAGGTTTATGCAAAAATAGGTCATTCAATTTGTTGTGCCGATTCCGCTCATAGCGACTAACTGTTCCGGAACCACCCTAAAAGTGGTCGCGCTCAGCCAGGAATCAGTGGTCGCGTTACTCCGGAATGACTGGTCGCGATGGTTCGGAATACGCATATTGCTTAAAGGGAGGTTGCAGATGAAAGAAAAAGAAGGTTCTGATGTGTTATCCGCCTCCCTTTCAAGAAACATTGAAAGAATATCTATCCCTGCATCCCTCTCTTTTTCTCTATACTTAGGAGGTGGTACAATACCGAAACTTCTGATAAAGGGGAAGGCTATGTTTCCGTTCTATTTAAATTAAACGCAAAAACTATATCCGACGCATGGTTTCCATTAGTTTCTATCGGACGTCCTTTTTTTATGTTTTTGTGCTGACAGTGTATTAAAATATCCGTATGCTTAACATCCTGGTTATCTCCGATGATGCAAAAAAGATCTATGCGATGCTCAAGTCACATGGCTTTGTTCCCCAGAAAGAGCATCAGAAACAGAAAGATGTTTCCTTTGCCTACGACATCGCCTTACTAGACCTCGACAGTCAAGGATGGCAGCAGAAACTCATTGAGCTGCGTCAGCGCATGCCTGTTATCGCCTTGTCGGCCCCGGACGTTAGATTGGCTGTCGAAGCGATGAAACTCGGCGCCTCTGATTTCCTCGGTAAACCCCTTACGCTTGCCAGCCTGGGTGATGTGATCAAGGGTCACGGAAAGAAGATTCTCGACCACAAGCATGGTTTTGACGAGATCATAGGTATAAGCCCGCCGATGCAGGAGGTCTTTGGTCTAATCAGGAAGGCCGCTGTCAGCGAGAGTAATGTTCTCATCACAGGAGCGAGCGGCACCGGTAAAGAGCTTGTTGCGCGGGCAATTCATCGGTGGAGTCCTCGCAGCGGAAGGGCCTTCATGACGATCAACTGCAGCGCCATACCGGACACGCTCCTCGAATCGGAGCTGTTCGGTTTCGAAAAAGGGGCTTTCACGGGTGCGAATTACACGAAAAAGGGGCTGCTCGAACTTGCAGACGGAGGCACTGTTCTTTTCGATGAGATCGGTGACGTCTCCCCGCTCTTTCAGGTAAAGATACTGAGAGTGATTCAGGAAGGCGAGATCATGCGGATCGGAGGATCGCGTCCCCAGAAGATTGATGTGAGGATTATTGCGGCTACGAGCAGGAACCTGAAGAACGATTGTCAAAAAGGCATCTTTAGGGAGGACCTCTTTTACCGGCTAAACGTCATTAATATCCATCTCCCGCCGCTGAGAGACAGAATTGAGGATGTGCCGCTGCTCGCAGAACATTTCGTAAAGAAGCATGCGACCAAGAGAAAAGATTTCCTGATAAGAGGCATATCGGATGACGCGTTGAGCATTTTGCTCGACCACTCCTATCCCGGAAATGCGAGGGAACTTGAAAATATTATCGAACGCGCTATCTCCTTTGCCAACAGTCCTGTCATCATGCCTTCAGACCTTCCTTCTTGCCTTGCGCAGGCCGCTCCCAGAAAGGCAGCATCCAGCAGGAACCTGAAGAATGCCCTTGAGAATCTCGAAAGGGAATTGATATGGTCCGCGTTGCAAAAGTCCCGGGGAAACATATCAAAGGCCGCTGATGAACTCGGTATTTACCGTCAGCAGCTCCAGAGAAAAATAAAACAGTTTAAGATAGCAACATTATAGGTCTCTGCTATAAATTGTTGCATAAGTTTCCCTTATTTTCTTGATATTACAAGAGAACAAGATCCTCTATGCATCTTTGTGATGCATAAGTCCCCCAACTTAAATTATTTATCCTTTTTTATCAATGAGTTAAATCTGCGGTATGTATCTTGCTTCTAGATTGTCAAGATTCTTTGTAAATACCGGATCTCCTTAGAGGAGGGTTCGCCATGAAAAGGTTGATGAAGATGTTCGAGCACATGATGGTATCGATAACTTTCGCCGAGTCGGGCGAATATGACCTTGTAAAGGAAATGATTGCCGACGAATGGCGCAGCGTCGAAGTTTCGCGCGAAGGCAGCGAAGAGGCGGTGCAGCCGGTGCGGGGGACCGTTCAGATGGATAAAGATCTTCGCATGGAGCTGAAATATGTGTTGCTCGCTTGTCTTGTAACGCTTATTTCGACTTATCTCTTTTGTCAGTTTTTGCCGATTACGCCGTTTGAATGCTGGTAAAAGAGCTGTCGGAGAGTGTATATTTTTTTTGTTTGAGGAATAACTTTATAAAGACATAAAGAACTAAATATATGCAGATAGAAAAAACAGTTGACAGGGACAGCGAGCAGAAACTCTATGTGCAGATTTACACGATTTTCAAAGCAAAGATCGAAAGTGGTGAGTGGTATTGCGGCGTCCGGCTGCCTTCAGAGGACGAACTTTGCAGAGCTTATAACGTTAGTAAGGCAACGATCAGAATAGCGATAGCAGAGTTGGTGAGGGATGGGTATCTAAGAAGACAACAGGGTAAAGGCACTTTTGTGACTCGTTCAATTGCTCATTCAGGCATGACGATGAGAACCAGATTGACGGAAGATATGTTCGGAGAGGGGGTGAAGACAAGGAAAGAGCTCATGGAAAAAGGTATAAAGGAGCCGACAGAGAAGATTAAGAGGTATCTAAAGGTGGAAGGGGACTTCTACCGTGTCCTCTGCAAAAGGGTTGTCGAAGACGAGCCTGCCTATCTCGAAGAGTCGTTTATCCCCGAGGCCCTGTTTCCGGGTATCGAAAGGGAAGATTTATGCAGCACTTCTTTTTATGATCTGATACAGGAAAAGACTTTGAGAAGGATATCCAAAGTCCTGCAGACCATAGAGGTTACAGAGATAACAGGCGATGCAGCCCATATCCTGGAAGTGAAGGAAGGGTCTCCCGGCTTGCTCTTGCACAGGCTTCTTATCGGTTCTGACGGAATCCCTATAGCCTATACGAGCCTTATCGGGAGTGGTGTAAAGTATAAGATTCAGACGGAATTCGAGAGAATCAAGTGAAGATCGACAAAATAAAATAACAGGAGGTACTTAAATGAACGCCCCGAGAAGGATGTTCGAATTTCTCAAAATGGCGTCTATAGCTCATGCGGAGTGGGATTACGAAGTTTCAATGAGCATTGTCAAGAGTCGAAAGAAACTTCTGATCCTTTTCATCTTATTGTTGCCTATAGTGGCTATTTCACTTTTAGATGCAGCAGATGTCATAGGAGGGAAGGAAGCATATTCTCCCGCACACTATTCAACGGCCATTTTTATCGTATCAATAGCCATTGGTCTTGGTGCGGGTCTGATCACAGGATGTATTGGTGCCGGAGGAGGGTTCATTATAACGCCTGCCCTCATGGCAGCCGGTGTGAAAGGAATCATGGCAGTCGGTACCGATACTTTCCACATATTTGCAAAGGCAATAATGGGAACGGTTGTCCATAAGAAACTGGGGAATGTATCTTTAGGTTTAGCGGTGGCATTTGTTTGCGGCTCCGCAATAGGCGCTACTGTGGGAGGTCTTATTAACAGGACGCTCTATAATATAGACCCAGCGATGAGCGATGTATTTATAAGCGTGGTCTATGCGGTGATACTTGGCTTCCTGGGCACCTATGCCTTGGTCGATTACCTTAAATTAAGAAAGCACAGTGAAGATGCAGGCGCACATGGTGGAGGCGCACATGGCGGAGGCGCACCTAAGACCACGACAGGTGTAGCAATAAAGTTACAGGCATTAAAAATCCCCCCCATGATTAAGTTTGATGAGGACATCGTTCCCGGAGGCAAAAGGATATCAGGTGTGATCATGGCTATAGGCGGATCTATTGTAGGTTTTCTTGCTGCCATCATGGGAGTCGGCGGCGGTTTTGTTACCTTCCCGATGTTCGTTTATACATTCGGCATCTCCACCATGACAACCGTAGGCACCGATATCCTGCAGATTATCTTTACCGCAGGTTATGCCTCTATAACACAATATGCTATTTACGGATATGTGTTCTATACTCTCGCAATGGGAATGCTTTTAGGTTCGCTCGTTGGTATTCAGGTGGGAGCACTTACGACGAAGGTGGTAAAGGGTATCCATATCAGAGCATTTTATGCCTTGACTATCCTTGCAGGGTTTGCCAACAGGATCACCGTTCTTCCCAAGAAATTGGGAGATCTCGGTTATGTGAAGATATCAAAGAATATGGCAGATGGAATAGAGGCCGTTGGGTTCTGGGTGTTCTGGATAATGATCGGTATCTTTGGTGTCTGGCTCTTTGCAAAGTTTTTCGGAAATATAAAAGTATTGAGAGAGGAGGGGTAGAAATGCCGGTAAGACATGGAAAACATCTAAGCCTGGGCATAGTCTTGGCTATTTCGTTCCTCGTGGTATTATTCCTGATATTTTCACCTCTTTTTTCGATAGGTGAAAAGAAAGTAAACGGCCTGGAGTGGTCTGACGAAATGTTTAACAGGCTCGCCAAGGGCTCATCTTATTTTATCCCCAAGGTTGTAAAGAGCAGTGAGAAGTTTAAGGGCAGGATGTTTAGTGCAACGATAAGGATGGACAAGCCTGAGGATAAACCAGGAGAAGCTGAGAAAAGGGCTGAAAGGTCGGCTAAAGTGTTGGGAGTTGCGGGTGCTAAAACAGAATTGAAAGGCTCTGAATTAAGGATCGAAGGTGACCTGGGGCAGGTTCTTGAAGCAGCATTACAAGATGCGGATACCATGTTTAAGAATGAAGGAGACAAGATCAAGGCGAAGTATGCATACGATGATGAGAAGCAGATGTTCAGGCAGTGGAACAATACCTTGCCAAAGATAAGCAAACAATTCGAGAAAGAAAAGAAGATGGAAGAGGCCAAAATAATCACTGATGTAGTTAAGAAGGCGATTGAACCATCATATAACTTTTACAACGTTAAGGCCGTTGAAGTGAAAGATCATATCGTTCTCATGACATTTCTGCTGGTCTTTTATGTCGCCTATACCATGTGGTGGGGATTCTCAATATTCTACGTATTTGAGGGGTTAGGGCTGAGCATGAAGAAGGCCAAAGCAAAGAAGGAAGTCTAAGGAGGACAATATGAAAATACTGGTGCCTGTTGACGGATCAAGATATTCGAGAGAAGCTCTGAAGGTAGCTGTAGAGTTCGCAAAAACACGGGGTGCCGAAATATGCCTTCTTAATGTCGTTACGGACTTTACGGACATAGACCTTGAAATTTCAGCCGGTGAAAGGGACAGGGTGACACAGCGGCTCGAAAGTCGAGGAGAATCAATCATACAGGAGGCGAGAAGGATGCTCGAGGCCGAGAAAGTCTCTGCCGATTGCAGATCCAATGTGGTCGCCACTTCCATTACCGACGCCATCATTGACGTTGCAGAAAAAGAAAAGATGGACCTGATCGTTATCGGCAGCAGAGGTCTCAGCAAATCTTCCCGTTTTAAACTCGGAAGTGTTGCTTCAAAGGTAGTTGCCTATGCCCCGTGCTCGGTCTATGTGGTGAAGTTGACGTCTGAATAATTGCTGATTACCTATGAAAAAGTGAGAAGAGGGGAAGGCATTGGTTCCCCTCTTCTCACTTTTTAACGTACGGTGTATAATTCTGGAAGCAGATCAACTGTTTTTTTGATCTTATCGGGGAGGGCAGATGGAAGCAGATACCCCTATGAACATATTGCTTGTCGATGACGAGGTAGACTTCCTTAATGTCCTGTCGAAAAGGCTTGAGGCGCGCGGTTTCGTCATAGATACCGCTACAAATGGGAACACCGCAATCGCTAGTGCAAAGGACAAGGCCTTCGATGTCATCGTTCTTGATCTCTCGATGCCCGACATCGACGGAATCGAAACCCTCAAGCGGATAAAGAAGGATAATCCGGACATGCAGGTCATCGTCCTTACGGGCCATGCAACAGTCGAGAAAAGTGTCGATGCGATGAAAGAAGGCGCCGTCGACTTCCTGGAAAAGCCTGTTGACCTCAGTAAACTGATAGAAAAAATGAAGGTTGCACATGAAATCGCGCAGAAAAAGAAGATCGAACAGCAGATGGCCCACACCGAAAAGCTTGCGTCTCTTGGTACACTTGCCGCAGGTATCGCCCACGAGATCAATAACCCGCTGACGATAATTCTGGGTTTCACGGACCTCATGCTCGAAAAGGTTCCTCAAGATTCTGAATTCTACGAACTGCTCAAGGCCGTAGAGAGGCAGGGACAGAACGCAAAGAGGATCGTCGAAAACCTTCTCGGTTTCGCGAGATACACAGAATACCGGGAAGAGGACGTAGACATTAACAAGAATATCCGGTCTGTTCTCGCCGTCGTCGAAAGTGTGCTGACGACTAACCGTATTTCTGTCAACCTCGACCTGTCCGGAAGTCTGCCAATAATAAGAGGGAGTTTCGGGGAACTGCAGCAGGTTTTTTTTAATATCATTAATAATGCCATTCATGAAATGAAAGGCGGCGGTACGCTCACCGTTGCCTCAAGGGCCGTAGACGAAGGGAAACGTGTAGAGATACAGATCGCGGACACCGGTCCGGGAATCAAGCAAAGGGAACGTGCCAAAATATTCGATCCTTTTTTCACGACCAAGAAGGTGGGAGAAGGAACGGGTTTGGGGCTCTCGATAGCGTATGGTATTATAGACAAGCACGGCGGCACGATAAGCTTTGAAACAAGGACAAGAGACGAGTCGAATGCACCTGGAACAAAATTCATCATAACACTGCCTGTGGTAAAATAGACAGGGAGGGGAAAGATGCCTGAGAAACTATTGATCGTGGACGACGAGCCGGACATGCTACGGCTTCTGCAAATGATCGTAAGAGAAAAAACGGCTTACGAGGTGACGACTACCAACAATCCTTTAGAGGCGCTGGGACTGGCAAGGAAGGGGGGATTCGATCTCCTCATCACGGATCTGAAGATGCCCGGTCTCGACGGTATAGAGCTTCTCAAGACCGTCAGGGAATTCGATGCAGATATCCCGATAATCATCATCACCGCCTTCGCCACTTCCGAGGCTGCCGACGCGGCGATGGAAAAGAACGCCTTCGATTTCATAACGAAACCATTCAGAAAGGAACAGATCCTCTTTACCATCGAAAAGGCGATCAAGTGGCTGAGGACCCAGAGGGAGAACAAGATGCTCAGGGAGAGCTTAGGTAAAGAACCATCTCAGTGACCGGTGACGTAGGCCGAACAGAACTCCTCGATGTAAACATCCGTTATAGCGTCGTTGTACATCACCATGTCGAGCTGTTTCGTATAAACGGTAAGCCTTCCGAGGATTTCGAGCGTTTTTTCTGTTGAAGACCTCCTGTATTTCATCAGGGAAGCATTCACAACATCCTCCACAACTTTTACGCTGAAATCCAGTCTCCTGAGTATTTCCGTTATCAGCCTGATCCTCCTCAGTCTCCGGTCGATGATCGCCCCGCCACCCTTGAAGGTGAATTTTATATAGTTGTCATTGATGTTCTCCCCCGCATAAGCTTCTACGGTCGACAGGTGATAACCGAGTCTTATGGCGAAATTCATGTAATCTCCGGAGATGATCGAAAAGCTCTTCTCTGCAGTCCGTTTAAGTTCTTCTTCGGGAATCGAAGCCGTCGTCGCGAGCATGCCGAGAAATCCCTTAGCATCTGCCGGCCTCGGCTCAGGCCACTTCATGGCCGTCAGACCCCTCAGGAAGGCATTGAACGGTATGGAGCTGATATCCTTCAGGAGAAGATTCTTCGTATCCTCCAATATCTTCCCGCTGGTGCCCCCGCCAAGGTCGATGAGATAGATATCGGCGGGTATGCCTGCCACAAGCCTTATCGCCCCCACTTCGTCGGCGGATATCCCAGTGACGTCAAACAACTCATATATCGCCATTTCGTGGCAGAAACGCGTGATGTCGTGATATGTCCGGCAGGATTCGGCTTTAAATGCCTTATCGTCCGGGTTCACCAGATAGAGAGGAGATATCAGTTTCAGTACGTCCTCCAGTGTTTTAAAAATCCTGGTCTCCTTGAAAAGGTTTTCCCTCTTCGCCGCGAACTCTTCAAGCTCCGCAACGTGTCCCTTATATATGTTGCAGTTGATCGCGTCCACTGTTATTTCCTCACCCTGCTGAATGAGCGATGTTGCAACCTCCGTATCCAGTAATGCGGCAATCTGAAACTCCCTCGCCAACGACGCCATATGGCCCGTCGCTGACCCAACATCGGTGACAATAGCGCTAGCCCTGTTCATGACCGCAACGAACTTTGGGGACGTGTGTTTGGCCACGAGTACCGCACCTTCGGGGAAATCTTCCAAATCTTCATCCTGTCTAACTATATAGGCCTTTCCGAAACCGATTCCCTTGAATGCGATAGCACCTTTGTCAATGAGAACGGTATATCCCTTCACCTGCGTCGGCACAGCTACAGATGCCTTTCTGGCCAATACGCGCAGGGGCCTCGACTGCAAAATGCAAAGACCCTTGTGTCTGTCGATTGCCCATTCAATGTCCTGGCAACCCTGGAAGTGGGTTTCGAGAGAGAGAGCATAACGAGCCAGCCTCTTGATCTCCTCATCGGCGACGGCGGCTTTTCCGTCATGCCTCTCATCAAGGACGATCTCTTCGAGACCTCCCGTGGAGTTACAAGCGAGCATGTGCGACTGTTTTGACAAGCTCTTTTCGATGATCTCGCCTCCCGAGCGTGAAACAAGATATATTTCCGGCGTTATCGTGCCATCAACAAGGCCCACTCCCAGACCCTTGACCGCGCTGATGATGATCACGTCCCTTTCTGGATCATTCGGGTCGGCGGAATACACGACCCCCGCTGCCCCTGCGTCGACCATAGTGAGCACACCGACGGACATCACCATGTCCGATTCCTGAAAGCCCTTGGTCTTAACATAAAACAGCGCCCGCGGGTTGAAGAGACTCGCCATGACGCACTTGTATTTTTCGAAGAGCGATTCGAACGGGACATTCAGGAACGTGCTGTACTGTCCCGCAAAACTGAACTCTCCGTCCTCCTGGAGGGCGCTGCTCCGAACGGAAACCTTTACCCTGGAGCCTTCTCTTTCGCAAAGGCTTAGGTATGACGCGGCTATAGCTGCCTCGAGATCAGAGGGGATTTCCCCGCCCGCAATGAGGTCCTGTATTTCCCTGCTCGTCGCATTCAATGCCTCAAGATCGTCAATCGACAGATCATCGAGTTTCTCCTTTATCTTTCCGAAGAAATCGTTTTGTTCCATGAACCTCTTGAAGGCAAAGGCGGTAATGCCGAATCCGTCTGGAACAGGAAGTGCAAGGCGGTTTCTTATCTCACATATGTTGGCCACCTTCGAACCGACCATCTCCGCCTTTTCCCTGGTAATCTCACCGAAAGAAAGCGTATAGGGGCTCTCGGCAATTTCTTTCTTCTGGGTGAGAATCTTCTGAATCCCGGATTGAATTTCATCGAACCTCTCATCCAAAGCCTGGTACTTTCCTTTTGAGATGATTCTGAGATTTTCGACAAGGTCTTTGACCCTTTCCGAAACAGCGCTCACGGCGGAGTCCACATAGTGGCGGTCAAAGAGGAAATCCCCGGAGAGCTTTTCTCCCATATCGGCCATGAGTTCGAGTGCGGCATTATTGCTCGACAAAAGCCGCTGAAATGCACAGAACTTCTGTGTCAGGACCACACTGCCCTCATCTTTCTTTTTTCCGTGTGTCTCTTCGGCTTTTAGGAGGCCTGAAATATGTTGCCACAGCTTCATGGTTTCTCCTTTTTCCGTGCATGCCCCAGAGTGTATTACGAAAGTCCAGTAAAAATATAATAGCACAAAACAGGCCAGGCTTCAGGTTTTGCATGAAACGAAAACGTGCTATAATGAACAGAAAAGGAGACCCGGCTCTCACTCCCTTTATGCAAAGCATTTTAAGGCCGTTCACGAATATTGCTAACGCGATAACAAAAGACCGTTACAAGTCTCTTAAGTTACGTTTATTCTTCTATATAGGCACTCTCGCAGCTCTCCCCCTCATCGGGATTGCTATGATGAGCTATTTTTGGGTTTTCAATATCCTTAAAGATGAATTCCGGGCTCATCTCAGGTGGCAGATTGAAGACTCACAGCGGTCTATTGAGTCGTTCTTGCAGGAGAAACTCTCAGGATTGAGATTTCTCGCCAATGCTTACAGCCTTAATGAGTTGTCTGACGATGCAATTCTTCATACGGTTTTT
>DATKOU010000218.1:0-29992 GCA_035524455.1 Thermodesulfovibrionales bacterium | reverse complement strand
ACCTTTAGATTCAAGGATGAGAGAGTTCCTGGCTCACCTGCTTGCGCGCCTGCTCTGAACGCACCTATATTCAGGAAAGCTTCAGCGAGCTAAACAAACATCTTGCAACCGGAAGGTACACGTTACTTTCCTGGTGACGTCCATTACCTCTCCTTTCACCTTATCCCCGCTCACTGTTACCAATACAAAGTGATAAGATCCTCGCCCCCCTCTTCGCTATTTATCACATTAACCGTTCTTGGTTTATTTATTCCGACTTGAATTTATTGCGCACCTTGTTGTATGCCTCCTCGAGTTCGTCCATTGCAGCGCCAACTTTCTGCTTCACCGTTTCCCACTCTTTTTTGCTTTTTGCCTCAAGTGTTCTCATTTCTTTTTTTAGCTCAGCGTGTTTCTTCTTCAGGTCCTGCAGGCCCTCTTTGGCCTCTTCCTTTGCCTTTGAGCCGGCTTTCTTTGATTCTGCTTCAAGTTCCCTGATTTTCTTGTCCACTTCTTTAAGTCTTTTTTGGGTTTTACTCTTGAATTCTCTCTTTTCTTCAGAGAACTTTTCTTTTGTGGGTGTCTCCCCTAATCTTCCTTCGACTGAAGTTTCCTGTTTACCCTGCGCTTGAACATTGTTCATAATTCCAGGCAGAAACAGCATTGCAAAAAACGAAATGCCTATTACAAAAGACAAATATCTGTTATGCTTCATCCGTTACCCCTTTCCTCTTAATTAAAGAGTCGTTTTTTTTTATTATTGCAGGTTTGGTGGCTTATGCAACGCCGGTCACTCAGTTTCACACTTGTCGGGACGGCTCAGGTTTTTGAAGGTTATAAAGTTAAGGATAGCGATTCATGTCCTGCGAGTCAGCGCCTTACCCTCCTCCTGCCCTGGTATGAAGAGCTATGAATTCAGCGGCATCCAGTAGATTTTTGGCAATATAGATGCAGGACTGATCCATGATTTTATTGACCTCCTGATCCTCGCCCGGCTGGTTTTCAAAAGGCACGAGAATGCCTGTCCCGCCCATATTCAATGCTGTCTGTACGTCGGTTGCCCGGTCTCCGATCATATAGATGCTTACACTGCCCGGGGTGACCCCTTCCGACCGCAAAGCGTCAAATATCATCCCAAGATCCGGCTTTATGCAACTGCATTCGCACACAAGTCTTTTATCGAAATGATATTGTGTATATTTCTTCACATACGCCTGATTTGCGTGAGGGCACAGGAAATATCCGTCAATACGACCTCCTATATCCTTTATCTTCTCAAGAATATACCTGCACACTTCATGAGCCCGTTCCAGAGTCAACAACGGGAAATCAGTTATCGCAACGCCGGGCTGGTTTGTGATCATGTACACTGCAGCATCGGGAATGGCTTTAAGTGCCCTCATGCCCTCAATTACATAGGGAAGTATTTTGACCTTAGCTTTCCAATCATTGTCTCTTCCGAGATAGAGGTGCTCTTTTTCATCGTAGATAAGCGTTCCATCTCTATCAATGCATACGAGTGTTTTTATCATTTGTCACTTGGAGATAAAGTTGGGGCCCGTTTCATTTAAATATTACCCTATCCTCTCTTACTGCCCCATCTTTTTCTCTATCTGCCCGCAAATCCCGTGGAGCATATTCAGTTCCCAGTCAGTAAGCCCTGCCCTCGCCAAGAGGTGTTTGAGATTCCTCATGATCCTTGCCTCAAGGTCCCTGTTCCCCCTCGGAATATACTCAAGGAGCTTGAGGGTGTCATGGATGTGGTGGTGGAGTATTTCCAGTTCTGGCCGCGTTACTGCTCTGGGGAACTGGCCGCTGTAAGTTTTCCTGCTCAGCTCATGCGCCACAAGGAGCACGCTCTGCGCGAGATTGAGGGAAGGGGACGAGGGGTCTGAGGGGATGGTGATGAGGAAGCCGCATTCCTCCACTTCCCGGTTATTCAGC
The DNA here is from genome assembly GCA_035524455.1 of Thermodesulfovibrionales bacterium. Taxonomy (GTDB): domain Bacteria; phylum Nitrospirota; class Thermodesulfovibrionia; order Thermodesulfovibrionales; family UBA9159; genus DASPUA01. The sequence goes on along the minus strand of DATKOU010000218.1, from coordinate 28,069 downwards.
CCCTTGTCCTCTCTTCCAAACAGTATGGCGACCCTGTTTTTTTTGGCAGAGGCGATCACCTTTTTAATTCCCTCTTCCAGATGGAGGATAAGACCCCTTGTCCTGCCGAGCCTCCTTGTGGTTCCCACTACCAAGGTCTTTGCCTCCAGTGCTTCATTAAGACTCCCGTAAATCTCAGCCCTGGCAAGGATATCAAAGGCATTGCACGCCATTTTCTTTGTCTCCTCAGTCATAAAACTGCGGGGCTTCACCAGTTCAAGGTGCGTAAATCCCATGTTCTTCATCGCCCTTGCAGAGGCGCCGATATTCCCCGGCTCTCTTGGCTCTACAAGGATGAAGGAGATGTTGTCTTTCCAACTCGCGGTCTTGGGCTTTGCGGTTTTCAGGATCTTTGTCTCCTTTTCCCTCTTCATGAGTTTCCCATATTACCATAAAAAGGGCCAAAGCATGCCTTGTTATGCAGTGAATGCGGATTCAATACCAGCGCCCTTTTGTGCCTGTACGCTCCTTTTTATGGTATCATTTAGTTCCATGGAAAAACGTATCCAGAAGATACTCTCTGAGCTGGGAATCGCGTCCAGGAGAAAGGCAGAGGAGCTCATCCTTGAGGGGAGGGTGACGGTCAATGGGCAGATTGCGACCATCGGGATGAAGGCGGACCCGTCCAGGGACTATATAAAGGTGGATGGAAAGCGTGTCACCGGTTCAGGGAAAGAGATGCAGAAAACCTATCTCATGTTCCACAAGCCCCGGGGAGTGATGACGACCCTCTCGGACCCTGAGGGAAGGCCGACTGTAAAGGATTTTCTCAAAGGTGTAAAATACCGGGTCTTCCCTGTGGGACGGCTCGATTACGCCTCTGAAGGCCTGCTCTTGTTGACGAATGACGGGGATTTCAGCAATGCGATACTCCATCCGTCGCAAAAGATACCAAAGACCTACCTTGTGAAGGTGAAGGGCGTCATGGAAGAAGAGAACATACAGAAATTGAGGCAGGGAGTGAAGCTCGATGATGGCGTCACCATGCCTGCAAGGGTAAAGAAGATACGCCAGGTGGAGAACAATTCATGGATCGAGATCACCATACACGAGGGAAGGAACAGACAGGTGAGAAGGATGATCGAAAAGGTGGGGCACCTGGTGCTGAAATTAAAGAGGACAGGGGTAAACGGCCTGAAACTTGGGGACCTGAAGCCAGGGGAAATGAGGCTTCTCACCCCTGATGAGCTGAGGCTTATAAAAAAAGAGATCGGGATATAGACACAAGACTTCACTCATGAGCAGACAGGAGGCGTTATGATGAGGGATAAGGGATGCGGGGAGCTGAGAGAGTCTGACATAGGCTCTGTGATGAGCCTCGCAGGATGGGTCTTCAGGAGAAGGGACCACGGAGGATTGATCTTTGTTGACCTGAGGGACAGAAGCGGTTTGGTCCAGGTGGTCTTCAGCCCGGATGTGTCCGCGGATGCACATACACAGGGCGGGGACCTCAGGGCTGAATTTGTGATCCATGTATCGGGCGAGGTGAGGAGGAGGCCTGAAGGAACAGTGAACAAGAACCTGCCCACAGGCATGGTGGAGCTCTACGCAAACAGCCTCACTGTCCTGAACGAGTCGTCGCCTGTTCCCTTTCCCATGGAAGAGGCCGCAGAGGCCTCGGAATTCCTGAGACTGAAATACCGGTACCTTGATCTGCGGAGGCCCGAGCTGCAGCAGAATCTTATTATCAGGCACAAGGCAACAAAGGTGATGCGTGATTATCTTGACGAACGGGGATTCGTCGAGGTCGAAACCCCGATGCTCACCAAGTCGACCCCTGAAGGGGCGAGGGACTACCTGGTTCCCAGCAGGCTCAACCCCGGGCAGTTCTATGCCCTTCCCCAGTCCCCCCAGCTCTTCAAGCAGATACTCATGGTCTCAGGACTGGAGAAGTATTTCCAGATAGTGAAATGTTTCAGGGACGAAGACCTGAGGGCAGACAGACAGCCTGAGTTCACCCAGGTTGACCTTGAGATGTCCTTTGTGGAGAGGGAAGATATTATACATCTCATTGAAGGGATGATGAAGAGGCTTTTCATGGATGTCCTTAAAGTAGATATTTCGGTGCCTTTTGAGAGGCTCAGTTTCAGGGAGTCCATGGAGAGGTTCGGCAATGACAAGCCTGACCTGCGGTTCAGTCTCGAATTGAAGGAGATGGCTGACCTTGCAAAGAACGGCTCATTCAAGGTCTTCCTTGATGCCATGGCATCAGGGGGGAGGGTAAAGGCCATAAACGGCAAAGGTATGGCCGGGTTTTCGCGCAAGGAGATTGACACCCTCACCGAAGAGGCGAAGGCTTTTGGCGCAAAGGGCCTGGCATGGATAAAGGTGAAAGACGGCTTTGAATCCCCCATCGCGAAGTTCTTCCCTGAGGAGATATTGAGGCAGATGGCCCAGAGGCTTGATTCTGAGGAAGGGGACCTCATGCTCTTTGTGGCTGACAAAGACAAGGTGGTCCATGATGTCCTGAGCCGCATGAGGCTGGAGTTCGGGAAGAATCTGAACCTCATGCAGCCGGTGTTCAAGTTCGCATGGATTCTGGATTTCCCGCTCCTGGAATGGGATGAGGATGAGGGGAGGTTCCAGGCCATGCACCACCCGTTCACGTCGCCGGCTGAAGATGATCTCGAGACATTGCGTTCACTCGATCTCTCCTCTCCTGAAATGTACACTGCCCAACGTTCACAACTCGCTGCGTTTAAGGCAAAAGCCTATGACATTGTGCTGAACGGGTATGAGATAGGGGGCGGGAGCATCAGGATCCACAGAAGGGATGTCCAGAAAAAGATGTTCGAGGTCCTGGGAATAGGAGACGAGGATGCGCGGGTAAAGTTCGGTTTCCTCCTGGACGCCCTGGAGTTCGGGGCTCCTCCCCACGGAGGCATTGCTCTCGGTCTTGACAGGCTCGTGATGCTCATGGTGGGTGCATCGTCCATACGTGATGTCATTGCGTTTCCCAAGACCCAGAAAGCAGTATGCCTCATGAGCGGCGCGCCGTCCGGTGTGGAGCAGAAACAGCTGAGAGAGCTCTCGATAAAGACAGTGGATGCCGGAAGTTAAGAGAGACCATGCAAGGGAGGAGATACTATGGTGCTTGATGTGGTTGTCAACAACAGATCGGTCTCAATACAGATTGAAGACCCCTTTCACCCTGACCTCGACGCGATCATGGGTCAGATTGACCGGGCTGCCTCGTCGCACGCGATTGACATCAGCGGCTTTGATATACGGGGGCTGATCCCAAGAATGATCGAAGGAATAGCGGGATGCGAACGCGGATGTCCTGCAAATGCCAAGGGCTTTGTGGCACGGGGCTTCAAGGACTTTACCCTCCAGTATATAGAAGGGGGCATCCTTTCAGCACACGCATCTATGGGAGACGGCAAGGGTGTTGCGCTCAAGATGTTTCCCGATTTTTGATCCATGCTTGCTTGAGAGCGCGGCTACCGGCATCTCTTTGCAAGTTCGTGAAAAGAGCGTTTCCAGGATTCGGACAGGTAGGGAACTTTAAGGATTCTTTTGATAGCCTCACAATTCTTGTTGTCATGATGATAGGTCTGGTTGGCGAATGCTATGGTTATCCTGCGGGGGTCTCTCTCTTTCAAAATAAGCGTGCTGTCTTTTTCCACCTGGCCCTCTTTCAGCACCCTTAAGTAAAATCCTGTACGGCCCGAGTCCACCACGAGTCTGACCATGTCATCCCTCGCGTATCGTGCGGCAAGGGTTCTACACGGCTGACGGGGCTGACTCACCTGTACCAGGGCTGTTCCGAGTTCAAAGATATCCCCTATGCAGATGTCGTCTTCACGCAGATTCGCAACCGAGAGGTTCTCGCCAAATGCGGCGACCGGCAGTTTCATTCCCATAATCTCCTGCCAGTATGGATAATGATCTGTGCTATATACACATACAGCCTTGTCAGGCCCCCCATGGTGTTTCATATCCCCCACGCCGTCGCCGTCAAACCCCAGCTTATTGAGCAGCAATGGTCCGGATACTGGGATCTTGCAAATCCCTGTGAGCATTTCCCTGCCATGAAACCGCTCCTTCTTCGGCAGGCCGATATTGAGTGATTCAATGATCATCGCCTTCATGGATATCTTTTATTCTATCAGAGCGGGATGACTGAAGGTGGGTACCATTCAGAAGGTCGCGAGAAGGGAGGCAGGTCTGGGCGACTTCATTCATGAGTTTCTTGCTTCGGCAGAGGCATCCGTCTTCAGGCAAGACAATAGCCCTTCTCACCTTAACGGGAGTCTCTGCACTTATCAACACTCTGTCCCTGAGTATTGTTAAGGTCCGCTCTCGCAGACCGGCATATAACCCTCCGCCTCAGGCGGATTGTCCTTCGAGCCGGACACCCCTGCCGAATTTATGAGTTATCGGGTCTAGGGCTCCCTTAAAGGCGCATGGGCCTCGGGCTCCAACAAACAACGGCTGTAGTAATGCAGGTAAGAGGCATCTTTTTCTATAATCCCCACCCCAATGCCATTGTCCAGGCACCTCACCACTTTCCCCTTTAGTTTTGAGATCGTACCATCAGGGAGATGAATAAGAATGTTCAGCATGGTATCAGGGGAAAATCGAAAATCCGTCTCTATGAACAGACCGTTCAGGGAGAGATCAAGGCATATTCCCCTGTGAGTGATTCCCTCGGCCAGGAAGTCCGTTTCACATCTCTTTTCGAACCGTGTAGATTGTCTTTTGTCTCGCATGGTTCTCCTCCAGCACGTTCAATTGTCGGGTTCGTGTTTCCCGGGCGTCTCGAGCAGAGACCTGATGAAACGAAGATAATTCAAATCTTTTTCTAAAATCTCGATCCCCATTCCATCTTCCGCCTGCTGAACCGGCGCCACGTCGTTTCCTCCAAACGTCTTGTAGAATCTCATGACCTTTCCCAGTAACAGGGCAGTTGAGCCGTCAGGCAGACGGATCTTTATCTGAAGGAGTGTGCCGGGTGCCCTGGGCGAGCCTGTCACTATGAAAAGTCCGCTCAACGCGAAGTCCCTCGAGATTGCATGATAGGTGATCCCGTCAGACGCGAATTCAGTGTTACAGTGCTCCGGAAATCTCTTGCATTGTCTCCTGTTCAGCATGGCTTGTCTCAAGGTCAATTTTCCATATTACCCTTTTTCCTTATGGAGTTGATAAGCATTTTCTGTACCAATAAAAAACTTATTTAAAATCAATTTGTTATTTATTTTACGGTCAAGAATCGACAAACTTTGGCGGTCTTACAGTACGAAAATCGAACGCCAAAAACCTGGCAGCCTATACTACACGGTCGAGCTGGATAATCTCCATACGGTTGTTTGCCTCGGGATGGCGCGAAGAAGGACCTTCTATCAGAACGATCATATTCCCCTCAAGCTCATGCGCGGACATCCAGTCCTTTACATAACTGTTCCAGTTCTCCGGGTGGACTGCCTCGAATTGGGGGTATACGCCGTAGGAAAGCTGCAGACACTGGCATGTGTTCTCCTGGGAGCTCACCGCAATGATCCAGACAGGCAACCTGTAACGGGTGACGTTTCTCGCTGTTGCTCCGGTGTGGGTAGGAACAAAAATGGCTGCAGGAGAGATCCGCTCCACCGCTGTCTCGACACTATGCGCAATGAGGTCCTTCACCCCGATGGTTTCTTCCTGACCCGAGGCCCTCCTGAGTGCCTCCCTCACATGGTGGGCAGGGTGGTAGGGCTCAATGGTGGCAGCTATCCTGGCAAGCATGGAGGTGGCTTCAAGAGGATACCTGCCCATGGCCGATTCCTCTGAGAGCATTACACAATCCGTCCCGTCCAGGATCGCATTCGCCACGTCAGTCGCCTCTGCCCTTGTGGGACGAGGGTTCCCGATCATGGATTCGAGCATCTGGGTGGCGGTAATGACAGGCTTCCCTGCCATGTTCGCCTTGCGCATGAGCCATTTCTGGGCAAGGGCAATCTTCTCTATGGGTATTTCCACCCCGAGATCGCCCCGGGCAATCATGATCCCGTCGGTCTCATTGAGGATCCCTTCAATATGCTCAAAGGCGATGGAGCGCTCGATCTTTGAGATAATAAAAGGGCTGTACCCAAGGGACGTTGCCGAACGCCTTACAGCCGACACATCAGCACCGGACTGCACAAAGGACTGGCTGATGATGTCCACACCATGCTCAAGGGCAAATTTAATACACTGGAAGTCCCGGTCCGTGAAGGCGCTGATGCCGAGATCGATGCCAGGAAGGTTCAGACCCTTTCTTGAGCGCAACTCACCTCCCACCACAACGCGACAGATGACGTTGTTTCCTTCAACCTTTACGACCTCAAGCTGGATGAGGCCGTCATTAAGGAAAAGCGTGTTGCCTGCCTTCACCACCTGGGGGAGACGGGAGAAGGTCACAGAGACACGGTTGGAGTCACCCACAATCTCTTCACTGGTAAGGGTGAAGGAGCCCCCGGGCTTAAGGGTTATGGGCTCCCTGGCCAGCTGGCCGATGCGCATCTTAGGCCCCGGGAGGTCAGCCATGATGGCAAGTCGTTGTCCGGTTCTGCGCGCGGCAAGCCTGAGGTTCTGGATGACCCTTCCGTGGTCTTCCAGAACGCCATGGGAAAAGTTGAGCCGCGCCACGCCCATCCCTGCAATGATCATCTCTTCCATCATAGCCGGCGACTCGGAGGCGGGTCCGATAGTGCAGACAATCTTTGTTTTATGAGGGGGCAGCTTCATACGTATTACCTTATTTTACCCTTTTCACGCAGGAAATAAACTGCCAGAGACGTGCGAAAGAAAATTACATAAAAAGAGGCATTCTCTATGTTATTTTTCTCATTTTCTTCAGCGCCTTTGCTATCTGACCTACAACACTTTTTGTTCTTATCTGAACATCTATCTTCCCGATATCCTCCATGACCCTGCCTTTTTCTACTGCTATCGATGAGGACTTCCTCATCGATAGCACCTGGCTGGGATACACACTTCTATGCCCGGTCATCAGAAAGCTGATCACGCAGGAAACTGCTGCGTAAGGGCCAATGGACGCACCAAAGAGCTCTATGGCCATGATGCTTGCCGAAATAGGTGTGTTAGCAGCGCCCGCAAGAAGACTCACCATGCCAATGGCGGCGAAGACCGCAGGGTCTAATCCAAAGACGCTGCCGAACATGTTGCCGGCTGTAGCGCCCACAAAAAAGATCGGCGTCACGATGCCGCCGCTGCCGCCGAAATTGAGGGTGATCGAGGTGAAGAGCATTTTGAGAAAAAAAGCGGGCTTTGGTATTTCGCCCCCCGTGAGGGAAGTCTGGATACTGTTGAGGCCGAGCCCCAGGTACCGTGTCGAAAGGAGAAGGGTCAGGAGTGCAAGGGTTGATCCACCCAGCAGCCCCTTATATTGCATCGGCATCTTAAGCTTACCGCTCAATTCCTTAAAATACTTGAGCATCTCCACAAAGAGAAAGGAGCAGAGTCCGAGGAAGATTCCTCCGACGCAGACCTTTATGAAGAAAAAACTGCTGAAGACCGGGACAAAATTAAGGGGCTCATGAAAATAGGTGATGCCCAACGACGATGAGACTTGGAAACCGACAATGCCTGCGACGAAAGAAGGAAGGAGCACATCGTAGAGCAATCCTCCCACAAAGAGCACTTCCACACCGAAGATAGCACCGGCAATAGGGGTCCCGAATACCGTGGCAAAACCGGCGCTGATCCCGCAGATGACCAGTTTTCTGCGGTCCTTGTCATTGAACTTCAGAAGGTCTGCGAGACCCGATGAAAGGCCGGCACCTATCTGCGCACACGGGCCCTCCTTGCCTGCAGAGCCTCCCAGGGCGATCGTAATGATTGTTGCAGCGAGTTTCACCGGGACAACCATAGGATTTATCTTCCCCGCCCTCTTGTGCACCGCCTCTATCACCTTCTCTGTCCCATGCCCCTCTGCCTCAGGCGCAAGATACTTCACGAGGATGACACTCGCAAAAAATGCGAAGGGAAGAAGGAGAAAATAGTATTTGAATCCTGATGCGGATGCAATTCCAAGGCCGAGCAGTTTGAGGAATACTGTGGTCGAAAAGCCAACCATCACCCCTACGCAGGAAGCGAGGAAGATCCATTTACTGATACTGATAAACAAGACAGAACTTTCAAGAATTCTTCTCTTCATTCAGATAACTCTCCTTGCACCCGGGACCATTCATTATAGCCATATCCTGGGGATTTTTTCCTTTGCAAGTGAGATGGGACTATGTGCGCGGGGGTACTCCTCAGTTGTGGTAAATTAAACCTGTCGCGGACTTCTTTCAGGTAAATTCCTCAGCCCGACCTGTTTCCTGTGACGATTGGTCGGTGCATTTCTCAGACAGGTGACCTCTGTCTTGACATGTAAAGCGGGAGGTTCACTCAGAACCAGTACTCGGGATATCTTCTGTTCTTTGAGATGTTATTCACCAGAAGGGCGACAATCAAAAGAACGATGGCGCCGAGACCTGCGGGGACAAAGGCATACAAGAACCCAAGATTATGTATTTTTTCACCGCCGATAACTGCAATTAATGCCGTTGCGCCACCGGGAGGATGGAGCGTCTTTGTGATAAGCATCATCGCAATGGCAAGGGACACGCTCATGGCTGCCGCTATCCAAAGGGTGCCTCCGAACAGGTTGAAGCAGGCAACTCCGGTAAGTCCGGAAATCACATGACCACCCACAAGGTTCCTTGGCTGGGCAAGGGGGCTCTTGATAGCGGCATATACGAGTACCGCTGATGCTCCGAAGGAGCCTATGAGCAAAGTCAGATCCAGGGGCTCAAAATAGCTGGAAGAGAGATACGCGCAGATACCTATCCCAAGGGCCGCACCGAGCCATGACCATATCACCTCTGTTATTCCGACCCCTGGCGGGCTCTTTGCGCCGCCCTTCATTTTTGAGAGATACTCTCTGATCATTTTCTCATGGCCCTGACAATATCTGCCCTTGAGATGACCCCGACAAGTCTGTTCCTCTCATCAACCACAGGGAGTCTTTTGATCCTTTTTTCATCCAGTATTCTTGCCACATCCCTTACGTCCGCGTCCGGTCTTGTGGTTATGGCAGGAGAGTTCATAATCTCTCCCACGCTGTTTCCCCTTTTTCGCTCGGGAAGCGGTTCTCCCAGTATGTGGCGCAGGACGTCCCTGAAGGTATGTCCCTCCTTCATCCCTGTCATGGAAAGGATATCGGCCTCTGTGACCACTCCCAACACCACACCCTCTTCATCCACCACAGGCAGGCCGCTGATCCGGTGTTCTGAAAGGAGCCCGGCAGCTTCGTGTATGTCCGCATGCGTGCGAATTGCGATGGTGTCCTTCGTCATCACGTCGCTCACCGGAATACTGCGTGCGGTCCTCTCCTGTGCATTCCTCAATGCGATGGCGTATATCTTTTTCAGATCCTCCTCAGTGATATCCACATAGGTCTTGATCTCCCTGAGCGCTGCCCTCAGGTCTTCTTCGGAAATTTCGCAGGATATTCGCTCCTCGGACATCGTACCCCCTCTCCCGGCAAATGGCCTTTCTTTCCACATTAGCCTTAACTGCCGGCTATCTGTTATGATTTATATCATAACAGGCTCCCCTTTGCAATCAGGACCTGCGCGACGTGTGGGAAAACTCGATGATCTCATTGGCGCTCAACAAAGACAAAATCGATGACGCTCTCGGCAAGGCGGTTGATATCCTGAAAAAGGGCGGGATCATCGCTTATCCCACCGAAACGTTTTACGCCCTCGGGGTGAAATTTGACCTGCCCCGCTCGCTGAAAAGGCTCTATGAATTAAAAAAACGTCCCAGAGAAAAGGCCATGCCTGTGATTATAGGAAGGAGGACAGCCCTTTCCGGGATCGTCTCACCTGAGTGGCTCGAACGCATTCCTCCATTCGCCCAGGCGCTTATGAACAGATTCTGGCCAGGGCCGCTTACGCTGCTCTTCCCTGCACAGGAAGGGCTTCCGGAGGATCTCACAGCCGGCACAGGCATTATCGCGGTAAGAATGCCGGGAGAATCTTTTGCATTACCACTGACACAACATGCCGGATTTCCCGTAACCGCAACAAGTGCAAACCTGTCAGGGACGCCACCTGCGGACAGCGCCGAGATGGTCATAGAATACTTTGGTGAGAGGGTAGATTTGGTTATTGATGGAGGTCAGACACCAGGCGGACTCCCTTCCACCATCGTGGATGTATCAGGAGGAAGGGTTACCGTAGTCCGTGAGGGTGTTATCATGAGAGACGAGATAGTGCGGTTCGCCTCACAAGTGAGTTAGCCTTTTATTGTGAGAAGAAATTCCCTGTGTTCACGGTACCACTGCACCGTGTTCCTGATGCCTTCCTCAATGCCCACTGCGGGCTCCCAATGCAGGAGTCTCCTGGATTTCTCAATGTCTGCACATGTGGCAGGGACGTCTGCAGGATGACGCTCAAACCAATCGATCACCGCCTTTTTGCCGAGGTGTCCTTCGATGAGATTGATCACCTGCATAAGTTCAGAAGGGTGGTCATTGCCGAGGTTAAAGAACTCGTAGCCAAAGGGTTGCAGACACTTCAGGGTCCCCTCCGCAATGTCGTCAATGTAGGTGAAGTCCCTCTTCTGTTTCCCGTCACCAAACACGGGGATGGACTTCCCTGTGTCAATATTCCTGATGAACCTGAATATGCTCATATCGGGTCTCCCTGCCGGACCGTAGACAGTGAAGTACCTCGGGATGCTTATGTCCAGACCGTGTAGAAAATGGTACGTATAACATAATGCCTCTGCCGCCTTTTTTGTTGCTGAATAGGGAGCGAGGGGGCGGTCTGTGTTATCGGTCTCCCGGAAGGGCATCTCGTTGAGTCCGTAAATACTTGATGTTGAGGCCAGCACGAATTTCCTGATCCCGAACTCTTTGCAGCACTCCAGGAGGTTAAGAGTTCCCTTGGTATTGGTGTCCAGGTAAGCCCACGGGTCTTCCACAGATGCCCTCACCCCAGCCCTTGCCGCAAGATTGATTACCGCATCCACAGGATTTCCCAGATGATACGTGACCTTTTCCGGCTCCAATGCGGTTCTCAGCCCCTGATAATCAGCGATATCTATCTCAATGAAACGGAATTTCGGGTTGCCGGAAAGCCCCTTCAGCCTCCATTCCTTCAGTCTCGGGTCATAATAATCATTCATGTTGTCCACACCCAGTACAGCATAGCCTGAATGGAGAAGCTTTTGGGAAACCACCGAGCCGATAAACCCTGCACACCCGGTCACCAGAATTGTTTTCATCTTTCACCTCTGAAATATATTGTCATTAGCCGTGATACGATCACATGCCCATGTATTCTACGATTTTCCTTCTATTTTTGCTATAATACAACGAATTTTTTTGGGTCCGAAAGAACATGAAAGCACTGATACTAAGCGGTGGGAAAGGGACCAGACTGAGGCCCCTCACCTACACCACGGCAAAACAGCTCGTGCCAGTTGCAAACAAACCTATCCTCGGCTATGTCATTGATCACATCAGGGACGCGGGGGTTAAGGATGTGGGGGTAATTATTTCCCCGGAGACCGGTGATGAGGTGAGAAGATACATCGACGGCGGAAGGAAATGGGGCATTCATGTGACCTATATCCCCCAGTCCGAACCCCATGGTCTTGCCCATGCAGTGAGCACGGCAAGGGATTATCTTAAGGAGGACTCTTTCATTATGTACCTCGGTGACAATCTCCTGAGCCACGGGGTCAAGGATGCCCTGAAGAAATTCAGGCACGAGAGGCCCCAAGCTTTAATTTTTCTGAAAGAGGTGGACAATCCCAAGCAGTTTGGTGTGGCAAAGCTTGATCGGAACGGCACGATCCTGAAATTAATTGAGAAACCCAAGCGGCCTCCCTCGAATCTTGCCCTTGTAGGGGTATACATATTCTCACGTGAGATCCATGATGCCATTTCCCGGATAAAGCCTTCTTTCAGGGGAGAATTGGAGATTACGGACGCGATCCAGGAATTAATCAATATGGGACATGAGGTGAGAAGCGAGATCCTCACCGGCTGGTGGCTTGATACAGGGAAGAAGGATGATCTTCTCCAGGCAAACACCGTGGTCCTTGATGAGTACATAAAAAGAGAGGTAAATGGGTCCGTGGACAGCAGGAGTCAGATCACTGGCAGGGTTACCATAGAGAGGGGAGCGGTCATAAAAAACAGTATCATCAGAGGGCCGGTAATCATCGGAAAGGAGACCGAAGTGACCGGTTCCTTTATCGGTCCGTTCACAAGCATCGGTGAAGGGGTGATTATCACGAATTCCGTGATAGAACATTCGGTCATATTGAATAACGCCCTCTTGTCAGGTATCGAGAGACTCGAGGACAGCCTCGTGGGTAAGAACACAAAGGTCATCAGGAAGAGCACCCTTCACAAGGCCCTCCGTCTCATGGTGGGGGACGATTCCATAATAGAGGTGTGAATGTTCAGGGACGGAGATATCCACGGAGTCCAGGTGAGAAAGCTTAAGGAATTTCATGACAGTCGCGGCTGGCTCTCCGAGCTGTATCGAATGGACGAACTTGGTGATTATACGCCGGCCATGGGATATGTGTCGCTCACCCGCCCCTATTTTACCAGGGGGCCCCATGAACATATTGAACAGACCGACTATTTCTGTTTCTTGGGCTCGTTTTCTCTCTATCTCTGGGACAACAGGAAGGGTTCATCAACGTACGGGAACAGGATGGTCATAGAAAACGCGGACCGGTTCATCGTGGTGGTGCCTCCGGGGATTGTCCATGCCTACAGGAATTCCGGGGAACATGAGGGGATGGTCCTTAATTTTCCAGACAGGCTTTACGCAGGAGGGGGGCGTAAGGAAAAGGTGGATGAGGTGAGACACGAAGACGATCCAGGAAGCCCCTTTCAGGTGGCCTGATGCGTCTGCTTGTGACCGGAGGGTGTGGTTTCATCGGTTCAAGTTTCATCAGGCACATTCTTAGTAAGTACCCCGGTTACAGGATTGTGAACTTTGATGCCCTCACCTATGCGGGGAATCCCGAAAACCTCAAAGACATTCAAGGAGATGCGCGATATGTTTTTGTAAAAGGGAAGATCGAGGATGCTGCCCTGGTAAGCGACCTTGTGCAGGATGCTGACTGCGTCATTCATTTTGCCGCGGAAAGCCACGTGGACAGGTCCATTCTTGATGCCCAGCCGTTCCTGACGACTAATGTGATGGGAACCTATGTAATGCTTACCGCTTCGAGGGACGCCGGGACAAAAAGGTTCATCCATATCTCCACGGATGAGGTCTATGGCACACTGGGTGACGAGGGCAAGTTTACCGAGGATATACCCCTGAGGCCTAATTCACCCTACTCAGCATCAAAGGCATCGGGGGATATGCTCGTGAGGGCCTATCACGAGACCTACGGACTTCCGGCAATTATCGTCAGGCCGTCCAATAATTACGGCCCTTATCAATACCCTGAAAAGTTCATACCCCTTATGATCACGAACCTCCTTGAGAATAAAACCATCCCGGTATACGGCGAGGGCAGGAATGTGAGGGACTGGCTCTTTGTGGGGGATACCTGCAGCGCCATTGATCTCATCCTGCACAAAGGCAGAGACGGCGAGGTCTATAATGTGGGCGGGAATGCGGAGAGGAGAAATATCGATATTGCCAGGAAGGTGCTGGAGATGATGGGGAAAGATGAAAGGGCGATCACCTATGTGGCCAACAGGCCGGGCCACGACTACCGGTACGCTCTCGACAACTCCAAGATAGAAAGGGAACTGGGATGGAAACCCTCCATGGATATCGAAAAGAGGCTGGAAGCAACTATCCGGTGGTATAGGGACAATGAGTGGTGGTGGAAGCCTCTGAAGGAACGGTTGTCTTCTGAGAGCAAGGGATTCTGGGAGACAAAAAAAACTTGAAGATCCTTGTCGCGGGCTCTAAGGGCATGCTCGCCCATGACCTCATTCCGGTTCTTGGGGAAAGACACGAGGTCATCGCCCCTCAGGAGGCAGAGTTCGATATCACACAAAGGGCCTCCTCATATGAGTTTGCAAAAAAAACTTCTCCCCATGTAATCATCAATTGTGCCGCCTATACCAATGTTGACAGGGCGGAACAGGAGAGGGATAAGGCCTTTCTCGTAAATGGCACCGGCGTTCAGAACCTCGCACTGATTTGTCATGAAATGAATATACCCTTGTGCCATATAAGCACTGATTATGTCTTTGATGGCACAAAATCCCTGCCTTACACACCCTTTGATGGCACAAACCCCATAAATACCTATGGTGAATCGAAACTTGCCGGTGAGAAATACATTCAGTGGATCATGAACGAATTCTATATCGTAAGGACAAGCTGGCTTTATGGCAAACATGGCAATAACTTTGTATCCACGATCCTCAGACTTGCGGGTGAGCGGAAGGATTTGAGGGTAGTGGATGACCAGAGGGGTTCTCCCACATCTACGGTGACACTTTCCCTTGCATTAAGGGCTCTTCTGGAGAACGGTGCGTATGGCGTTTATCACTTCACCGATGAAACAAAAGGGGGAATAAGCTGGTTTGATTTCGCAAAAGAAATCATACGGATTTCAGGGCATCACACCGAGGTAATTCCCATACCGACCAGAGACTTCCCGCGGCCTGCAAAAAGACCGGTCAACTCTGTCCTGGATACCGCGGTTTTTTCCACAGTAACGGGGCACTCACCTGTGGACTGGAAAGACGCGTTAAAAGAATACCTTCGCTGAGATCCTGCCGTGAGTCGCGTTTGCCCCAAAGTTCTGTATGCGCCAAATGTAGATTCTCATTGAAAAATGACCCACTTTCTCGCTTAAAGTTGAACCCTCCAACTGGTGAGATGTCCTTCCTCTTCTAAGCAAGAGAGTCAAGACATCTCTCTATTTACTCTGTTAAAGCTGGGATGGTTGTGGTGGTGCTTCAACCCTTTTACCTTTTCACCTAACCTCTTTTGTTCTGCGGACCTTTCATTCCCAACTTACCTTATGCAGGCCGAAAAGGGTGGTGGAAGTTGACCAAGCTGAATCCTACAGGCCTTATTGCCTACGAAGTACTGAGGTCCTTCTTCCACCACAACCTCTCTGTCCTCTTATGCGTGCGTTACGATAGCACACACTCCATCATCAAACTTCCTTTTACCCCTTAGGAGCGCAAAGATAACTTTGATCAGCTGAAACAAACACCTTTTAGGCCTTCCATGATAGTGTTGGTTGCTGGCCGAAATAACGATCAAAGTTTGCCTTTTCTCAGGTTATGTAGGGAGAAGACCGACACAAGAATCGGTCTTAGACTGATAGCTCTTGTTTGTTGCGTATGGTATAAGAGAAATTAGATATAGGCTCTCTCGATAAGACCAGACCCTTTGTGAGAAGGGGACGGAAAGCGGCGGGTCTTAGTTAAGATGGCCGAGCTGCCGAAGGACGAACCTTTGGTATGCTTGGTCTTTTTGTTTCTCATCTGAGGGGGTGCTGCCTATGGGGGTGAATGAGATATCTTCGTTGTTTCAGTACAAGAGGTGCAGACGATTACAATAATGTGGTAACAAAGCCGATGAATGGAACAATGCAATCAGTTTTGGAGAAAGTGGGAACAGTTTGTCAGCCATAACTATTTCGCGGGGTTCTTACAGACGTGGGAAAGAGATAGCGGAAAAGGTCGCTCACACCTTAGGGTATGAGTGCATCTCACGGGAGATACTTCTTGAAGCCTCTCAGCAGTTCAATATACCAGAGATAAAACTTGAGAAGGCGATTCATGATGCACCATCAATTTTAGAACGATTTACCCATGGCAAGGAAAAATATATCGCCTTTATACGGGCGACTCTGCTAAAAGAATTACAGAAAGATAATGTCGTATATCATGGGCTCGCAGGCCATTTTTTCCTCCAGGGGGTACCCCATGTGCTCAAGGTGCGTATTACTGCGGACATCGAAGACAGGGTTAGGGAGGAAATGAAAATAACAGGGTTCTCTTCTCCTTCGCTTACGCGCGACCTCCTGAAGAAAGACGATGAGGAGCGCCGCAAATGGGGTCTCCGTCTGTACGGAAAAGACACGTGGAACCCCGATCTTTATGACATGGTCTTGCATGTTCAGACCATGTCTGTGGATGAGGCAACCCAGATCATCGTTACAGCTTCGAAGTTGCCCAGCTACCAGACAACACCGCGATCCCAGAGTATCCTCGATGATCTGTGCTTGGCAGCCCAAGTGGAGGCGAGTCTCGTGCACGAATTTAATGTGGCACATGTGACAGCTAAGGAGGGAAGCATCCATGTGGCGATCAGGGCCTCAGCTAAAGAGGAAGCAGCGATCGTACAAAAGGTCACTGAAATTGCTCAGCATGTCTTTGGTGTTAAGGCCGTTTCAGTCGACGTCGTGGAGGCAGCCTTCTTGTTGGGGATGGGAAGGTAATAAAACCTGCTGACAGGTTAAGGCGTAGCCCTCAATAGGATAAATAACCTTGAAACCTTGGCGGATGGGCAGTCTCTCCGCCACTTCTTTTCTTCCCCCCCTTCATTACGTGATACAAGCGGTAATCATCACCTGTTTCAAATTATGATAACTATCAGCCGGTGAACTCCGTAGCCGAAGGGAGGGCGGTTTTCAGTGAGAATCTGCATCATGCGATGCGCTTTCCTCAGTGAGCTTTGCCCTTTTCTTCGTTCTCCACAAGAAACTTTTTGTTATCCCTCATCCCCTCTCCTGCCTTGTCTTTCCCTTGTCACTTCTTATTGGGGCACTCTTTTCCATCTCCTGTGCAACCAAAGCCACTGGGAAGGGTTGGTGCGTATATAGTCTTCTATGAAACGGGAGAATCTTTGTGTGTCTTCCCGCACTGCGTGTTCATAGTCACTGAGGGATGAGAGACTGACTTCGGGATGTATGGTGATTTCGTGACCCTTGCCATTTCTCCTGATGAATACCGGAAGCACTGCGGCCGCGGTCTTACGTGCGATCAGCGCAGGCATTTTGGAGGTCCATGCACCTCGCCCAAGGAAGTCGATCACAAAACCCTCTTCGGCCAGTACCGCCTGGTCCATGAGGATTGCCACATTCCCGCCACTGCGCAGGGTTGAGATAATGGCACGTAATGCACCCTGTTTGTACACGGCCCTGTTCCCAAAACGGGAGCGCGCCCGCTCAAGAAGCGTATTGAGGTAGGGATTGTTTAATCGACGTGCAACGAGAGAGGAGGATGTCACGTGAAAAGAAAAAGCGATGGCTAATAGCTCCCAGTTTCCGCAATGGCCTGTGAGAAAAATAACTCCCTTTCCCTTTGCCTTTGCCTGTTCGAAATTCTCCAGACCCTTTATGGTGGTTTCCCTGAGAATCCCCTTTCCCCTGCCGTAATATATCTTTATTATCTCGATGAAAGAACGTCCGAGATTCTTGAAATGCTCTCTGATCATCTCTTCAGGAGAATACGGGAGCGAGAGGGCGTGAAGGGCAACACTCTTCTTCAGATTGTCGGTGGCGATTTCTCTCCTCCCTTTCCAGAGGTAACAGAGAATCAGCCCGAAGAGTTCTCCTGCCTTGACAGGGAGAAAAGACAGGGGCAGGGAGCACATCAGGAAAACGGCTGCCTGGAGTCCCCACCAGAGTCTCCTCATCTTTTCCGGTTGAATATTCCTTTGGGCGTCTTGCGGCTCTTCCCGGACTTTGTGGTCTTTTGCTTCTCCTGGGACCCGGAACTCTCCTTCTTTTCCGGCTCTTCTTTTTCGTCCTTCTTCTCTTTGAGGGCCTCAAAGATCTCGGTAAGGCGCTTCATCACAAGATAATTAAAGGTGCCCTCGGGATAGGTTCCGTCTTCCCCTAACTGGCCCATGGACATTCCGGTGAGTATCTCTAGCCCCTCCTCAACCGCCTCAATGGGATAAATGGAAAACTTTCCTTCTCTCACCGCATCAACCACATCCTTCTTCAGCATGAGGTTCTTCACATTTTTCCTGGGTATTATCACCCCGTGGCTGCCGTCAAGCCCCCTGAGTTTACAGAGCTCAAAGAAGCCTTCGATCTTCTCGTTCACCCCGCCAATGGGCTGAACCACACCGGTCTGGTCCATGGAGCCGGTGACCGCGACATTCTGAGCAAGGGGAACGCCGGATATGCTGCTCGTGAGGGCATAAAACTCGGCGCAGGTGGCGCTGTCTCCCTCCACCATATCATAGAGCTGCTCAAAAGTGATGGATGCTGAGAGAGACAGGGGCTTTTTGATGGCATATTTGCTTCCCAGGTAATGGGTGAGAATCATGATCGCCTTTTCATGGATCTTTCCGCTCATCTTTGTCTCGCGTTCTATGTTTACCACCCCAGCCTTCCCCGTGTAGGTGGTTGCAGTGATCCTTGATGCCTTTCCGAAGCTGTAATCCCCCAGATCCAAAACCGCAAGCCCGTTGACCTGTCCCTTCTTTGCGCCTGAGGTGTCCACGATCAGCGTTCCCTCCTGCATCAATTCCTGGAGCCTCTCCTGGATCCGGTTATTCCTGTATACCTTTTCACTGACCGCCTTTTCCACATGCTCTGCCTTTACCACCACGCTTTCTGCAACCTTTGCCCAGTGGGTGGATTCCCTTATTAAGTCAGCAATGTCGCTGAATCTGGAGGAGAGCTTCTCCTGGTGCTCCGAAAGCCTTGAACCGAATTCGACAATCTTTGTCACCCCTGATCTGTCAAAGGGGGGAAGGTTTTCCTGCTTGCACAACGTGGCAATAAAGAGGGCATACTTCTGAATATTCTCATCCGTCCTTTCCATCCTGCTGTCAAAATCAGCCTTTACCTTGAAGAGCTCCCTGTACTCTTCATCGAGGCTGTACATCATATAGTAGAGATAAGGGCTTCCCACAAGGATGACCTTTACATCGAGGGGTATTGCTTCAGGTTTTAGGGAGGTGGTGGAGACAAGCCGGTACTGCTCCCAAACGTCCTCTATCTTTATCTCCCTGTTTCTGATTGCCCGCTTGAGGGCATCATAGGCAAAGAGGTTCCTGAGTAGATCCAGGACATTGATGACAATGTATCCGCCGTTTGCCCTGTGAAGGGATCCTGCCTTGATCATGGAAAAATCTGTCACTGCCATGCCGTACTGGAATTTGTGCTCAACCCTTCCGAAGAGATTGTAGTATGCGGGGTTACTCTCGAACACGCAGGGAGCGCCCTTGGCTTCCCTGTTGTTTACGAGGACGTTCACCGTATACCGCGTGAATGTGGGCTCTGTCTTCGGGAGTTTCATGAAAGGTAATGGCGCAGGTTGCTCTTCGGAAGATTTGAAGTCTTCGAGATGGGCGAGGATATCCTCTTTCACGTCTTCGAGATAGTGCGTAATCTTTTCATTCTCCCGGTATTTTTTCTCAATATCCTCGATGAGGTGACCGACTGAGGAGAGGGCTGCTTCCCTTTCCAGTTTCAGCAGGAGGTCCTTCAGGAGCTTCTCCCCCTCTCTCACTGCCCTCACCACATCATCGAGCTTCTCCTGCAGGAGTTTGCCAAGCTCTTCAATCTTTTTCTTGGTGTCGGCATCAAGGCCTTCAAACTCCTCCTCGGTAAGGGGTTCACCCGTCTTCTTTACCGGCACGATGAGAAGACCACTCACGGTCTTGCGTATGGAAAACCCTTTTGCCTGTGCCTCTTCCTCGAGACTGCTGAATAAATCCCTCTGCTTTTTCTGGAACTCTTCCATTGTTTTGCTTCTTTGCTTTTCGTATTCCTTTGACTCGAATACCTTGGGAATCTCAACTCTCAGGGTCTTTACGAGTTCTTCCATATCCCTTTGAAAGATCACCGCCTGTCCCGGGGCAAGGGAAATGGCCAGGGCCGCGTCGGGGTCCTTAAAGTTATAGACATAGCACCAGTCTGAGGGGACTGGCTTGGTAAGGGATTGCTCTTTGAGGATTGTCTTTATAGTGGACATTCTCCCCGTGCCGTTTTCTCCGAGGAGGAAGATATTGAATCCCGAGCTCTCCAGACTGAGGCCAAAATCGATGGCACTGAGTGCCCGCGCCTGGCCGATGGTTCCCTCCAAAGACGGAAGCTCGTCTGTGGTTTCAAAATTCAATGCCTTTTCATCACAACACCTGAACAGCTCATCCACGCCGAGAGACTTCATGGGTCACCTCCAAAAGTATCAAGAATGAAAAACTTGACGAAGAATTATGTGCTTCTCTTTTCCCTGTCCTCACGTTGACTTGTATATGTGCGCCTACGCCCTCGGATGATGATCGAGATACACCTTTTTTATTCTGTCCATCGTTACCTTGGTATAGATCTGGGTAGTGGATATGTCCGAGTGGCCAAGCATCTTCTGTAGGGACCTGAGATCAGCGCCCCCTTCAAGGAGATGTGTGGCAAAACTGTGCCTCACCGTGTGGGGAGAGAGCTCAATGCCGAGCAGTTTCCCGTAAGCCTTTATGGTCTGCCAGAAGCGTTGCCGTGTCATGGGCGCTCCCCTCCCGGTCACGAAAAGGTATTCTGAAATACGTTTCCTGAGAAGCAATGGTCTGAAATCGCGCAGGTAGCTCTTCACCCGTTCCAGGGTTCGCCGGTTTACCGGCACTACCCTTTCCTTCGAACCCTTCCCCATGATCCTGACAAATCCCCCTTCAAAACTGATATCCGCCAGCTTCAGCTTCACAAGTTCGCTCACGCGGAGGCCTGATGAATAGAGGAGCTCCAGCATGGCGGAGTTCCTGAAGAACAACGCTCCATGGATGGACTTCTTCTCCTGTTCCCCTGGATTTGATGAAGAGGAAAGGACTTCCTTCATCTGGTCGATGCTCAGTGCCTTCGGCAGCCTTTCCCATTTCTTTGGCGACTGGAGATTTTCAGTCGGGTCTTCGGGAATGACCTTCTCTATGAGAAGGTACTTACAGAGACCCTTGACCGAAGAGATAACACGGCAAATGCTGGACGTAGCATACGCTTTGTCTTTCAGGGTGTCTAGGAAATCGAGGATATCGGGCCTCGAACACGTGGGGAATGTCTTGCCTTTTAACTGAAGGAATGTCCCGAACGTGGTAAGGTCACAGTGGTAGGAACGGACGGTGTTCTCTGACAACCCCTTCTCCACCGAAAGGTACGTGAGAAAATCCCTAAGTAACTCCACAGGTCAGATACTCCTCTATCCCTGTGGACTGCTTCAAACGGTGGTAAAGTATATCAGCAATCCCCACAAGATTCACGGTGTCCTCTTTGTTATAGCTGAGCAGGAGCCGCTTTGCCTCGCTGCTGCCCCTCTTCGCAAGTTCCCATAACCTCACCGCATCATATCCGTCCATCCCCTTCACATCCTCGTTTCTTTCAATGGCGAACATTGTCTCTATCTTTTTGAGTCCGCCGTGAATCCCCACTCTTTTTGCCGCAAAACAGAGGTCGAAATGGGGCATGTCAAACTTCACGTCAGGGAACGTCCTCTGGAGAAAGGGGATATCAAAGGATGAACCGTAAAACGTAACAAGGCACTTATAACCTGAAAGCTCCTTCCTGAGGTTATCCGCAGTGAGATTTTCTCCTGAGACGAGGGATTTCCAGTCATACCCGTCATAGAGACCCACCACCGTGACATACCCGCCCCTTCCGGGCTGGAGACCATTCGTCTCTATATCAAGGTAGAGGGCGTTTCCCCTGAAAATCTCGAAAAGCCTCCAGTGTTCCCGCCTCCTTATGGTCTTTGCAAAAAAGGTGGAATCCCTTTCGCCCAACTTCTGGGAGGCGGTGTAGAGTGACCAGTCAAAAAACGGCTTTCGCTCGGGACTTATAAACCGGATGGCATTCGTGCGGATAAAATCATCCCATGTGAGGATGCCATCCATCCAGAGCCGTCTTTCCAGTTTTTCCCCTATGCCGTTAAGAATGCTGAATGTGTTTCTGATCATGATATGTACCTTTGGTCACACGCCTTTCCTGGTTGTCTGTATTATACCTGTTCTCTTTATTCTAATCCATACGATTTCCCGTTTATCACCCTCCGTAAATCCGAATCATCTCCTCGCTATGTCCGCCGTGTTCATTATAAATATAAAGGGGCCTTTCGACCTTCACTCCCCCTTTGCCGCTTTTCACCGCTTCCACCAGCACCATTTTGGCAACTGACCACATATGGGAGTGCACAAACCTGAGCCTCTTCACCTCCATCCCCCTTTCCTTCAGTGAACCGGCAAGCTCTGTCAGTCTCTCTGGATGGTGGATGAGGAAAAACCTGCCCTTTGAGCAGAGGAGGTGATGGACAGCACGTATCAGTTCAGGGAGCTTAAGTCTTATTTCATGCCGTGCGATGGCCCTTTCCTCTTCAGGGCTTATGAGTCCTGTCTTCGGTTTCCTGAAAGGTGGGTTGGAGACCGCAATGTCGAAACAGTCCATGCCGGAAGCAGTGCTGCAGGGTTTCATCTCTCTTATGTCAGCATTTATTACCTTGGCTCTCCCCTCAAGTGAGTTGAGGGCAATGTTCTTCTTCGCGAGGGTTGAGAGTCTCTCCTGAAGTTCAAAGAGGGAGACCTTCGCATCCGGGTACTTCTTCGCGAGGAGCAATCCCACAACCCCTGAACCCGCACCAAGGTCTGCTATTTTTTTTGCTTTTGGCACATTCACAAAGGAATACAGCAGAAGTGCGTCCACAGAAAACCGGTACCCGGTCCTGGACTGATAGAGTCTTATATCCCCTATACTGTCGAGGGTGATCTCCTTCACCCCTGAAGCTCCTCCATTCTTCGGAGCAGCGGGACCAGATCAGTCATCCTGTCGATGAGATAATCGGCATGGGCGATGACCTCCCTTGGTCTGTATCCGTACGTGACCGCAACTGTGCTGATGCCCGCTGCCTTTCCTGCATCCACATCGTAATTGCTGTCTCCCACGATTACTGCCTCTTCCGGCCGCACATGAAGCTCGGAAAGCACCTTGAGTATCGGCATGGGAGAAGGTTTCCTCTCCGGTGTGGTATCACTGCCGATGATGACATCAAAATAGTGTAAGAGTCCAAGACCATCCAGTACCTTCCTCGAAAGGGTTTCCTTTTTGTTGGATATCACAGCCTTTTGATAGGAATTGAGCTTCTCGATGGTCTCCCGGACCCCGGGATATTCCTTTGTATAGTCGAGGATATGCTGGGTGTAGTAGGTGAGGAACCTCTTGGTGACATCAGCCTTCATTGAGGTGTCCCTCTTTCCCACGAGTTTCTCGATGAGACGGGTTATCCCTTCACCGATCATTTTGACAGTGTCCTCCACCGAGAGCTTCGCGAAGGGGTAAGGTGCCAGGGCGTAATTCAATGCATTGGTGATATCAATGCGTGAGTCAATGAGCGTGCCATCGAGATCGAAGATAACAAGTTGGATAGGCATACACGAAATTATACCACTAGTGCAGCGGGAACAACCATGGAGAGAGAGATCATCGTCCAATTCCTGCGATGTTTTAAAGAGATTGAAGCCGAGCAAGTGGTGTTACGTATGCCCTTCACATTCACTGTTTGAACCTTGTAAGATCGATACTGATTTCAGCGGCAGACCTATCAGTAAGGTATATAATAAATAATTCGCTGTGC
This sequence comes from Thermodesulfovibrionales bacterium, assembly GCA_035524455.1. Classification (GTDB taxonomy): domain Bacteria; phylum Nitrospirota; class Thermodesulfovibrionia; order Thermodesulfovibrionales; family UBA9159; genus DASPUA01. The sequence continues at coordinate 4,473 of DATKOU010000218.1, read as the reverse complement.
GAGGGTTCTGAAGTAAAAAATATGAGCGTACTGATTGGACTTTTGGCAGGTATCCTTGGCGGCCTCCTGGGTATGGGGGGTGGAATTGTCATGATCCCACTCATGGTCGGTTTTTTTAAAGTTACGCAGCATCGGGCCCACGGCACCAGCCTTGCTGCCATGGTCTTTATAGGACTCGTGGGGGCAGCAACATATGCGCTGCAGGGGTCGGTGGACCTCTTGGCCTCTGTACTGTTGGCAACAACCGCAATTCTCACTGTCTATAGAGGCGCCCGCCACGCAAGTTCTCTACCGGAGTGGAAGCTCAGGAGGTCATTTGGGGCCTTTGTCGTTCTTGTCTCGATACTGCTTTTTCTCAAACCATTTATCCCTCCCTTTGTGTACTTCTCCGAAGGGTGGAAAAAGGTCTTCATACTGCTGGCGGCAGGGTCGTTCACAGGTTTCCTTTCAGGGATGCTGGGAGTCGGAGGCGCAGTGATAATGATTCCTGTGATGGTTCTTTTAGTCGGTCTCGATCAGCACACTGCCCAGGGCAGTTCGCTCCTGACCATGGTTCCTGCAGGCATTGTGGGGGCGTGGACACATATGCGTTACGGCAATATAGAAACCCGCCTCCTCCGGGGATTGATTCCCGGAGTTTTTATCGGGACCTACGTTGGCGGAACCCTCGCGCATTTCTTCCAGGACGGAGTACTGAGATTTATTTTTGGGATTATGCTGCTCTGGACAGGCTATCAGTATCTGAAAACACCGGTATCGAAACAGGTCTTGCAAGCATGATGAGTGAAGAAGAGGGCAGCAGAAGCTGCTTTTTTTTGCGAAAAGTAGGTCAATCGAACAATCCCGGATTTTCCGTCTTCCGCTTAATAAGGGTCAATAACTCGTCATAGGAAATGGTCTTGATTCCCAGTGTCTTTGCCTTCTCCAACTTCGAGCCCGGGTCTTCGCCTGCCACAAGGTAATCGGTGCTTGCTGACACAGAAGAAGACGAGTGGCCCCCGTTGCCCTCGATGAGATCCTCTACTTCCTTCCGTGACTTGGGTAATGTACCGGTGATGACAAAGGTGAGCCCTTCAAAGGGTCTTTCTCCTTTCTTCTCAGAAGAAAAGCCCGGGTTGGTTAATTTCAAGCCAAAGGCCTTAAGTGTTTTGAGAGTCTCGATGTTTTTCTGGTCATTGAAAAAGGCTGATATGGAGGAGGATATCTTTTCCCCCATCTGTCGTATGCCCATAAGCCTGTCCGGTTTGACATGGTATAAATCTTCGATTCTCTCGAAATTCTTTGCAAGGAGCTTTGCAGCATACTCGCCCACATGGAGAATGCCGATCGCGAAGAGGAATTTGGCCAAGGTGGCATTCTTGCTCTTTTTGATGGCGTCTATGAGATTCTGTGCAGATTTTTCGGCGAATCTTGGCAGCTCAATCAGATCTTCCTTTGTTAATCTGTAAATGTCCTCAAAGTGTTTAATGAGTCCCTTTGAGTAGAGGAGTTCCACATTCTTCTCGCCCAGTCCCTCGATGTCCATACCGCCCCTTGACGCAAAGTGGATTATCTTTTCCTGGACCTGTGCAGGGCAATGAAGGGAAACACACCTGACCGCCACCTCGTCCTCTTCCCGGACAACCTTTGCACCGCATGCCGGACATTTGTCGGGAATGGGGGGGGGCTTTTCTTTTCCGGTCCTCTTTTCTTTCACTACCATGACCACGTGGGGTATGACATCCCCTGCCCGCTCCACAACAACGGTATCTCCTACTCTTATATCCTTTCTTTCGATCTCATCCCAATTATGGAGGGTTGAGCGGGAGACGGTGACGCCGCCAATACGGACAGGTTCAAAAACGGCAAAAGGGGTGATCACACCGGTCCTGCCGACGCTGCCCAGGATTTCCTTTATCCGTGTGGTCCCCTGATGGGCCTGAAATTTGTACGCAATGGCCCAACGGGGCTCCCGGGTTTTCACTCCCAGCCTTTGCTGAAGGCCGAAGTCATTCACCTTTATCACGGCACCGTCTGATTCGAAGGGGAGGGAATTCCGTTTCCGTTCTATCTCTCGAATGGCATCAATAACGCCCTCAATCTTTTTCACAAGTTTCACCATTGCGGGAGTGGGAAACCTGGATTCTTCAAGCCACCTGATGAACTCGGAATGATTCTTGAACACGATGCCCCTCACCGTTCCTATTCCGTAGCACGCAAGGTAGAGCTTTCGGGATGAGGTGATGGAAGGGTCCAGCTGTCTCACAGACCCTGCGGCGGCATTCCGCGGATTGGCGAATGGGGGTTCGCCTTTTTGTTCCCTCTGCTTGTTTAATTTCTCGAACTCATCAAGGTCCATATAGACCTCTCCTCGGATATCGATCTCACCGGGGATCTCAAGTCCCTCTATCCTCAGGGGAATGGACTTGATGGTCTTGATATTCTGGGTGACGTCTTCCCCTTCATAGCCATCTCCTCTTGTGGACGCCCTGTGGAGAAGGCCTTCCCTGTAAGTCAGTTCAATGGCAAGTCCGTCATATTTAGGTTCAACGGTGTATTCGATCTCCTTTTCTGTGTTAAGGAGTCTTCCTATCCTGCGGTCAAACTCCTTGACCTCATCGTATGAGAAGGCATTATCCAGAGACAGCATGGGCTCCTTATGCTTCACCTTCGCAAACTTCTCAAGGGGAGGGGCACCCACTCTCAGGGTGGGAGAGTCGGGCAAGACATGGTGGGAGGTCGCCTCAAGCTCCTTCAAGCGCAGAAAGAGTCTGTCATATTCCGCGTCCGAAATCACGGGGGCGTCGAGAACGTAATAGCGATAATTATGATAGTTGAGGTCTTTTACGAGCTTCTCAATCTCGTGCTTGATCTCTGCAGGAATCTTTTCTGACATTCTATTTCTTTCTGTCTGGGTGAATAATACATCGCTATTCAATAATACTATATTTTAAGTATTTTGAAAGGTGGACAAGGCTTGTGAGAGATTTGGGTGGCTGAAATGACAAAAGGGTAATTCTAGGGGGTCTTATAGAGCATTGTCTTCTTCCAGTAATTGAGAGTGTTATTTCCCAGTTCCGAGACATCAATCGCCTCCTCCTTAATGCAGGCCAGGAACTGGGTGTTCCTGAGGTATCTCAGGACAAGAACATCCATGGAATCCTCCGGGATATTAAGTTCACCTATGGATGACATCCCTTCAATGAGCCTGTCGACCTCTGTCTCTTTCTGACGCATCAGATCGAGGTTCTCCGCTTCCCCTCTCATGCAGGAGCGCTGCAGGGACGCCATCATCGTCTCATGGGAGATCATACCCTTCATCACTTCAGTAACTGCGGTCAGGAAACTTTTCTTCTCCACATGCTCTCCTTTCAGCCGGGTCTTTGCATGCACCCTGTCATTTGGGAACCCACACCTTTCCCTTATCTATGATATGTTCGATATTCCATCCCCTTTGATGCAGCTCTCTGGCAATCCATTTCCTGTGGCATTTCCAGGGAAAGCGTTCAGCGCAGATGATAACCGCTTGTCTCTTCTCTGCAATGGATTCCAGTGTTTCGATCCCATGCGTAAACTCCTCGGTCACGAGGTATGCGGGGTATCCACCCTTCCTGAATCCTCCCAGTTCCCTGCCGAGGAAAAAATACTCCAACCCCTCTCTTTTCAGGAGCCCTTCAAGATTGTCCCTGGTAAAGGTGGGAATCCTGCTTTTCGGGACACTCCTTACATCTATGATGGCTGCGATATTGTAGGACAGGAGTATTTCGATAAAATCTTCCTCGCTCCTCCTGTCAGTCCCGAGAGTAAATATCCTCTTAACTGCTGATTTCGCCGTCAACAGGGGCAGAGAATCGTTCATATACCTCGTCCAGTATCTCCTTTGCACCCCTGGAAAGAATATCTTCTGCAAGGGTAATGCCGAGGGATTCTGAATGTTCTGTGCTACCCTGGATATGACCCTTTATGATTCGATCGCCCGATACGCTTCCCACAAGTCCGTCCATCACAATTCTTCCCTCAACCAGTCGTGCGTGTGCAGCAATGGGAACCTGACAACCCCCTTCGAGTTTTTTCAGAAGGGCCCTCTCCGCCTTTACGCATGTGGAGGTCTCCGGGTGATTCAATGGCGCAATAAGGTCGTTGATAAAAGGATCACCAATCCTGCATTCGATACCAATGGCCCCCTGACCTATTGCGGGGAGACTTATTGCAGTGGAGAGGATTTCCGTGATCCTATGAGACCACCCGAGCCTTTTCACCCCCGCAGCAGCCAGGATGATTGCATCGAACTGCCCCTCGTCCAGTTTTCGCAATCGTGTATCGAGATTCCCCCTGAGCTGGGCAATCTTCAGGTCTGGCCTCATGCTGAGCAACTGGCATGAGCGCCTGAGGCTGCTTGTCCCTACTGTTGCGGCATTGGGGAGTTTTTTGAAGCCCTGGATGCGGAATTCTGAATTCTGCATCCTCGAGATAAAGGCGTCCCGTGGGTCTTCT
>DATKOU010000217.1:0-8362 GCA_035524455.1 Thermodesulfovibrionales bacterium | reverse complement strand
CTTACAGATGACCGGCAGATGGAGGCCGTCAGGAAAGTCAGTAGGCACATCCTTCATGCTGTGCACTGCAAGGTCAGCGGCCCCGGACAAGAGCGCTTCCTCGATCTCTTTTACGAAAAGGCCTTTACCTCCCACCTTGGCAAGGGGGACATCCAATATCTTGTCCCCGGTAGTCTTGATCTTGTTTAATTCCACTTTCACGCCCGGGGTGAGTTTCTCCAGCTCTGATTTTACCCATTCCGCCTGCCACAGGGCGAGTTTGCTCCCGCGGGTTCCGATCACAATTCTTTTTTTATTCATTTTTTCTCGTCGTCGTCTCCGTTTATCCCGTAGAGTTTTTTGATTGTCGCAATGAGGGTATCCTTATCCTCGGTATCTTCCCTGAGAGCCACTGTGGGGGGATGGATGAGCTTGTTCGTAATGGACGAGGCCATGTGCTCAATGGCCTTGCGCTCCTTTTCTCCTAAGGAAGGAAATCTATTCAAAAGACGTTCCAGCTCTTCCTTCTTGATGGTCTCTGCCTTGCTCCTGAGGGCAACTACCGTGGGCACAGAGTCAAGGGATAACATCCATTTCTGGAATGATTCAATCTCTTCTGCGATGATATCCTCCGCCTTTTCCGCTTCCTTTTTCCTTTCGAGGATGTTCGTTTCCACAACCCCCTGCAGGTCATCCACATCATAGAGATAGACGTTGTCCAGGTCGTTTATCCCCGGGTCAATATTACGGGGTACGGAGATATCAATAATGAATACCGGCTTCTGTTTTCTCTCCTTCATCACCCGCTGCATTTCCTCTTTGTGGAGCACATAGGTGGGAGCACCGGTGGAGCAGATGATGATATCGGTATGCACTGCCTCGTGGAGAAAATCTTCGAACTTCACAGCCGTTCCGTTCAGCTCTCTTGCGAGATCGCAGCCGCGCTCATAGGTTCTGTTTGCAACGGTTACCTTCTTGACGCCGAAATTAATCATATGTTTTGCCGCGAGTTCTGCCATTTCACCCGCACCCAGGAGCATAAAGGACTTTTCCGGGAGGTCAGTGAATATCTTTCTCGCGAGCTCAAACGCAGCGAAACTTATGGAGACCGCATTTTCTGCGATCCTTGTCTCGGTCCTCACCCTCTTGGCAACCGATATGGTCTTTTTCATCAGCCTGTTCAGGAGAATGCCCGTCGTCTTTTTCCCCAGGGCAAACTCAAATGCGCCCTTCAGCTGCCCCAAAATCTGGGGTTCGCCCACCACCATGGAATCAAGGCTGGACGCAACCCTGAATACATGGCGCACCGCGTCCTGGTTTCTATGGAGGTAGAGTGACCGTTCAAGGGCAGCAGTGTCCAATCCGTGAAAGCGGGAGAGAAAGTCCTTTACGGTCTCGAACGCGGTCCCGGGTTCTTTCACTTTGGAATAGATCTCTACCCTGTTACAGGTGGAGAGGATGATGGCCTCTTCAATGCCGGGGAGCGTGCTGAGCATGGTCAGGCCCTCTTCCAGTTTCTGGCCGTCAAAGGCGAGCTTTTCCCTCACCTCCACATCCGCCGTTTTATGATTCAGGCCAATAACAAGGATATTCATACGAACGCATGCAACCCTTTAAGAAGGAGATTTACGCCAAAAAAGGTGAAGATTACACTTATGAACCCCACAATGGAAAGCATGGCCGCCTTTCTCCCCCGCCATCCTGCAGTAAGCCGCGCATGGAGGACAAGGGCGTAAATAAACCAGGTGATGAGTGACCATACCTCCTTGGGGTCCCATCTCCAGTAGCTTCCCCATGCACTCTCTGCCCACAGCGCACCGGTGATGATAGCCAGGGTCAATAAGGGAAATCCCAGGGTAATGAGTTTATAGTTTATTTCATCCAGTATCTGGAGATTGGGAAGTCTCTGAAACAAGCCCCCCAGGCGTTTTGTCTTTAGGTGGTGCTCCTGAATGAGGTACATAATGCCAATTCCAAAGGCCGTTGCAAAGGCGGCGTCACCGAGGAAGGCGAGGAAGGTGTGGATCCCCAGCCAGTAGCTCTGGAGCACCGGGCTCAGGGGTTTTATCTCCCTGGGGAGGATGGAAGAAGAGAGCATGAGCACGAATACCACGGGCATGGTGAAGGGACCGAGGAGGTCAACCCGGTACCGGTATTCAAGGAAAAAGAAGATGAGCACAATACACCATGCAAAGAAAGACGATGCCTCATGGAGACTTGTGATGGGGAGATGTCCGGCAACCACGTATCTGGTGATAATAGTCGCGGTATGCAGGATGAAACCGCCCACCGCAAACACAAGGATGAATTGAGATGTGGTTTTTGTCCCTTTAAGGAGTTCTACCACGCTCACGATGGTGGCAGCAAAATAGAAGGTGAGGCTGAGTTCAAAGAAGAGCACGCTCATCAGAAGCAACCGAGTTCACAGCCGGTGATTTTTATGCCTAGCTCGTTGGCGGTCCTGCCCACTTCCTGGTAATCCACCTTCAGTTCTTCGGCGATTGTCCTGGCAACAGGGCAGGGGATTCTCCCATTTTCGGAACGCTCGTTGAGTGACGCCCGTATCTTGTCTTTCATCTCGACCATTTCTGTTATAGAGATCAGGAATTTCTCATTGTCTATAGACGATTTCTTAAACCACTTTGTCTCTCCCGGTACCACTCCGGGTGCCGCCTCTTCAGAGAGCACTACATCGGCCTTCGCGAGAATCCCCTTCGCACTTTCCTTTAAGTTTTCAGAATCATTCCCAAATGTAAATATTATAATATCAGGCACCAAAAACTCAATGGCGCTGTTACCCTCTACGATAACCCCTTTAAGGTCCGAGAGTTTCTCCATTGCCAGGGGGAGCAAGTCTCCCAGTTCGGAAGGCGGTGACTTAACCCATAGTACCCGCTCAGCGCCGGCGTCCAGCATTCTCCTGGTGTCCTTTCCCTCGGTCATAAGCATGTCACGTTCATCAACGAGAGAGCAGTATATGTCGGTCTTGGTGTATTTGATTCCACCCCATCCCTTGAGTCTCTGAAAGAGCAAAGATGCGTAGGTGGTCTTTCCGGAACCACTGTGCGCTCCTCCGATTCCTATGAGTATGGGTCTCGTCATACGAAAAGATACATTCAGAAAACTAAAGAAGGGGGAATAAATTCAGGCTGAGGCCAAGGTTAAGGAATTCTCTCCCTCACCCCTTATCCTATGGGAACAGCCTCGTCCGCTACAGGTTTCTCCATCATAGTCTCCTTATATCCGCACTCCTTCTTGTGGCAGAAAAGGATCGTCTGGCCTGTCTTATCCTTTTTTTCGAAAACAAAGGGAGCGCCGCACTTAGGACATTGCCGGGGGACGGGTTTATTCCAGGTGGCAAATGTGCATTTCGGATAATTACTGCAGCTCCAGAAAGGCTTCCCCTTTTTTGTGCGTCTTTCCACAATATTGCCTCCGTCCTCGGGACAGTTCACCCCGGTGGAGAGGGGCTTTGTGGTCTTGCATTCAGGATATCGGGAACATGCAAGGAATTTCCCGAAGCGGCCTGACTTGAGAACCATGGGGGAGCCACAGATCTCACACTTCTCGTCTGTCGTGACAACCTCCTTTGGCTCCTGACCCTCCAGCGGTCGTGTGTTCTTGCAGGTGGGGTAACCGGAACACGCCATGAATCTCCCGTGACGCCCCCACTTGATTACCATGGGCTGCCCGCATTTGTCACACATAATGTCGGTGGGGATATCTGCAGGCCTTATCTTTCCTAAGGTTTTTGTGGCTTCGGAAAGGGCATGACTGAAAGGCTTGTAGAAATCCTTTACCGCCTCGACCCACTTCATTGTCCCCTCTTCTATGCTGTCCAGTTCATCTTCCATCTTTGCGGTAAACCCTATGTCAATGAGCTCAGGAAATTTATCCACAAGGAGGTCGTTCACCACCACGCCCAGTTCTGTGGGTCCGAAGCGGCCTTCTCCCTTGTGTACGTACTTCCTCTCCTGAATGGTGGAGAGAATGGCTGCATAGGTGCTCGGTCTTCCAATCCCCTTTTCCTCCAGGGTCTTCACAAGGGTAGCCTCGGTATAACGGGGAGGCGGCTGGGTAAAATGCTGAGAGGGTTTTATCTCGATGAGCTTCAAAGAGTCTCCTGCCTTTAATGGCGGCAGTATTCCTCCTTCCTCTTCCTCAATCTCATCCTTGCTCTCCGTGTACAGAGCCATAAACCCGTCAAACTTGACTACAGTTCCGGAAGCCCTCACCTCCAGATGCTTTTCGGCATCCATAACGATCAGAGTTGTCTGTTCAAGCCTTGCAGGGCACATCTGGCTCGCAATGAACCGGTTCCAGATAAGTGTATACAGGTTAAAAAGATCCTTTGGAAGAAATTGTTTTATGGTATCTGGGGGTCTGCGCATGTCCGTAGGCCTGATTGCCTCATGGGCCTCTTGCGCAGTACCCTTGCTTTTGTATGCAGGAGGTCTTTCAGGCAGATATTCCTTTCCAAACCTTTTCCCTATGTAATCCCGTGCCCATTGCTGCGCCTCGGGCGCAACACGCACTGAGTCTGTGCGCATGTAGGTGATGAGGCCAACCGACCCTTCTTCACCCAGTTCAACACCCTCATAGAGCTGCTGCGCCAGCATCATGGTCTTTTTTGCGGTATATCTCAGTTTTCTGGCACCTTCCTGCTGAAGGGTGCTGGTGGTGAAGGGAGGGTAGGGCGATCTCTTTCTCTCTTTCTTCTCGACAGTTGAGACCGAAAGGCTCTTTTTCTCTATCTCTCCCGCAATCCGTCCTGCATCCTCAGATGTCCTGATGAGAAAGCGTTCCTTTCCCTCTGCCTCGCGATTGATGACCGGCGAACCATGGTATCGGTAAAGCCTGGACATAAACGGCGGTGGCGCTGAACCCTCCAGATTGAGATTGATATTCCAGTACTCCTCTTTCTGAAAGGCGTCAATCTCCCTTTCCCTGTCCACAATGAGTTTTACCGCAACTGACTGAACCCTTCCAGCGCTCAGTCCTCGCCGTACCTTTTTCCAGAGGAGCGGACTTAGTCCATACCCCACAAGCCTGTCCAATATCCTTCTCGCCTGCTGGGCATCTACCTTGTTGAGGTCTATCTTCCCTGGATTCTTTATTGCTTCATTCACCGCCCGCTCAGTGATCTCATTGAAGGTGACCCTGAAGATCTTTTGATCTCCCCCTTTAGATTTTGCATCGGTAATTACGGATGCGATATGCCATGCGATGGCCTCTCCTTCGCGGTCAGGGTCCGGGGCGAGGAAAACTCTGTCAGCCTCCTTTGCCGCCTTTTTCAATTCCCTGATGACCTTTTCCTTGCCGGGGATTGTCACGTAGTGGGGCTGGAACCCCTTCTCCACCTCAACGCCCATCTCCTTCTTGGGCAGGTCTTTTATATGGCCTATGGACGCCTTCACCGAGAAGTTCTTGCCCAGTATCTTATTTATCGTATTTGCCTTTGCAGGCGATTCCACGATTACGAGGGATTTCACGATAGCCTCCTTCAGTGCCAGAGAATTGTCTTTCCTTCACCAAAAATATAGGTGTAGATTTCGTCCTTGTCAAGACGAGTATTCTTCATGAGGATGCATATGAGTAATGACCGTATGGCATCAAGTTCCTCATCATCCAGATAAAGTGACCCGTCTTTTTCCTCTGATTGTTTTATGAATCTGTTTGCCATACCTACACGCGGAAGAATTCATTCTTCCACAAACCTTCTGTTATTTGCAAGTGCTGTTCAGTACATAAGATAGAATCTCTTGCCTTCAGCCTGTTTCACAATTCCTTTCAGTTCCAGATTCAGAAGAAGGGAAAGTGTTTTGGCCGGAGAGAGGGAAAGCTCCCTGGAGAGCACATCAATGTGCGTCGGTTCTCCTGTCAGTATATCACAGACTCTCCTGTCTTCATCGGAGAGTTCCACCGGTGTTCGGGGAAACGCAGTGCCCCCCTGGTTCCCCTTGATCTTGTCCGCTCTCACAAATCCCTTGAGCATGGGCGCCAGTTCCTCTATGACATCATCCGCCTTCTGGATGAGCTTTGCCCCCTTTTTAATGAGTTCATTCGTGCCGGTCGAGTTCGAGGATGTGACATTCCCGGGCACGGCGAAGACCTCCCGGTTCTGCTCCAGGGCTGAGCTCGCAGTAATCAGCGCTCCACTGCCAGAGGCTGCCTCCACTACCACCACACCAAAGGAAAGTCCGCTTATCACCCTGTTTCTCCTGGGGAAGTTTTCTCTGTTGGGCATTGTGCCGAAGGAGAATTCGCTCACCACATACCCTGAGGAGGTGATCCTCTCCATCAAGCCCCTGTTTTCAGGCGGGTAGAATTTGTCCAGTCCTGAGCCGAGGACCGCGATGGTCCTTCCTCCAGACGTTAATGAGCCTGTATGCGCGATCGTGTCAATGCCCCTCGCCATTCCGCTCACAATGGTGAATCCAGATTCCGCCAATGCGGATGACAGCCTCTCTGCCATAGCCTTTCCATAGGGCGTTGCTTTTCTTGAGCCCACAAGGGCGATGGCAAACCTGTCTTCATCCTTGATCTCCCCCCTGACATAAAGGCTGACCGGCGCATCTTCTGTCTGCCGGAGCATCGCGGGATATTCCTGACTGTGATACGTTACCAGACGCGCATTATGCTGAATGAGAAGTTTCAACTGCTTTTCCACGTCCTTCCAGCGGGAAAAACTCTTAATCTGGTGGGCCTTTTTTTCCCCCACTCCCTCAGTGCGGGAGAGAGTTCTAAGGGGAGCGTTGAAGACCTCCTCAGGTGCTCCATATACGGAGAGAAGCTTTTTGAAAGTGACATTCCCTATTTCCGGGACCATAGAGAGGGCAATCCATGATTCAAGATTAGTCATGACTATTTCTGAGCAGGTTTCTGATCCTCAGACGAAGGGCATTGAGTTTTATGAAACCCTCTGCATCCTTCTGGTTATAGATTTCCTCTTCTTCGAATGTGGCGAGCTCCTGATGATACAATGAATATTCCGACTTCCTTCCCACTGCAAGACAGTTTCCTTTGTAGAGCTTAAGTCTCACTTCTCCGGTGACATCCTTCTGTATCTCATCCACCATAAGCTGAATCGCCTCCCTTTCCGGGGATATCCAGTACCCGTAGTACACAAGCTCTGCATACTTTGGCATGAGGGAATCCCTCAGGTGGAGGACCTCCCTGTCCAGGGTAAGGGACTCTATTGCCCGGTGGGCTACGTGGAGGAGAGTCCCCCCGGGGGTTTCATATACCCCTCTGGACTTCATCCCCACATATCTGTTTTCCACGATATCAACCCTCCCGATACCATTGCTTCCCGCAATCGAATTCAGGGTTTCCAAAAGAAGGGCAGGGGACATGGGTTTCCCGTTGAGTGCAAAGGAATCCCCTGCCTTAAAGGAAAGTTCGATATAGGCAGGTTTATCAGGGGCCTTCTCAGGGGGTACCATCATCGTGTACATGTCCGAAGGCGCTTCAGCCCATGGATCTTCGAGAATCCCTCCTTCATAACTTATATGGAAGAGGTTCCTGTCAGTGCTATACGGTTTTTCCTTTGTGGCGGTGACAGGGATTTTATGTTTCTCGGAATACTCTATTAAGGACTGGCGTGACTTGAAGGGCCATTCCCTCCAGGGAGCAATTACCTTGATATCAGGTTTTAACGCATAGTACGTGAGCTCGAACCTCACCTGATCGTTGCCCTTCCCTGTTGCCCCATGGGAGACCGTATCAGCACCCTCCTTCTTTGCAATCTCTATCTGCTTCTTCGCGATGAGAGGCCTTGCAATGGATGTGCCGAGAAGGTAGAAGCCCTCGTATACCGCATTTGCTCTGAGCATGGGGAAGATGTAGTGGGAGACGAATTCCTCCCTCAGGTCTTCCACATAGACCTTTGATGCCCCTGTCTTGAGCGCCTTTTCCTTCACCTCGTTGAGGTCTTCACCCTGGCCAAGGTCCGCACAGAAGGCGATGATCTCTGCTCCATAGGTCTCCTTCAACCACTTTATCGCGACAGAGGTATCAAGCCCTCCCGAATACGCCAGCACAATTTTCTTTGCCATAATTGAAACCTCCGCTTGCTGCCTCGCTAAATTAGTACACCATAGCATAAATGAAAAACAAATTTCAAAAAGGAAGGAAAAGGGTTTTCTGAATGATCATGAAATTCAGAAATGGCGGATCGTTTTCTTCGCCCTATGCATATTCCGGCGGAACCTGCCAGTGATGCAGGATAAATAAAGCACCATCAATGGCACCGCGAGGCGTCGTTTGTTTCATCCGATACAACGCATAGCTTTTTTGAGGAGTACACCCAGCTATGCGTAACATAACCTGCTTTTAATTTTATTATTAGCCAGTTATATCCTGTGTTCTGATAGCCGTTTTT
>DATKOU010000216.1:0-5589 GCA_035524455.1 Thermodesulfovibrionales bacterium | reverse complement strand
ACTTTTTCATGAACTTCCCGGTACTCCATATGGGATACTTCCTTCCTGAAGAGCCTCAGGGTGTAATCAGGCCACCATCCGCTGTGGCGTATCCATTTACCCAGGAAGAAGTTTTTCCTGGGCAGATAAAAGCCATCCCGTATACCTTCTCCTATTTTCCCGGCCAACTCCCTCTTCAGTTGAGGGGTGACCCGTTCATCTGCATCAAGGATCAGAACCCATTCCTTTTTCGCAAGATCTACTGCTGCCTGTTTTTGTCGTGCATAGCCCATCCACTCCTGCTGGAACACCCTTGGCGTATATCTCCTGCATATCTCCACGGTGGCATCTGCACTGAAGGCGTCCAGGACCACGACCTCTTCAAACTCCCTCACACTTTCAAGGGCGTCCTTGATATTCCTCTCCTCGTCCTTGGTGACTATCACCACAGAAACAGGGATCAATACATTCCTCCCACAAGCCGGGCGGTGATGAAGCCTATCTTCACCTTTGTCTTGAGCATCACCGGGACCCGCTTTTCATTGTCAGTGAGCCAGATGAATATATCCCCCTTCCGGTAAAAAACCCCTTCTGATTTCATTAAGGGTTTAATCACAATCGTATTAAACTCTCCCGCCGGCACCTCTATCTTCTCCTTCCTCAACACCTGAACCTCGATGTTCCACACCTTCTTATTGTCAAAGACCGTGACATAGACCGACCTGCCCACCTCCAGATTCAGTGTCCGCACATAATAGAAGCTTGAGAGGGAATCAAACACACGGGCCGGGATTTCGACCTCTGCTCGCTCCTTGTCGAGATAGTCGATGGAAAGGGCCTTCAGGTTCCGGTAATCGAATATCACCTCTTTATTCTTCCTGTTCCTTCCCTCTCTCAGGTTGATTTTATAATTCACCGGCTGGCCCGTCGAGGGGTTTTTTTTCGAAAGCATGCTTTCCACCACATCATTCACTGTATAGAACATAGAGACCCATTTTGCCGACCTTGCAGTGGAAATTATCTTCATCTCACTTCCCTCATCCCTTATCTCCAGGGATGCTTCTCCTGCCTTGATCCCCGTCCATGTAAGGTCATAGTTGAGGGTTTCCGGAACGGCGAACGGGAGGGCTTCAGCAGAGAGAAAATGCAAAAGGAGAGGAACTGAGATAAGAGTGAAAATCAGGCTCTTACTATGTCTGGGGGTTCTATGTCTGCTCTCTCCATCATGGCTGCTCCTGCATACCGGGAACATATTTTGTTATATTAATACATGCTCATAATTCCTGCAATAGATTTAAAGGACGGCAAATGCGTCAGACTCCTCCAGGGCAGGGAAGATGCAGCCACTGTCTATTCTGAGGATCCTGTCCTCACCGCGAGACTGTGGGAGTCCTGCGGGGCAAGGTTACTCCATGTAGTTGACCTTGACGGCGCATTCACAGGAAGCCAGAAGAACCTGCAGGCGGTGAAGAGGATACGTGAGTCCGTAGGCATGGAGATGGAGATGGGCGGGGGCATCAGGGATATGGAAAAGATAGATGAGTTGGTGGGAATGGGAATTCACAGGGTCATACTCGGGACCGTTGCCATTGAAAAACCTGCACTCCTGAAAGAGGCTTGTAAAAAATACCCCGGGAAGATTATCGCGGGTATCGATGCAAGGGAAGGAAAGGTCGCGGTAAAGGGATGGGTAGAGGTTACCACGATTGACGCAAAGTCTCTTGCGAGGGAGTCAGAAAGAAAGGGAGTGGTCGGAATAATCTATACTGATATTGCAAGAGATGGCATGATGACAGGACCGAATATCATGGCGGTGAGTGAGATAGTAAGAACGGTGAATATCCCTGTAATCGCTTCCGGCGGAGTCTCTTCCCTTGAGGACATTAAGAGACTCCGGGATATAGAAGGCCTCTGGGGAGTGATCACCGGTAAGGCCATATACTCGGGAAGCCTTGACCTGAGAGAAGCCATTAACCTCGTAAAGAGTAACGTGTAAGGAGTAACAAGAGGAATGAGCGAAAAGACATCTTTAAGAACTGTGTTTTTATTTTTCACAATCCACGATTCACTTATCGCGGGGTTCAAAGATGCTGGCTAAGAGGATTATCCCATGCCTCGACGTGAAGGACGGACGGGTGGTAAAAGGGGTCAGTTTCGTAAATTTACGGGATGCAGGGGACCCTGTCGAGAACGCAAAATTCTACGACGAGCAGGGGGCTGATGAACTCATCTTTCTCGACATCACCGCGTCCCATGAAAAGAGGAAGATAATCCTCCATGTGGTCGAAAAGACCGCTGATGATGTGTTCATGCCCTTGACCGTGGGAGGGGGAATCAAAAATCTTGACGATATACGGGACCTCCTCAGGGCAGGATGCGATAAGGTCTCCATCAACACTTCGGCGGTAAAGGACCCCTTCTTCATCAGCAGGGCTGCAGAGAGATTCGGAAGCCAGTGCATTGTGGTTGCCATTGATGCAAAGAGGGTTGCCCCTGACCTGTCCGGGGCAACTGGGGAAGAGTGGTTTGACAACCCGTCGCTCAAAGATGTCTGCCTCGGTCCGCACACCCATGCCCTCGCCTGGGCCATCTCAACCCATGGCGGAAGGACCATGAAGCTCATTGACGCAGTTCGATGGGCAAGGAAAATGGAAGCCCTGGGCGCAGGGGAAATCATGCTCACCAGTATGGACAGGGATGGGACCAAGGACGGCTATGACATAGAATTGACAAAGGCAGTGTCAGAGGCGGTAACCATCCCGGTTATTGCATCAGGAGGTGCGGGGACCCTCGAGCACCTCTATGACGGACTTGTGCATGGCAAGGCGGACGCAGTCCTTGCTGCGTCCATTTTCCACTACAGGGAGTTTACCGTAAGAGAGGCAAAGGAATACCTGAGGGCAAAGGGAGTCCTTGTAAGGCTGTAACTATGACACGTGATGCATGAACCGTAACGCGTTTAATCCTTTACTCGTCATGTAGTACGCTTAACGCGTTACGGCCTTTGATGTTCGGCTTTTCTATCCTGTATGCTTCAATGAGTTCGCTCTCCGCAGGAGAAACCCTTATCCTCAACATGTGATCTGTGACTTGTGATCCGTGATGGGTATTCTTTTCCAACTCATTACTCTTTACGCTTAACGGATTGCGGCCTTTGACAACCGTCACCTCCACCTCAGGAAGGTGCTTTGCATCAGAATAGCCTGCGCAGAGTGACGCCGCAAGCGGGATAAAATCTCCCGCTCCTTCACCCGAGACAAGGACTGTGGGACTTCCTGCATCTTCCACCCATAAGAGATAGCTCTCCTTATCACCAAAAGACTCCAGAGCGCCATTTTCCCTCTCGTCCCTTCCCACAATGGCCTTGCACCGCGGAGAAAATCTGAAGTGCCTTCCCAGCCTCAGCAGGTGGAGGTCGTTGAGCGACGGGTCAGGAGTATGGCTGAGGAGTTCTCTGAGGCGGTATGAATAGTTGGGCTCTGTGAGGAGACATCCTCCCGCAGGCGCCGGATAGTCAGTGAGTCCCAATTCCCTCGCAAGGGCCATCTGCGGCTTCCTTGATCGGCCACTGAAGTCATAGAGCATCTCCCGCCTCACTAATCCCTTCTCCTCAGGAATGGTCGCTGTCATGAGCTTTGCACTGAGGGGCCTCAGCACATACCCTTTTACCCCAGCCTCCTTATCAATCATGGCAAGGGTGTTCTTTTTCTGGCTCATGGGCCTCTGGCCGATCACTTCCCCTGTCACGACAAAATCCGCACCTGTCAGGTCCATCAATTCCTTCGCTTCTCTCAACATGAGAATCCTGCAGTCAATGCAGGGGTTCATATTCTTGCCGTGCCCGAACTTGGGGTTCTTGACTATATCGAGGAATTGAGATGACAGGTGGCAGAGTTTCACACGAAACCCGAATTGCTCCGCAGCAGGAAAGGGGTTTCTGGAACAGGAGGAACGGTCACTGATGTCACACCCAAAGTGGTTGAGAAAGGTGACCGCAGTAACCTCTATCCCCTGTCTCAGCATCACGAGGATGGCGAGGGTACTGTCAAGCCCGCCCGAAAGTAATGCGATCGCCTTTGGCATATCAGAGGACAGTTAATAGTGAGCAGTAAATAGTGAATGGCAAAAGCGATGAAACATAAAACGGTCTCACCGGATGGCCATTTCTTCCCGCCATTTCGACCTGGCCGAAATTCCTCTTGCGCGAAGGCCACTTCTTATTGTGCCTTACTCTATACACTTTACAGTTCACTTCTCACTATTTACTACTTACGTATTTCCCTCAGTGACTCCAGGAGTTTCTCAGGGGTGACTACCGCGGTACCCACCTCTCCCACCACAATCCCTGCCGCATGATTGGCAATAATGGCCGCCTCCCGCAGAGTGGCTCCCGACGCATAGGCAAGGGTAAAGGCTGCAATCACAGTGTCCCCTGCACCCGTGACGTCATACACATGTCTTGCCACTGTGGGAATATGGATGATCCGGTCTTTTTCGAAAAGGCTCATCCCCTCTTCCCCCCTTGTGATGAGTACTGCGCCACAGGCGAGACGCTTCATAAGGATCTTGCCTGCCTTGATGAGTGACGGCTCATCCTTTATCTCCACTCCGGAACCCTGGGAAGCCTCCATAAGGTTGGGGGTAATAAGGCTGACCCCTTTGTAATAGTGAAAATGTCCGACCTTCGGGTCAAGCGCAAGGAATTTTCGTTTCTGCCTGGGGGCCTTCAGGATTCCCCTGATCAGTTCACGGGAGACCACACCCTTTTTGTAGTCAGAGACAATAACCGCGGTATGTTCAGCAGCGGCATGCTGGACAAAAGCCACGAGATTTTCCAGGGCCTTTCCCGAAATCCTCTTGCTCTCTTCTTTGTCGAACCGTACGAGCTGCTGATTATGGGCGATGACCCTCGTCTTTATCGTGGTCGGTCTCGTGTCTTCGAAGAGCGCGGACTCAATCCCCTTTTCATCAAGGAGCTGTCTCATGACATCCCCTGCCCTGTCTTTACCCGCCACCCCCGCCACAGTAGCCTCCCCTCCAAGGGCAATAATGTTGTTTGCCACATTGGCAGAGCCACCAAGCATAAAATTATCGTCTGTGACTTCAACCACAGGAACAGGGGCCTCAGGGGAGATCCTCCTCACCTTTCCCCATATGTAACGGTCAAGGATGAGGTCACCAATGACCAGAATCTTGCTGTTTCTGAAGTTCTTCACTATTCCCTTAAGGTTCATCGTTACACCATAACCTACCATAGCCTCAAAAATCAATGAATTGCCCTTCTGCACTCCCGGAATATTGTACTTGATTTTTCAATTAACAAATGAGTTATAATTATGGCTATCGATCACCTGAATATGGCTGGCAGAAAAATTACCAAGGAACTTACCGAGGAAGAGAAAAAGGGCATGCCCCTCTATTCCATCGGGGTTGTCTCGGAACTGCTGGGCACCACGGACCAAACCCTGCGGCTCTACGAAAAACATGGCCTCATCACCCCTGCCCGCCGCAACAAAAACAGATTCTACTCAGAGAATGATATCAAATGGCTGAGGTGTGTGAGAGATCTCATCCATGTGAAAAAGATAAGCATTGAGGGCATCAAGAAGC
>DATKOU010000215.1:0-4402 GCA_035524455.1 Thermodesulfovibrionales bacterium | reverse complement strand
AAAGAGGAGATTGTCTTTCCCTTGGAGAGCCCTGTTGAGCCGCTTCCTGATGTTGAGGAAATTGAAGCCCCTGCCATTGAGACGCATACTCATGAAGAGGAGACTGTAGTTGAACCCCAGGCGATATCCCATGAGGAGTTTGAGAAGTTAGAAGATTCTCTGTCTGTCGAGACCCCGGAGACCATGCCGGGGATCGATGAGCCCATTGAGATTCCTGAAGATCAGGCAATTGACCTTTTAGAGGGAGAGGCCTTTGATGATATCCTTGCCGAGCCGGTTGAGGTTCCCCAGGAACATCCGGATCTTTCAGCCCCCAGGATGGGGGAAGAGGCAAAACCTGCGGGAAGCGGCGCTGATATAGGCGCTGCAGATTCTATGGTTGCCAGCGGTAATTTTTTCAAGGCGCTTGAGATCTACAGGGAGGTCCTCTCACGGAATCCTGATGATAAGCAGACCTTGCAGAGGATTTTGGAGTTGAAGACGCTCATGAAACTCATGGGCAGGGGTGACGAGGTGGTGATAGCCAAACTGGAGACATTTCTGGACGGAGTAAGGAGAAATTTTGGAAAGAGCCAATAAGGTAATTGCAGGAATCGGGGAGGGATGAGCTTTTCTGAGGTTCTTAAGGACGCAGTGGAGAGGGTTGATGGTGCAGTTTCTGCCATGATTCTCGGCTCTGATGGTATCCCGGTTGAGGAGTATGCCACCGAGAAACTTTTCAGCCTTGAGGACCTTGGAGCAGAGGCCTCAGCCATGATCAAAGACATTAATCTTGCTGCACAAGAACTTGGCCTTGGCGTTGCGCGCGAGTTTTCCATTATCTCAGACAGGTGCGGTATTATCATGCGCCAGATCAATCCCGGATACTACCTGGCCCTGGTGATAAGGCCCGAGGGCAACTATGGCAAGGGTAGATACATTCTCAAGACAGCAGTCCCGAAACTGGAAGGAGAATTCTAAGAATGACCCAGTGCATTTGGCTGTGGACTGCTGACGAAATGAGGACTCAGAAATCTACGATCTTTGCTTGATAGTCTAAGAACGCTGCCAATGAAAGTATTAGTCATCCATGGACCAAACCTGAACATGCTCGGGAAAAGAGAGCCCGAGGTATACGGAACGCTCACCCTCGGAGAGATTAACCGGAGAATCAAGGCAGTGGCCGCGGAAACCGGGATAAAGGTCTCTATTCTGCAATCCAATAGTGAGGGTGAGATCATCGATGCGATCCAAAAGGCAGATTATGACGCCCTCATAATAAATCCCGCAGCATATACCCATACGAGCATAGCCATCCGCGATGCGATTGCGGCTGTAGCCAGACCTACCATTGAAGTTCACATCTCCAATGTGTACAAGAGGGAAGAGTTCAGGAGGAGATCTTACATCGCAGAAGTATCACAGGGCCAGATTACCGGGTTTGGCGCTGAGAGCTACGTTCTCGCACTCCATGCTCTGAAGAATATCCTTTCCAGGGGGTAGGTATTTTCCAGCCTTTTTCATCACGCCTTGAGAGGCTGAGGGATTCCCTTGAAAGGAAAAGAATCCACGCGTTTCTCGCCACCAATATTGTAAATGTCAGGTACCTCTCCGGTTTCAAGGGATCCTCCGGTGCTGTCCTGATCACTAAGGAGAAAAATGTGTTTATCACGGACTTCAGGTATCAGGAGGAGGCCGGGAGGGAGTTGACTGGAATTCCCTGGGAACTTTCCATCGAAAAGGGCGACAGGCTAAGGATTATAAAAGAAATGATCTCTGATCTTGGTATACGTACCCTCGGTTTTGAATCGGGGGTATCGTATGAATTTTTTCAGGGGCTTTCCCGGTGCGGGGCAAGGCTTAGTCCTCTGACAGGTATTGTAGAATCCCTGAGGACAATAAAAGACCATGGAGAGATACGTTCCATAAAAGAGGCAGTACGGAAGGCAGAAGAAGCATTCCTTGATGTGAAGCCCTATATACGGCCCGGAAGGAGGGAACGGGAGATAGCCCTCATGCTGGAAGCACGGCTGAAAAAAAGAGGGTGCAATCACCTCCCTTTTGATATAATAGTGGCGTCCGGCGTAAACTCGGCAATGCCCCATGCCAAGGCGAGCGATAAGAAGCTCTCATCAGGTGAACTTGTGGTGATAGACTGGGGTGGGGAAGCGGAAGGTTATTGTTCAGATATGACGAGGACATTCCTTTTGAGAGGTACCGGGTGTCACGGGGGACGCAACGTGGGCGTTGATATTTCTCGGAAAGAGGAAATATACCAGACGGTCTATAAGGCAAACAGAAGGGCGGTCTCCTCTGTTTGCCCTGGCTGCAAGAGCAAGGGTATTGATGAGGTGGCAAGGAATATAATAAAAAATGCGGGGTACGGTAAATTTTTTGGTCATGGAACGGGCCATGGGGTAGGTCTCGAGGTTCATGAGTCACCGAGGATCACATGGACACGAAGTGATACCATAAGTGAAAACATGATTTTTACCGTAGAGCCGGGGATATATATACCAGGGCTCGGGGGTGTGAGGATAGAAGACATGGTGCTTGTGAGACCTAAGGGACCTGAAGTGTTGACACGCTTACCGAGGGATCTGGAGATACTCTAAATTTTGCAGGGCAGGAGGAGGGTGTATTGATATCAACAAATGAATTCAGAAAGGGTGCAAAGATAGAATACAAAGGCGAACCTTTTGAGATCATCGATTTTCAGCATGTGAAGATGGGAAGAGGGGGAGCTATTGTGAGGACAAAGTTAAAAAGCCTCAAGAGCGGGAGTGTCCTGGAGGATACCTTCCGGTCGGGGGAGAAGTTCGAATCACCCCACCTTGATGAAAGGTCAATGCAGTACCTCTATGCAGAGGGGGACCACCATTATTTCATGGATACTGAGACATTTGAACAGATACCCCTCAGTACCTCCCAACTTGGGGATGCAAAGAAGTTCCTCAAGGAAAACATGGTAGTAAAGATTCTCAACTATAGAGGGGATCCCCTCACGGTAGAGATTTCTACCTTTGTGGAACTCGTCGTGGCGCAAACAGATCCCGGGTATAAGGGTGATACCGCTTCGGGAGGGTCCAAGCCTGCAACATTGGAGACCGGTGCCGTGGTGAGAGTCCCTCTTCATATCAATACAGGAGACGTGATAAGGGTGGACACCAGGACATCGGAATATATTGAAAGGGTAAAATAATGGAACTGGATGATCTGAAGGAGCTTATCTCTTTTCTGAAGGATACCGATATTACAGAACTCCAGGTGGAGAAAGAGGGAATAAAGGTGAAGATAAGGAGGCAGATGATGTTATCTTCCCTTGAGGTGCACGCGAAACCTCCCTTGACCACCATCGAAAGAACGGGTGAGTCCGAGGAAGACATCCAAAGGCTCATTACCATTACGTGTCCTATAGTCGGGACATTCTACCGGGCACCTTCTCCGGATGCCCCTCCCTTTGCGGATGCGGGAACGAGGGTGAAAAAGGGTCAGGTGATCTGCATCATCGAGGCCATGAAGCTTATGAACGAGATCGAGAGTGAGGTGGACGGGGTGATTGTGAGGGCTTTGGTGGAAAATGGTCAGCCTGTTGAGTACGGCGAGCCACTCTTCCTTGTTGAGCCGGTATCATGAAAATCTTTAAGAAGGTCCTCGTCGCAAACCGGGGTGAGATTGCAGTCAGGGTTATAAGGGCCTGCAGAGAACTCGGGATAAGGACCGTAGCGGTATATTCAGATATAGAAAAGGACTCGATGCATGTGAGGCTCGCTGATGAGGCGGTATGTATCGGTCCTGCCAACTCCTTACAGAGCTATCTCAATATCCCCGGGATCCTCAGCGCTGCCGAGATTACTGATTCAGAAGCGGTACATCCGGGATATGGTTTCCTCTCCGAGAATCCCCATTTTGCCGAGGCGTGTGCCACATCGGGAATCACTTTCATCGGGCCTTCTGCCGAGAACATACGCCTTGGGGGTGATAAGGCAAAGGCGAGGCAGGTTATGAAACGGAAGGGTGTGCCGGTGGTACCGGGGAGTGATGGACCTGTGCTCTCAGAGGAGATGGCCATTAAGGTTGCGAAGAAAATAGGGTTCCCCGTAATTTTGAAAGCCTCTGCAGGGGGCGGCGGGAAGGGCATGAGGGTTGTGAATGAAGAGAAGGACCTGGAGCAGGCATTTTACCTTGCGCAGAGAGAGGCCCTCACTTCCTTCGGAAACAGTGAGCTCTATGTGGAAAAGTACATCCCGGACATGAGGCATATCGAGGTCCAGATAATGGCGGATGACAAAGGGAATGTGATTCACCTGGGCGAGCGCGACTGCTCCGTACAGAGGAGGCATCAGAAACTTATCGAGGAAGCCCCTTCACCGATCTCCACAGAGAAGTTTAGAAGGAAGATTGGGGAGTTGGGTATAAAGGC
>DATKOU010000214.1:0-8206 GCA_035524455.1 Thermodesulfovibrionales bacterium | reverse complement strand
CATTCTCTTAATGGTCACCCTCGTTGACGGGTTAGGCTCGTCCTTGCGTAAGCGATTCAAGTAGTAGAAAGGAGCAAATACATGAAGCCGAAAGTAGTCATCACACACTGGGTACATCCGGAAGTCATCGAGTTCCTGAGTCAGCATTGCGAGGTTGTGCCGAACCTCACTCATGAAACCCTGCCAAGAGGGGAAATAATCCGCCGGTCGGAAGAAGCGCAGGCGATTATGGTCTTTATGCCCGACAGCATTGATAGAGACTTTCTGGAGGCCTGTCAGGATTTGAAGATTGTTGCTGCCGCGTTAAAGGGCTATGACAACTTCGACGTCGATGCCTGCACGAGGTATGGCGTCTGGTTAACAATTGTCCCCGATCTTTTGACCGTTCCCACTGCAGAACTGACTATAGGTCTGCTCATAGGTCTGTCCCGAAACATGCTCCAGGGTGACCGGTATGTACGCAGCGGTAAGTTTAAAGGCTGGCGACCGGAGTTCTATGGGACGGGTCTTACCGGCTCAATTCTTGGCATCATAGGAATGGGTGCAGTTGGTCAGGAAATAGCTAGGATGCTGTTGGGATTTGAAATGAATGTGCTTTATAACGACACTGTGGTTCTCACAGAAGAAGAAAACGAAGAATTGGGAGTAACTTATGCCTCGTTCGAATACCTTCTTCAAAACAGTGATTTTGTTGTCCCCATGGTGCCCCTCACTTCCGCCACCAAGCATATGATCAATAAGAAGACTATTGCGCAGATGAAACCCGGCAGTTTTCTCATCAATACCGGCCGCGGCTCAGTAGTGGACGAACAGGCAGTTGCGAATGCCCTGGCCTCTGGGCATCTTGGCGGTTATGGCGCGGATGTATTTCAGATGGAGGATTGGGCCCGGATTGATCGTCCACTGGGAGTTCCGCGGGAACTCCTAGAAAATGTGGAGAAAACTTTTTTTACCCCTCACCTCGGTTCCGCAGTTGATTCTGTAAGGCGTGAAATAGCTATGGAAGCGGCACGAAGCATCCTTCAGGCCTTGGACAACGAAATGCCGAACGGAGCCGTCAATCAGCCCTGAGAAAATTCGAATATCCGGCGGAAACAGGAAAGAGATTAAAGTGAGTGATGAGTGTCTGAGAAGGATGAATGAAGTCGGCAGAAATACATCTGAGATTGCTGCATGATTGGCCGCATGAAAGGAGCATAACAATGGATTCTTTTAGCGTCGCATCGCCCCGAGTGGGGGAACTCATTACGTCACGCGAGAGCCTGCAAAGATTCCAGATAAGGTATTGCTGATGAGCTCAAAGAATTTATTCGTAGTCGACGACGAAGCTGACCTTGTCGAACTTGTCTCTTATAACCTCAAGAAAGAGGGCTTTGCCGTCGATTCAGCATCAGACGGGGAAGAAGGGCTCTCAAAAATCAGAAAGAAAAATTATGACCTCCTGATACTGGACCTCATGCTGCCTGGCCTCCAGGGCATGGAGCTCTGCAGGATACTCAGGAATGATCCCAAGACTGCTGGTCTGCCTATCATCATGCTTACGGCAAAGGGGGAGGAAGTGGACAAGGTCCTTGGGCTGGAGATGGGAGCGGATGACTACATCACAAAGCCCTTCAGTCCCAGGGAACTTGTGGCAAGAGCAAAGGCAGTACTGAGGAGGTCTCCCGGGGAGAGGTCCCCCGAGCAAGGAATTCTGATGATAGGGGGGCTTGAGATCGACAGGGAGAAATATGTCGTCTCCATTAAAGGAAAACCCATCAAACCCAGTGCCACGGAATTCAAGCTCCTCCTCTACCTTGTGGAGAGAAAGGGAAGGGTATTCAGCAGGGAGCAGCTTCTTGACGCAATATGGAGTGACGAGGCATTTGTGGAGCCCAGGACAGTTGATGTGCATATACGAAGGTTGAGGGCCCAGATCGAGGATGATCCTGCAAATCCGAGATACATCAAAACCCTCCGGGGCATCGGATATTTCTTCGCAGAGAAGGAATGAAAAGTACCATCATTAAGCATATTACGAAACTCAAATGAGATGCCATAGAGTCGGTCACTAAAATTTCATGAGACTGTAACAATCCTGTAACAGAACAATGTCACAATGTTTTTAGGAGAATGATAGAGAGCTTGAGTTACAACATAAATATTATCAAGAAATGTTCTTGTGAATAATTTCTTGGTTCTTCCTGCCTTGCTTCGCGCACACCTAATTCCCACAACAATAATTATTATCAGAACGGAGGACCTGCATGAACCAAACAGACTGCGTGGAGTCTCTTAACCCCGAAGCATCTTCGCCGGGATCACAGAAGTCGGCCCTGTCTGACGATCATCGGAACGTGAGAAACATATTCGTACTCGACACGAATGTGTTGATTCACGATCCAAACTCCATCTTCAGTTTTGACGAGCATGACGTGGTAATACCGTTTGTTGTTATGGAAGAGCTTGACAGGCTCAAAAAGGGGCACGGGGAGATAGCGGCGTCAGCACGAACTGCGCTCAGGATCATTGATCAGGTAATGGAGAAGGGATCACTGATCTCCGGGATCAAGATGAAAACAGGAGGCCTGCTTTTGATCGGCACTACGTTAAGCAGCGCTCCTACTGTTTTCATGGACGGCGTCACAGAGGACAACAAGATCATAAGGACGGCCCTTGGCATTGTGGAAAAGCAGCAGACTGACGAAAGAGGAAATATCCCGTCTGTCACTTTGGTGTCCAAAGACACTACCGTGAGAATAAAGGCGGAGGCATGCGGCCTCCATGCAGGAGACTATGAAAGCGATAAGACAACGCTTTTCCAGAAGTATGGCAGAGTGCTGGAAGAATCGGATTACACCAACGGCATTCATTCGATACGATACTTGAGGACTGGTGAAGATATCTTCAGGTTACAGGGCAGTGACAACCACACAAAGATCAAGAACGGCAAGTCGCTTGAAGGCATATCCCCCAAAAATGTGGAACAACGCTGCGCCATAGACGCATTAACAAATCCGGATATAGAAGTTCTTGCACTCACGGGCTCAGCCGGCACAGGGAAAACTCTTCTTGCGCTGGCTGCAGGAATGCACCAGACAACGAAGAAATCACCTTTATACGAGCAGGTGGTGGTGGCAAGACCGGTTGTTCCCATGGGTAATGACATAGGCTTCCTGCCGGGAGATGTGAGCGAGAAACTTGCTCCCTGGATGCAGCCAGTATTCGACAGCCTGGAGGTGATCATCAACACGCCGAAAGGTCATATTAAGGACGAAAGCTCAGCAAGTCAGTACAGGAGTTTTCAGTATCTGATAGATACCGGCGTACTGCAGATCGAGGCCCTGACATATATACGGGGGAGAAGCCTGCCGCTCAGGTATTTCATTGTGGATGAGGCGCAGAATTTAAGGCCCATCGATGTCAAGACAATTATCACAAGGTGCGGGGAGGGCACTAAGATTGTCTTCACAGGCGATCTGAATCAGATCGACACGCCATATCTCGACGCAAAAAGCAACGGACTGGCATATCTCATAAGCAGGTTTATTAATGAAGAGAACTTTTGCTATCTGAACCTGAGCTGCAGTGTGAGATCGCGGCTCGCTGAACAGGGGGCACGGCTTCTGTGAATTTATGTGACAGGAATTTAACATTTCAACCATCATGTTTTAACAAAGGATCATTAAACTATGGTGGAACCGACTAAAGCTAGATGCCCGTCCTGTGACAGCAGCGAGGTATTAAGATATGGGAAGATAAGGAAGGGAAAATAACGATTTATATGTGTAATGTGGGGAACTCGGGTTAACCCTATGGCAAAGAAGTCACCGGTTAAAGGCAAACCGGCATGTCCTGCATGCAGAAAGCCGATGAATGTTTATAAGCTGGAGAGTGATGTCATCAGGTTCAGGTGCTCCGGCTATCCTGTCTGCAAGACTTTCAAAAAATTTATAATGAAGGAGGTGAAATGAGCTCGCTTCCCCTCATATAATGATGCTCCCACACCAAAAAAAGTGGATATTACAGGAGTTCTATTTCCGCTACATCCATCCCTCCGCTCTGCGTTGTCTCAGAGGCGCTGCCCTGCTGGAATATCCCCGTGAATATCTTGACTTTCTTAACGACAGAACAGCAAAGCATCATTACGGGAACTGGGACGAAATATATATACGCATCGGCAGTACAAAGCCTGACTATGATCTCTGGTTGGAAAAATACGCTGGCATACTGAAGGACTCTACAGACATCCCGATTATTGATCTCGGTTGCGGCTATGGCAATGATACCCTGTACCTTCACGAAAGAGGGTACAAAGTAGTATCCTGTGATCTCTCAATGGAGGCACTTAAAAGACTGAATCATTTTATTGACAAGCCGGTTATCAGACACTTCGATGTGCTGGCTGGCCTGCCGTTCGATGATGGTGCAGCCAGGATCATTATCGCGGATCTCTCCCTCCATTACTTCTACTGGGCAGACACGCAACGCATTATTAAGGACATATGGAGGGTACTTAGTAAAGGCGGCTATCTTTTATGCAGGGTGAATTCCATCAGGGATAATAATGGAGCAGGAGAGGGGCGGCAGTTGGAGGAAGACTATTATGAAATAAGGGGGCGGCAAAAAAGGTTCTTTAGCCAAGGCAGCCTCGAAGAGCTTTTTAGGGATTGGTATATTACGTATCTGTGTGAATACTCCTTATACAGATTCGGGAAAGAGAAGATGCTATGGGAAGTTGCCGCGCAGAAGGAATAGAGATACTGCGATAAAGGCGAACAGGTGCAAGGCGAAACGCAACAGTCTAGGTGAACGTCAGAAGGAGTTTATTAAAAAGCGGAATCTGTGCGAAGACTGCCCTGGGCAGATGACTGCATAATGGCGGATAGGTTACATTTGACATCACGCCTTAAAATACCGATTGTACAATTACAACAAAAAAGTATGGAGGGATTATGAGTATTGTTCAAATGAATGCGCAAAAGAAAATAGCTCTTGTTGCTCATGATAACATGAAAAAGGCGCTTCTGGAGTGGGCAAGATATAACAAGGAACTCTTGGCTCAACATGAATTGTACGCTACCGGAAGCACTGGGACCCTGCTTTCCAGGGCTTTGGGCGTCGAAGTACACTGCTTTAAGAGCTGCCCCCTCGGCGGAGATTAGCAGATTGGGGTCGAGATTGCAGGAGGCGAGATCGGCGATGATTCTTATTTCTTCAGAAGATCCTTGCTTCTATCTGTCTTCGAAAGGATGCCGAAGAACGCCATGGCAGAGGACAGGGAGAGGCTTAATGCTTTCATACTTGGCAAGCCTTCCAGGGGCAGTATCATGGAGTTTTCTAAGAAGATAAGATGCGTCGGGAGGTGCAGACCCTAACTGGGAGGGCAATAAGGTGTAATACCCCATGAGGGGTTTGTGACCTTTACAACGCATCGACAAAACATAAGGAGGTAGGAATGAAAAAGACACAGGTCTTGTTTGTATGCATCCATAACAGCGCGCGTAGCCAGATGGCACAGGCTTTTCTGAATACAATCGCGGGCGACCGCTTTATAGCCGAAAGCGCAGGTATTGAGGCGGGCGTTTTGAATCCCCTCGCAGTCGAGGCAATGGCTGAGGTCGGCATTGACATCTCACAAAATACCACTCGGCGGGCCTTTGATCTTCTAAAAAGCGGCAGACATTTCCAATATGTAATTACGGTCTGCGATGCAGTTAACGCACAGAAGTGCCCGGTATTCCCAGGCGCCATACAGCATATTCACTGGAGCTTCCCTGACCCTGCCCAATTACAGGGCACTCACGATGAAAAAATGAAAGAGGTCAGAAAGATTCGAGATTCCATCAAGGAGAAGATCGAGTGGTGGATCTCTGAAACCAAAGCAGGTAAGGACCCAGAAATTGAGATTCCACCCTTCAAGTTCGGCGTGTGAAGTCTGGCTGAAGCAAACGCACTTCTGGTTTTTTCGAAGGTGTCCTATTGCAGTCGTATTCTTCGTGAAGTTTCGCTTTCTTGAAAGTGCGGAAAAGTCGGTGAACACGACATAAAGAACTGTCTCGAAGTGATACGATGACAAGAAAGGTTCTCTAAAACTGTCCCCAATCGTTCGGAATAGGTGCCCCATTACTCAGGAACGGCGCCGGCGCGAGACGGAATGGGTGTACCTAATCGCCGGGATACGCAATTAAAGGAACAGAAAGGCTATTTTCGAGACCAAATGGCTATTTAAATTTCGACAACCAAAAATATAGAGAATAGTCTCTATTATCTGATTTAAGCGATATGTTCTGACAACCATAATGCAACTTGTCGGTAATCTTCAGCCCCATGGGATTTAGGGGCAGAAAGTATGACCGGCCGACCGCGTCCAGGAGCCTCTGCCAGGGCCGCGTTTTCCCGGACGATTGGCGAGACTTTCTCCGGGAAAAGCTGTTCAAACTGTTCCATGATCGCCTGATGAACTCTGCGCCTTGGGTGGGCTCGGCAGGGTATCACTGCCCTGATCGCGATGCCAGGGTGATCATTTCCCACAGATTCAACAGTATCCACCATCTGTCTAAGGCCGCTCATCGCCAAATAGTTTGCTTCGACAGGGATAATGACATGATTGCTTGCCCACAGAGCAGCCATGGTGAGAATCCCCAGGCTGGGCGGGCAATCTATAATTACCTTTTCCCAACCATCCTGCATTTGTTTCAGGCAACGAAGCAGCAGTTCCTTGCCTATTGACCCGGAGAATCTCTGTCTGGCGGTCGCCAAATGAGGCCCTGCAGGAACCAGGGCCACGCCTTCGGCTTGAGTACCCACTACAGGCAATGCTATGGTCTTCTGTAATGCCTGAAGGATCTCGGTTCCGTCATTTTCTATGCCGAACGACATGCTTGCACTTCCCTGAGGGTCGAGATCAACAAGGAGAACCGTTTGCCCCATCTCTCCCCAACAGGCAGCAATATTGACTGCCGAGGTAGTCTTCCCGACTCCACCCTTATGGTTTGCTACTGCCACGATCTCCATGAATTCTTTTCTCTCCGCTTTGCCAGGTGCAGCAAGACACGGCAATATGTAAAGTTTGCTTCGAGACAAGAGCAAATGTCAACTACGTGACCCGTCCGTGAGGGGAAAAAGTTTTTTCATGAATCTTTTGCGGTCTTTTTTTCAGGGACAGGAAATGATCGGCCTATCCGACTCACTTTCACGGTTTACCATCATCACTATAAATGCCCCACACTGAGGATACTTTGAGCAGCGAAAGCGGTATCTCTCGCCGCTTCTCATATAGAGATGCATGGGATTACCACAGACCGGGCAGAGAGGCCTTCTGCTCACAAAGGTTCTTTTTGTGCAACCCGTGAATTGCATTTCACAAAGGAGACAATAATAACGCTGCTTTCCCTTTCCTGTTTTTCCATAGCGATACACCGCTTCTGAACGGCAGGATGGACACCGAATCCCCTCATGCACCTCCGCTGTCTGACAGAGTTGGGTTGCCTTCACGATGTCTGCGAACTAACGCCCCTCCTGATCATGTCCTTCACATTGCGGCTGACCAGTACTGCCAAATAGTCTTTTATCCGTGCACTTTCCTTCAGACTGCTGAGCATTGTCTCGTAAAGTGCTTGTATTTCCTCCTCAGGAACATTGAATTCCCTTGCGAGCATTCTGATTGCACTGGAATGCAGCCTCCGATCTGTATCATTGTCGTATAAACAGGAAGTTGCCATTATACCACCTCTTATCAAAAGGCGGGCAGTAGGTATCTTCGTCAATAATCTGTGTCTTGCCGCCCGCCTCCAGCTGCAACTCGCGGAGCCATGACGTTCATTTTGGCTTCTTCTGCTTCGTCTTTTTCATAAGGGCTTCTGCGATTTCCCCTTCGGCAAAAGAGGAATGTGCCCTAGGTGATCCCTTTTCCATTCCTGGCTTCGGAAGAGCGGCACTTCCGATCTCCTTTACGCCCTCTACAACACCCACGAGCATGTCTTTTACGGCCTGCACGGCAGTATTTCCGATGGTGCCTGCAGCTTCGATCGCTCCTCCCACAGCCACTTTTGCCACCTCTTCCACATTCCCGCCAATTTCTTTTGTGGCCTCGATAACTCCGTCAACCGTCCTTCTTGCCACCATGGCAACATCCGCACCCACTTCTGCTGCACCCTTTACCGCACCTTTAACTGTCTGGCTGGCAACAGCGACAACGTCTCCGCCGACATCACTCACACCCATG
>DATKOU010000213.1:0-3617 GCA_035524455.1 Thermodesulfovibrionales bacterium | reverse complement strand
TTCCCCATTCAATTCTGTTTCCCGGGAAAGTTTCTGCAAATTCCCTGAGCCTGACCATACGTTTTTCCAGCTCGATCCTTCTTTTCCGGGCGTGAGCAGGAAGCATGACGAATTTTTCCGGCATCTTTTCGATCCCAGGATTTACGGCAGACGTCTCCATATCACCAATGGAGACAATGCCCTTTACATGGGAGACCCTCGTGGTGGTCCTGAAAAGCACCGGGGTATCGAACTCCTCGCTTATCCTGTAGGCCGTTTTGATCAGTTCCTTTGCTTCAGAAGCGTCAGCCGCTTCCAGCATGGGGACTTTTGCGGCAAATGCATAATTCCTGTTGTCCTGCTCGTTCTGGGAACTATGCATCTCGGGATCATCAGCGGTAATGATAACGAGGCCACCCCTCACTCCCGTATACGCAGCGGTAAAGAGAGGGTCAGCTGCAACATTAAGGCCAACGTGTTTCATCGAGGCCAAGGCTCTCACTCCCGCAAAAGAGGCCCCCAGCGCAACTTCCACAGCCACCTTCTCATTGGGGGCCCATTCTGTGTATATCCCTTTATACGTGGAGAGGTTTTCCAGTATCTCTGTTGAGGGGGTCCCGGGATACGCAGAGGCGACCTTCACTCCTGCCTCATACGCTCCCCGGGCAATGGCCTCATTTCCTGAGAGCAATCGTTTCTCTTTCTTATCGTCTTTGGATTTCATTTCTCAAAAAATTTCAAAAGTGTAGGTTATCATACCATGGTGTTATTTTCAATAACATCCGGGCCTTGGCTTGACTTAAGACTGCAGAGGTTTCTATAGAATCAGACCGAATTCAGAAGGTTAGCCGCATTTTCCCTCAGGATACGATTTTCCATTTCCGCACCAAGGTTAAGTTCCTGAAAAAGCGAGAGGGTCTCCCCTTGCCCTGTCCACGGAGAGTCTGTGCCGAAAAGGATATAATTATGGGGATGGTTCAGAATAATTTCCCGTGCACGATTTTTATCCAGAGATTCAAGGGAGCACGATATCTCCATAAAGATCGGTTTCCCCATTAGCTGCTCCTCCACCTCTTTCCATTGTTCCCAGGAGCCAAGGTGCGTGGTAACCAGTTTGAGCTCAGGAAATCTTTGCTTGACCTCCACTATCTTATGAGGGTCTGCCTTCTGTACTCTTGGAAATGCGATATCAAAACCTGTATGGACTACCAACATAAGATTTGTCCTGCAAATCTCCTCATAAACCGCGAAAAGTCTTTCCTCATCAATGGCAAAGTCCTGATAATAGGGATGAAACTTAATCCCCTTGAAACCCTCCCCTTTTATCTCAATAATCCTCTGGCGAAAATCCGGGTCCGCTGGATGAAAGGAAGGGAAAGGTATGATCCTCTCAGACCGTATCTCTTTGCACCATTTGAGTATAGGATCAAACTGGGACGACTTTGTTGCAATGGAGCAGACAACACTTTTTTCGATACCATGCGTGTCCATGGAAGAGAGGAGCGAAGACACCCTGCCGTCCAGATGGGCCTTGATCCCCCCCTCTTCTTCCAGGGTCTTAATTGCCCTCTCCGCCAATGCATCAGGAAATGCATGGGTATGAAAATCAACGATTCCGCTCATTCCACAACCTTTCTCATGGCTTTATTAGGGACTTATTATAAGGTAATCTGCCTGTTGTAGTAAAATTCATAAGTAGCTTGTGACTCAAAGAGTCCCCGCGTATTCCGATCAAACCTGCCACCCATCCAGAACGCTGCATAAAGGGCCAATCTTCTATAAATGATAATCTCATCAAACTTCAAAAGTGGCGTGATTTGGTATATGATGTAATCCAGAATAAAAACATGAAGCAATTTAAGGAGGGAATACCATGAAGACCGCATATGCCGTACGAGTTGCGCAAAAAGAAACTAGGATAGTGTGCTCGGTTCTGATGGTGATAACCGTAACGTGTGGCATTCTTTTGACTCCCGTGATTATGGTCTCCTTAGTCACTGCACAGGATTCAAAACCTACTGCCGTCATAAATGGGGACTCGAATGTCTCTGTGAGGCAGACTGTCTACCTTGACGGCACTATGAGCTCTGATCCCAATGGGCTTGGACTCAATTTCCGGTGGACATTGGTATCAATTCCGGAAGGCAGCACTGCAGTGCTTGCAGACGACACCAACTCTCAGGTTAAATTTGAAGCTGATGCGGTCGGAATCTTTAAGGTGAAGCTCGTCGTGAACAACGGATTGGTGGACAGCACCCCTGCTTATTACACCATAACAGTCACCAAATAATCGGGACATGCAAGTAACTCTGCTCATCTATATTATTTATTAATATTTCTTATCAATTTATTAGGATAATATATTTGAACTGATGGTTCCAAACGGCTTATTATTTCGTCTAATCACGGAATTCCTTGGCAAAAACTGTTCTTCTCGCAAAGAATAAAACAACGTTCTTTTGTTGAAGGTCTCCGTTGAGTGAAAAAGGGATTCCTGAATTATACATTGCAGAAGCCTTTAGAGAAAATTCAAAAAGGGAGGGAACAAGGATGAAAAAACATCTGGTCAGAGTAATTCTGCTATTGGCAGCAAGCATTATGTGTGCCTCATCTGTCTATGCAGAAGTCAAGTTTGATTATGGAGCGGACTTCAGATTGAGACAGGAAATCTGGGATGACGTAGTAACCCTCGATACGCTCGCGCTTACATCAAGCGGCGCGGACCGGAACTTTCTTCGCCTCAGGACGCGGCTCTGGGGAAAAGCGGATTTCAGCAATGATTTTGGCGCATACGCGAGACTTACCAATGAGATGAAGTGGTACGGACTTGGCCCCTATGACTCCTTCAAGTACAATCCCGACAATGATAAGTTTGATCCGGACGAAATCATCATCGACAATCTCTATTTTGACGCAAAGAACCTCTTCGGCGCTGTTGATCTCAGGATCGGACGCCAGGACTTTATAGGAACATACGGCGAAGGCTTCCTGCTCATGGATGGAACGCCGCAGGACGGTTCGAGGACATTCTATTTTAACGCCGCAAAGGCAAATGTGAAGGTGAGCCAGAACTTTAATTTTGATGTGACCTATATCACTGATCCAAAGACCGATATTTATTTGCCTTCGATACACCCATCAGTCACCGGCTTCCCCGGCAATGCATATCAATTTGTCAACAACAAGAAGGTGCTGCCGGCTTCCAACGAGCAGGCCGCTCTGTTTTACGGAAGGGGTAAAATCGACAATCTCACTGTCGAACCTTACTATATTTACAAAACCGAGAAAGGATTAGCAGCAGGCGGCATTGATCCCACCAGGCTAAATCTGCACACCTTCGGTGCAAGGGCTCTCTATTCTATTGACAAATGGAATATGGGGGGTGAATTTGCCTACCAGTTTGGCGAATATGATGACAACCTGGACAGGACCGGAGCGGGCGGATATGTCTTCGTGGGCCGCAAGTATGATGCCGTTATGTGGAAGCCTGAGTTCGAGCTGAGATATGTCTATCTCTCGGGTGACAAAGCAGGCACAAAAGACAAGGTCGAGACATGGGACCCTCTCTTCTCGAGGAACCCTTACTGGAATGAGCTCATCATCTATACCCTCATACCGGAGACATCTAAGTACGGCGG
>DATKOU010000212.1:0-4611 GCA_035524455.1 Thermodesulfovibrionales bacterium | reverse complement strand
GTCACAGGCGTCAAGCTCCATGATTACGGATGCTCCCTAAAAGCATACAGAAGGGACGTCATAAAGAATCTCAAACTGTATGGTGAAATGCACCGGTTCATTCCTGCAGTAGCGAGCTGGTATGGGGTAAGGGTTGCCGAGGTGGAGACCATGCACCACCCGCGTCTCAGGGGAAAATCGAAATATGGTATCACGAGAACCATAAAAGTGGTTCTGGACCTTATCACGGTCAAGTTTCTCCAGAGTTTTTCCACAAAACCGCTCCAGTTTTTTGGTTCCATCGGTATGGCCGGGGGGGCCATAGGATTCTTGATATTGTTTTATCTGAGCATCGATAAGGTCATTTTTGGCAATCCAATCGGGGGGAGACCATTGCTCCTTCTGGGAGCCCTGCTCTTGATTGTTGGTGTGGAATTTATCGGCATGGGGCTTCTGGGTGAGATGATTGTGAGGGTCTATCACGAGACACAGCGTAAACCCATCTATGTCATAAAGAAGGTCCTTGGCCCGTCCAAATAAGCTCATAGTCATCCTCGGAAAGCTCCTGGTGAGTTCAGGACTGCTCTATTTCGTC
Organism: Thermodesulfovibrionales bacterium; assembly: GCA_035524455.1. Lineage (GTDB taxonomy): Bacteria > Nitrospirota > Thermodesulfovibrionia > Thermodesulfovibrionales > UBA9159 > DASPUA01. The sequence goes on along the minus strand of DATKOU010000212.1, from coordinate 4,037 downwards.
ATTTCGAAGACAGGTGCTGATAAGGTCATTTCCACACTCAAGGGCATAAATCCCCTCGCGTTCTTTCTTGCTGTTTTCATCTATATTTTCGCCATCTACCTATCCTCCGTGCGGTGGCGGCTTCTGCTCCATGAAGAGTTTGAGTTAAGAAAACTCTTCTCCCTCTATTTCATAGGGTCTTTTTTTAACCATCTTCTTCCGGGGATTATTGGCGGAGACGCGGTAAAGGCATACTATCTTTACAAGGATACCGGCAAAGGCGCGCCTGCCATTGCCTCGGTATTTATGGACAGGTATATCGGATTCACCGCACTTATGTGTGTGGGATTAACCGCCTTCCCCTTTGGATTGAGATACTTCAGGGGGTCGTATATAGAATGGATTCTGCCCCTTATGGTATTCCTCTTTATTTTGGGGAGCTTTGTTATATTCGGCCTCAAGGTGGGTAGGAGGATAAGGCTCCTGTCAGGATTTTATGACTATTTTTCCCTCTATAAAGGGAAAAAGACAGTAATACTGAAAACGTTCTTTCTTTCTCTTATCGTGCAGGTAGTCATCATTTTTGCCGTGTACGTGCTCAGCCTTGGATTGAAGGTCGATGTCCCCCTGCTTCCACTTTTTATATTCGTTCCCATCATAGCCACCATCTCCTCGGTTCCCATCTCCATATCAGGCCTGGGGGTGAGAGAGGCCTCCTTTGTCCTACTTTTCGGTTCCCTCGGGATAAAACCGGCCCAGGCGACTGCGGTCTCTTTTGCGTGGTTTCTCTCCGTAGCCACAGGAAGCCTCCCAGGTCTCATAGAATATCTGAGATACAAGAAGGGGATGTAAAGATATTCTTGTTCGCGCGCGCCTGAGTGAGCCCATCCCTTTCATTTTCAGATTCTTCTTTCGGGGTTACGCTTTATCTATAATGGAAATACATGTTGCGAGGAACCGCGTGAATGCGGTAGAATCCATAATCCATGGTCCTAGATAACAAAATAGTGAGGAGATATTTTACCTGGGCGCTGGATACAACCAGGGAATCCCATCTCCGCACACTGAGTGACGTTCCCCTCTTTACAGGTATGGGCAAGAAGCTACTCAGGAAACTGCTTATCGACCTCATCGAAAAAAAATACACAGCGGGCGATATCATCTTTCATGAGGGAGAAAGCGGAAAGGCGGTCTACGTCGTCATCGAGGGATCGGTCAAGATAATCAAAAAGTCGAATTCAGAGAGCAAGACACTTGCTGTTCTGGGGCCAGGGTCCCATTTTGGTGAGCTCTCCCTTATTGGCCAGTGTTCCCGTTTTGCGACTGCTGTCGCTGAAAAGGATTCGCTCCTTTTGATCATGTATAAATCATATTTTGACGATCTCATCCGGGGCAACAGTGCAATCTCTTCCAGAATTCTATTGAACCTCGCCGAGATTTTATCTAAGTACATTCAACGTGACCAGCCCGAATGAAGAATGAAAGGATGTCATCATGAATGAGGAAAGACATAAGGGTGGCACCTCGCTGACCGATCTGCGCAAGCTCCGTCACCAGATGCCAAGATGGGTTCTTGCGCTCCTGGTTTTCGGTGTCGCAGCAGTCGTCGCCTCGCGTATTACTCACCTCCTCATGATGCTGATAGCCGCGGCGATTATTGCCTATATCTTCAGTTCGGTTATCTGCGCCTTAGAAAGACTTGGAATCAAGAGGAGCGTGGCAGTCATTCTGCTTTTTGTTCTCGTTACCGTGTTCGTGATTGCAGCAGACCTTATCTTCATTCCCGATCTTAAGCAGGAAATCATGAATTCCTATGCAAAGTTTCCGGAGTTTTCGCGTCAGACACAGGACGCCCTCTTGTTCACTGCAGAAAAGTACCCATTCATTGAGTCAAGTATCACAAAACTTGTTGACGATGTGTTTGGTCCGAGCGGATTTCTCGAACGGACACTGAGCGCTTCAGAGATTCTCATGCAGGCGACACCATTTATTATGGCGCTCATCCTCGTCCCTTTCTTTGTCTTTTTCCTCCTCAAGGACTGGCCGGGCGTGATGAAGAGGGTCATGGATTGGATTCCGCCTTCCTACGTGGAGACGACTATCTCGGTCATTGCAGAGATAAATATCCTCGTGGGAAAGTATCTCCGGGGGCTTGCCGGTGACTGTTTTGTTGTAGGGGTACTGGCTTCAGTGGGACTCTGGCTCATTGGAATCAACTATCCTATCATGCTGGGTATTTTGAGTGGTGTGGCAAATATCGTACCGTATCTTGGCCCCATTATCGGATGCACGATTTCCTCCCTTGTCGCCCTGATGCAGTACCAGAGCTTTGATCCCGTATTGAATGTCGTTGTCCTTTACCTCGCCGTAAAGCTCCTTGACGACCTCGTGATACAGCCGCTGATGATCGGCAAGAGCGTGCACCTCCATCCCATGCTCCTCGTCATCACATTAATCGTGGGTGAGAAACTCTTCGGCATAATGGGTATGATACTTGGGGTCCCCTTCGTGACCGCTGCACAAAAAACTGCCGCCATCCTGCTGGAACACCGCCGGGAGACACACAAAAGGGTGTGCGCAGAGAGGCTTATATTGCATCGCCTTGGCAAATCCCCTGTCAGGCCGATTTAGCGTTTCTTGAACAATTCCTTTTTTTGGATGACACGGGGAAAGATTCTGTCCTAAAGCGTTGGTATTGCTCCATACGTCTTTCACCCTGTAATGTGCATGGTATTTTTGCGCAGTACACCGACCTGATAGTTATTGCGAATCGAAACTATTGCGGGTTTCCGAAAGAAATGTGGAGTAACGCGTGAAATTCAGCCGGAGCTGCAAGCGCCGAATATACCAAAGTGATGTATCAGCAATTAATGTGCTCTGGAGGAATAACACATGGCTGCCTCATACCCTCAAAATACCGGGGGCGCTTCATTCTACCCTTCCCTATATCATTGATTAGACATCCAGTCTAATTCTGATGCGTATCAGGTGCCTTCGGTGAAAGGAATGCCGCCATATTTGCATGCTCTCTTTACGGGATACTTCCGGAACAACTCAAATAAGTATTTGACGGTGTATTTGTGGGACCCATACCTCTTGTTGAGTTTCTTGATAATAAATCTCGGATGAGGGCTGTTCTGGTAGGTTATGTAATACCACCGTACGAAATTGATAATCTCCCAGTGATCTTTTGAAAGTTCAATCCCATCTTCCTTGCTCAAGTAATTCGCTAATTCCTCGGACCAATCTTTGTCAGATTTCAGAAAACCCTCTTCATCGACCTCGATTGTTTTGCCTTGAAATTCGATATACCGCGCCGACGATGGCTCCATCCTTAACCTTCCCACAGTCTATAATTATAACTCTTTAACTCTGGGGTAGCTCTGCCTTGACAACCAAAACAGCGCAGGCTGTATGGCCGATAACCTTTTCTGTCGTGCTTCCCATAAAGACTTTTCTTAATCCCGTTTTCCCATACGCTCCCATAACTATTAAGTCAACAGCCCTGCCACCTGCTGTCTCAATGATAACATCGTAAGGCTTGCCGATAGGTGTCAATGCTTCTGCGGGTATGCCATCCTTTTGGGCCATTTCAATGACTCTGCTGACATTGGTTTTTGCTTCTTTCAGCTCGGCTTCCGAGTGTGCTACAGAAAGTGCGATAATATTGCTTCCACAGCGTTTCGCAATTCCAATCGCCTCTGAGGCTGCTGCTATGCTGTGCTCTGAACCGTCTGAAGCAAGTAATATGTTTCTGTACTCAATCCTTGCTGCCTTTGGAACAACTAAAACCTTGCAGCGTGAATGACCAATGACTTTTGTAGCCACACTACCCATCAATACCTTCATCAGTCCTGTTCGGCCATGTCTTCCTATGATTATCATGTCGACCATTTTTTCAGCTGCTGTATCCACTATGAGTTGATAAGGCTCATCCCCATAAAGAAGCATGCTCTGGCAGGATAATCCCTCTTGCAATGCCTTTGTCTTGACAGATTCGAGATATGTTATTGCTTCTTCCTCTTCTTTCTGAAAAGCATCTGCACCAATGGTCTCAT
>DATKOU010000211.1:0-16339 GCA_035524455.1 Thermodesulfovibrionales bacterium | reverse complement strand
GTCCTAAATCATTATGGCAATGTACCGAGATTACCGCCCGCTCCCCAATCCTTTCCTTAATGGCTTTTATCATGGTTCCGAATTCCATCGGGGTGGTATAGCCCACGGTGTCAGGGATATTCACTGTGGAGGCCCCTGCCTCTATCACCGCATCCAAAACCTCCAGAAGGTAATTCGTCTCTGTCCTCGTCGCATCCATGGGGGAGAACTCTACATCTTCCACAAGGCTCCTCGCCAATCTCACCATATCCGCAGATCTCTTTAACGCCTCGTCACGGCTCACTCTGAACTGGTATTTCAGGTGTATGTCCGATGTGGAGTGGAAGGTATGTATTCTTTTTTGGGGAGCGTCCTTCACCGCCTCCCAGGCCCTCTTTATGTCTTCTTCCCTGGCCCTGGCAAGCCCGGCCACAGTGATCCTTTTGACTTCGGATGCAATTCTCTTCACAGCCTCAAAATCTCCTGGAGATGCAATGGGGAATCCGGCCTCGACCACATCAACTCCCAGACGGGCAAGCTGCTTTGCCACCTGGATCTTCTCCTCAACATTCATGGACGCCCCCGGGGACTGTTCCCCGTCACGAAGCGTCGTATCAAATATCTTGATGACCCTCATCCTTCACCTCTTGGAGCGTTGAATCGCTCCTCTCAGCACCCTGTTTTGACGAGCCCTCAAACAAAGCCTGTCGCTCCAGTGATTTCGCCCTCCTCCTTTTTACAAGAAGGTAACCGTTTTCAATTATACCCCAAACGAGGTATGCCATAGCAAAAATAAATATTGCGGTCGAAGGATGCACAAAAAGCACAAAGAGAATTATCACGAACACAATGAGAAACCAGAAGGGCTTTTTCTCCCTGAAATCGATCTCTTTCAGGCCATGATAGCGGATGGTGCTTACCATGAGGAGAGAAAGTAAAATAGTGATAACGAGGAAGAACACATTCTGTTCAGGAACACCTTTCCAGAAATCATAATAAAAAATCACAATGGATGCCATCACCGTGGCTGCCCCCGGTATGGGCATTCCTTTGAACGACTTTGATCCCGGCATACCTGTCTGTATATTGAATCTGGCAAGCCTCAGCGCACCGCACGCCACAAAAAGAAAGGTAGCAGCCCAGCCCCACCTCCCAAAGGGCACAAGTGCCCATTTATACATCATGACTGCAGGGGCAACACCAAATGCCACGAGATCGGAAAGGGAATCCAGCTCGATTCCGAACCGTGTCGTGGTGTTGGTTAACCGCGCGATCCAGCCATCAAGACCATCGAATACATTGGCAAGGACGATGGCCCATGCCGCATAGAGGAAATTGCCGTTTATTGCGGAGAGAATGGCAAAAAAACCGCAAAACATTCCACACAACGTGAGGGTATTGGGCAAGAGATAAACCCCCTTCTTGGGCTGTTTCTCAACGCCCCCTCTTTTATGTTTGATAACCATATATAGGATATTATAATAGAAAAACCTCCATCCGGGTGAGAAATCGTATCTATCCCCTGTGATTTCCTCCTCGTAGGTAATTGACATACAGAGGGCTCTCTGTTATCTTACGTGAGCAGGCGATGGAGTTCGCCATTAACCGTCCCGATTTATCGGGACTGATAACTCCTACTCTCACAGTATATACTCAAGAGGGTGGGAGTTTTTTATTCCCGGAAAGGAGATGGGTTATGCATGAAGTATGGGGGATGGCGGCACTCTGGATAGGCCTTGCCTTAATTGCCACTTTACTTTCCATCTGGTTCCGCATTGCAACAGCCCTTTCGGAAATCGTCGTCGGCACAGTGGCCCAATTGATCATCGGCGCATTCATCGGAACGACTCTGGGCTCTGATGTGCCATGGATCAAATTCTTATCTGGCACAGGAGCCATTGTTCTCACCTTTCTGGCAGGTGCTGAGCTTGACCCAGTCGTATTTAAGGCAAAATTGAAAGAAGCCTCAGCCATTGGTTTTATCTCCTTCCTTGCGCCTTTCCTTGGCTGCACAGCGGCCGCATACTACTTCCTTCATTGGACCGTGCAGGCAAGCTGGCTTGCCGGCGTGGCCCTTTCGACGACCTCGGTTGCTGTGGTTTACGCGGTGATGCTCGAACTGGGGCTCAACAAGACCGACTTCGGCAAGGCAGTGCTCGCTGCCTGCTTCGTCACCGATCTCGGGACCGTCCTCGCCCTGGGTCTCATCTTCGCCCCTTTCACCCTGAAAACCCTGATCTTTGTTGGGGTCAGCGCTGCAGCATTCTTCATCCTCCCTTACCTTACACCTCGGTTCTTCAAAAAATACGGGGACCGGCCGTCAGAGCTCGAAGCCAAATACCTCCTGCTGTTTCTTTTCGGCTTGGGATCGCTCGCAGTGTGGTCGGACAGCGAAGCAGTGCTACCCGCGTATATCATTGGCATGGTACTCGCCGGGACCGTGGGCAAGGACCATGTGCTCATCAGGCGCCTTCGGACGCTGACCTTCGGACTGCTTACACCCTTCTATTTCATCAGGGCGGGCTCCTATGTTTCTGTCCCGGCACTTATCGCAGCGCCTGTTGCAATTCTTGTATTGTTCTTAGGCAAGATGATAACCAAGATCATCGGCGTCTATCCCGCAACTAAGACCTTTCGTTATGCGCAGCGAGAAGGTATTTATACCACTCTTCTCATGTCAACGGGACTCACCTTTGGATCTATCTCTGCACTCTTCGGGCTCACTCACAATATCATAAATCAGCAGCAGTATTCCATTCTTGTCTTCGTTGTCATTGGAAGCGCCGTGGTGCCCACACTTATTGCCAATGCCTTTTTTATTCCGCACTATCTGCTGCCAAAAAGAGAGAAGAAAGCAACATTAGAAACAAATGCTGTCAACGAAGAATAAAAAAAAGGAGGATCTTATGCTGAAGAAAATACTTGTTGCCTTTGACGGGTCACAGCAATCATACAAGGCCTTTGACTTTGCCCTTGAAATGACAAAACTATGTCCTGGCGCAGCCCCCGAGGTGATGGTTATTTCCGTTGCACAACCCCCTGAGCCGGCAGATATTGTCGAGGTGGATGCAATCATCGACAGCGCAACACAGCATTACGAAGGGTTGTTCAAAGATCTGAAAGAAAAAGCAAAAGAAAAAAATATGGAGATAAAGACTGAAGTTGTTGTGGGCCATCCTGCCGATCAGATCGTGAAATACGCAAAAGACAAGAATTGTGATATGGTTGTTGTCGGACAAACAGGAAAATCGAAAATAGAAAGCTGGCTCCTCGGTTCGGTTTCAAAGAGGATTGCAACCTATGCGCCCTGCACAGTTACAATTGTTAAATAGGTATTAAAGGATGCTCTCTTAATGATGAACTATCTTGTTGTATTCGCCGGCGGAGGTATCGGTTCTGTTGCACGCTTCGTGCTTGCTACCTGGATCGGCCAACGGTGGGGACGGAGCTTTCCTCTCGGCACCTTTGTGATTAACGTCACCGGAAGCTTTCTTATCGGCTTACTGATGACCCTGATGGCAGAGCGCTTCATGGAAAACCCTGAGTGGAGGCTTCTCCTCGTTGTCGGAGGCTTGGGGGGTTACACTACCTTTTCGACGTTCCAGTATGAAACCGGTAGGCTTGTTGCCGACGGGGAACTGGTCTACGCAGCGATGAACATTGTTTTAAGCACACTCGTAGGTTTCATGGCGTTGAAACTCGGAGACGTGATTGCAAGGAGCATATAGGAGATAAATATATGGTGACCAAAGGCCCTGCAAAAAAACTGACTATTTATGTTGACGAGATGGATAAGTTCCATGGTAAGCCAGTCTATGAAGTGCTGATGGACATCTTCTTCAAGAAGAAGATCGGAGGCGCAAGTGTCTTCAGGGGCATCGCAGGATACGGCACTGATGGGATATTCCATACCGCCAAGATGCTTGAGCTTTCAACAAGCATGCCGGTAAGGATTGAAGTTGTCGATTCTGAGGACATGATCAACAGGGTCCTGCCTGACGTATATCATGTCGTGGAGAAAGGTCTTGTGGAAGTTGCCGACACGAACGTCATCAAATGCTGCCCGAAGGCGGAAGAGAAACAAAAAGAACAAGGAGAACATATGAAACTCGAAGGCAAGGCAAAGATGCTTCGCATCATTATAAGCGAAGACGATAAATGGGAAGGGGAACCGTTGTACGAAGCAATCGTTAAACGACTTATTATGAGCGATATCGCCGGGGCTACAGTATACAAAGCCATTGCCGGATACGGCCCGCACAGGCGATACCACAAGAAGAAAACAATGACTGTGCACGGCGAACTGCCGATCCTGATTACGGTTATTGATACTGAAGATAAGATCAACAAAGTGGTACCGATTCTTGACGATATGGTGGGGGAAGGGATTGTAGTCCTTTCAGACGTGACTGTCATTAAGTACACACACAAGCATGTGAATCCTGAAACTATCTAACAGGCGATGGAGTTCGCCTTTAACTCCTTTAGAGAAGCGCAATCTCTAAAGGGATAAACCGTCCGAACCGGACTGATAACTCCTACTCTTGGAAGCAGAGGGTAGGAGTTTTTTATTAGCGTGAAAGGAGGCTGTTGGCCCACAATGGAAAAGCTTGAACCCGCAACAATGTCCGACTACCAACGCCTTAAGGTGGAGTTGATTCGGTGCATAGATGACATACTCGGCATAGGGGCAATGCGAGGCTGCCCGTGTGAGGAGCTGCGGGAAAAGATCGAGACAAATACTTTTAATCTCGTCGTGGTAGGCCAGTTCAAGAGGGGCAAGACGAGCCTGATCAATGCACTTCTCGGAGAAGACATTCTTCCCGTGGCCGTCGTCCCTCTCACCTCCGTTGTCACCATTATGAAATACGGCGACGCCCTGAGAATCGTGGTGCATTTCAATGAGGGAAGGGTTGCCGAGATCAAGACTGAGAGCCTTCCAGAATACGTTACGGAAAGGGGTAACCCGAAAAACGAGAAGGATGTCTCAGAAGTTATCATAAACTATCCCTCTCCATATCTCAGGGGCGGGGTTCAGATAATAGACACGCCTGGCGTCGGCTCAGTTTACGAGCATAATACGGACGTTGCCTATCGATATCTGCCTAAATCAGACGCAGCGCTTTTTCTTCTTTCTGTAGACCAGCCTCTGAGCAAGGCTGAACTGGAATTCCTTAAAGATGTGCGGGAGTATTCCAAGAGGATATTCTTTCTTCTAAATAAAGCTGACTACTTCTGTGAGGCTGATCTCCGGGAATCCATGGAATTCTCGAAAAATGTGCTCAAAGAGGCGATGGTAACTGACATACGGATATTTCCTGTCTCGGCGAAACTGGCCCTTGAAGGGAAGCTCTCAGGAGCTGAAGATATCGTGGAAAAGAGCCTTCTTCCGCAGTTCTCGGAAGTACTAAACACTTTCCTCATGGAAGAAAAGGGAAAGATACTGATTCTCTCTGTCACAAACAACCTTCTTCGGCTGCTCTCTCAAGCACGGTTCGAGCTTGAACTTGAGATAAAATCCCTCACCACGCCCCTTGAGGAACTGAAGGAGAAGATACAGACATTTGAGGAGAGGAAGAAGGAGGTCCTGACGGAAAAAAGTGACTTCGACCTTCTCCTGGACGGTGAGATAAAAAAGATTATGAAGAACGTTCTCGATGAAGACCTGAATGCTTATGGACAAGAACTGCGTTTAAAGGCCGAGGCGAATCTTGACGAATACTATCGCGAAAACACTGGATTGTCTCTCAAAGAACTCCATAAGCACCTTGAAGAACATATCATCTCTGAGGTCAGGCAAGCGGTCAATGCCTGGCGAGGCACAGAGGATGAGAAACTTGCAAAGACGTTCGAGACGGCGTGCAAACGCTTTATCATAAAGATCGATGAAACTGTGGATTCTCTGCTCAAGTTCTCATCCGAACTCTTTGCAGTTCCCTACGATGCGGTCAAGGCAGAGGCGCTCTGGTCAACGAAATCCAAGCTTTACTATAAGTTCACGGAGCAGCCGGTGGGCCTTGAGATAATTACATCGTCACTCACCCTCTCACTTCCTAAGTTTATCGGCGAAAAGATCATCATCAGGAAAATGAAGGAATATCTCCATCGTGTGATAACTATACAATTGTGCCGGATCGGTTCCGACTTCGAAAAAAGGCTCACCAAAAGCAAACTCGATTTCAGATGGGAGATGCTCCAGAGGATCGAGGCGACTATCGAAGGCATCGGAGCTGCCATCAAGAAAGGAATGTCTCAGCGGTCCAAAAGCGAGAAGGGGGCGAATGAAAGGAAGAACGAGGTCTCGGATATTCTGACGCGGCTCGACGCCATTAAGGACAGGCTCATGAAACTCAGAGAGGCCCTGGGTGTTATCAGCAGGTTCTGATAGGCGGAGTAATCGTTCCCGAAAGCACCGTGGTTCGCCTGACATATCCTTAATCGCGCGTGACAGGGAGTTTGCCGTTATTTTGGAACACATCGCAGAGAGAAAGAGCCTTCATATCTATGGGGAGGGGGGTACCGGCAAGAGCGCTCTTCTCGATCAAGTGTATGATTTCCTGAAAACTCGGGGTACCCCTATCCCGATCTATTGCAGGAGCAGCAGGACATTGAGAAGTATTCTGCTTCAAATGGCCCTCTTCCTTCTTTCACATTTCAGTTATCTTGAAAGCGTTGACAAGTTCAAGCGTGTTAAAGAAATACAATGCGGCTCAGACATCAAGAAGCTGAGTATCCGCGCACTCAGAAATGTTGTCTTCTCCTACATCTCTTTGGCGGATTTTTGTGTGATTCTCGACCATCTTGAATATGTAACACCGAAGATCAACGGATTCCTGACCACACTTTACGAGAAGGCACCGGTGATCACCTCAAGCAAACAGAGCTGGGAGTTGAGTGACTATTCCTTCAGAGGGCGCCTTGATTATTGCCTTTATTTGATCCCGAAGTTGAGGCTTGATCATCTGAGAAAGAAGGATGCCCTTGTCTTGATGGAAATTCTCTGCGATAATCTCAATATCGATTACTCAACAAAGCGAAGAATGTTTGATGAGGTTTTCCATATTTCAAAAGGCAATCCCAGAGCCATCTCGAGAATATTTGAAACCGCACGAAGGCCGGAATATCTGAGAGACAACAGGTTGAATTTAAAGCTCATCATGATTGATTCTAAGATTGAGGATATTGCATGAAAAATAATAGACAGCTTACAGGAAGTGATGGAAGAACAGACAGAAGTTTTGTTGGCTTTGGGAAGGTGGACCGCTTTTTCGAGAAGTGGAACCCGGCAGGCCAATACAGTTATTGAAAAGGAGGAAGGCTATGTCAAAGATCAGAAAGATATTTGCAAGGGAAATACTGGACTCAAGGGGTAATCCTACAGTTGAAGTTGACGTAGTTCTGGATAATGGAATATTGGGCCGTGCCGCCGTTCCTTCGGGCGCTTCAACGGGGAGCAAGGAGGCGGTTGAGCTGAGAGACGGCGACAAGGGACGCTTTTTAGGTAAGGGGGTCCAGAAGGCTGTCAGCAATGTGAATACGATAATTGCCCCTGAACTGATCGGAAAGAGTCCTTCGGAGCAAAAGGTCATAGACAATCTCATGATTAAACTTGACGGCACAGAAAATAAGGGCAGGCTGGGCGCCAATGCCATATTGGGCGTTTCCCTTGCAGTTGCGAAAGCGGCAGCTCAGGATATGGGAAAATCTGTGTTTCAGTATATCGGCGGCAACAAAGCCTGCCGCCTGCCGATCCCTTTCTTTAATATCCTCAATGGCGGAAAACATGCAGACAACAATGTGGATATTCAGGAGTTCATGATTGCACCCATAGGGGCTAAATCTTTCAGAGAAGCGCTCCGGATGGGCGCTGAGACATATCACAATCTAAAAGCTGTTTTGAAATCAAAAGGGTTGAGCACAGCTGTCGGCGACGAGGGGGGCTTTGCGCCTAATCTCTCCTCCAATGAAGAGGCGATACAGGTCATTATTACTGCCATCGAAAAGGCCGGATATAAGCCCGGTCAGGATATAGCGATAGTGCTTGACCCTGCGGCAAGCGAGTTCTATCAGGAAGGGAAATATATTCTCAAGGCCGATAACAGCCTCCTGTCATCAGAGCAGATGGTAACTTATTACGAGAGACTGATCTCAAAGTATCCTATCATTTCCATCGAAGACGGCCTTGCCGAGGACGATTGGAAAGGCTGGGAGGTACTCACGAAACAATTAGGCAACAAAATTCAGCTTACCGGTGACGATATTTTTGTGACAAACTCCAAAATAGTTGCCGAAGGGATCAGGCAGGGTATCGCTAATTCCGTACTCATCAAGCTGAACCAGATAGGGACTCTCTCGGAGACACTGGAGACGGTCAAACTGGCAGAGAAAGCCGGTTATACCTGCGTGTTTTCGCACCGTTCAGGGGAGACTGAAGATTCGTTCCTCGCGGATGTGGCTGTCGCCACAAATGCCGGACAACTAAAGACCGGAGCGCCTGCCCGCTCGGAGAGGCTGGCAAAATATAATCAGCTGCTTAGGATTGAGGAAGAGTTGGGCGACAGGGCAGTCTTCAGAGGAGATCTGCACTGGTGAGAAGAAGCGTCTTACTCGCTTAACAACTTGGCGATTTGCAAAACCATAGGAGGCAGTATGTCCAAAATAAGATTTGAAACCTCTGATACAGATTTAACACTTATGAATCCTTTTAGGGACTTTTCTGAAGAAGTGCATACCGTGGAGGTCCGCAAAGACCCGCTTTTAGGCGATATAAGTGTCTACAACCCTCGCCTTAAAGATAAAGTAAAATTCTTTTTTGGGGACTGTGACATTGGCCTTGTAGAAAAATTGATAGATGACAGTGCGAAAAATTGTATTTTTTGCGGCGACATGATCGAAAGAAGCACTCCCAGATATCCGCCGAATCTTGTCCCCGAAGGACGAATAAAAACAGGCGAGGCCGTTCTGTTTCCAAACCTTTTTCCTATAGGAAAGTACCATTCCGTTATTCGCCTTTCCAAGGCTCATTTTCTGAAACTTTCCGAATTCAGGCCCGACATAATCGAGAACGGCCTGAAGGCGGCACAGACATTTGTCAACCTTGTGTATAACAATGATCCTTCAGCGTCGTTTGTGGCTGTGAACGCCAATTACCTTTTCCCTGCTGGAGCCACCCTTGTGCACCCTCATCTGCAGATGCTGATTACCCCCACCGCATATTCATATCATGATAGACTCATCCGGGCAAGCCATTCTTACTACCAAGAGCATGGCTCTGAATTCTATCTGGATTTGATAGATGAAGAGAAGCGAAAGGGGGAAAGATATGTGGCTCAAAGTGGTGGATGGCATTGGATGACCGCCTTTTCTCCCATGGGCAATAATGAAGTTGTTGCTATCCATGAAGGAAAAAATGATTTTGCGCTCCTTTCCGAAAGCGATTTGGCGACCCTGGCTAAGGGTATTTCCAGGGTACTCTCCTTTTATGAGAGTCTCGGCCACCTGAGCTTCAATTATTCCATCTTTTCGAGCAGAGATGGTTCTTCTCAAAAGGGCTTTCGCTGTCTCCTCAAGATAATCAGCAGGCAGAATCTCTACCCCAACTACCGGAACGATGATTATTTCCTGCAGAAACTGCTCCATTCGGAGCTGATGATCAATCTTCCTGAGGAATTGGCATCAGGATTGAGACCGTATTTTCAACGATGATGGGAGGTAAGTGTGCTAAGGCGTTCGTCTTTAAATGTCGCCCCGATAAATACAGATATGGTAACATCTATTATGAGTCAGCGTTCTTCCCAGTCTCTTGCTTGGGTAACATTTTTTGTGAGTCAATTCGATCACTTGTTATTCTATTGACATCAAATGATATTTATATTAGATTGAAAACAACTGCATGAATACGTGAGGAGGAGTATCCCGATGAAAGAACATGAAGAAGTGGAACAACACAAGAAGTTACCCCGGGTTGGACAAACAGTAAAGAGCAAAAAGTATGGGACTTTATGGCGGGTAATGGAAAAACGCGAAGTTTGGCAGAATGCTCCGGAAGACGATCCAATATCACATCAGCCACGCCTAGTTCCAGGAATTTATCTGTCTTACTGGCGTATTAAGCCGGGCGTACTGCCTGGAGTTGGAAGGCTGATGGGCTTCGTTTACACTGTGTATGACGACACATTTGAGTCTAATTGGGAAATTGTAGGGTAGGGATTGGACATCGAAAATGCAGACTGTTCTATAAACTCCTGCCCGTTCACTAAAGGCATGAGTTTTTTTATTTTAACTATCCTCTCATATTCTGATAGCTTGTTACAAGCGGCTGTTTTAAGGGCGATGGAGTTCGCCGTTATCCGCTTCTGCGTCCGAAGCTAATAACTCATACTCTTACGAACAAGAGTATCATATTGCCCTGCATCTCCACAAGGAGCACTATGTTATGAATCTCGACGCTGAAAATCTTATTGCCTATGGCAACGGAAACAATGACCGGCTGATGCTCAGGACAGCTTAAATAGGCATAGCTGTCTGTCTAGTTGAAGGCTGCGCTTCAGATGCACTAAAATTCGCCGATGTCATGGTTACTTCAATCATTGACGGTCTTGATTTACTTCTTGAACCAAAAAGGAAGAAAGCAACGCTAAGATATTGATTCGCCCTGTTGTAGATATTGTCTTTGTTGGCATTTTCAAGCAGTGAACCTGCCTGGAAAAGACATGCTCAGCAGTGATTTATTAGAGAGAAAAGTCTTATACTTACGGGCAGTCATACCACAAAGGAGGAAACGAGATGAGGAAAACTGCTCTGTTAGTTATCCTTTGCCTGAGTTTAGTCGCAGGCGCTTTCACATCTTCCGCTGAAGAAAGACTAGCCTATGTGCCTAATGAAGGAGACAACAACGTGGTTGTTGTGGACCTTATCGCGGAGAAGGTGATCAAGACTCTTCCGACAGGGAAAACACCTCATGCTCTTGCGTTTACAAAGGACGGAAAGTGCTATGTGAACAACAGAGGGACAAAAGATCTCACGGTAATAGATGCAAACAGGCTTGAGGTCATCAAGACAATTGCGCTTCCTGCAACATCTTTTCAGCTTGCCCTTTCACCGGACGGAAAAACCCTTGCTGTTGCCTACAAAGACGCCCTCAAAGTTTCGCTTATTGACACAGGGACGGACAATATAATGAAGACCATCCCAGTCGGAAAGGAGCCTGAAGGTGCCTTCAAGGGTGCTATGATGAGGCACTCATATTGGTCAAAGGACGGCAGATTTCTCTATGCCTCCGATGATTTCAACTACAACATCGTCAAGATCGATGTTGCTGATTTTGAGATAAAGGCTGCAATCGCCTTGCCCGGCTCAAACCATTACATCCATCCTTCGCCGGATGGAAAAGTGCTCTACGCGGTGAATGAGACGACGAAGACAGGCACATCGGTGACTCTTATCAACAGTGATACAGACAAGATCATTTCGGATATCCCTATCCCTCTCGAACCAGGAGAGAAGGGCCTCGGACATCATGGAGTATTCACTAAAGATGGAAACTATTTCTTCGTGTGCAACGAGGGCGGCAGGACTGTAACCGTCATAGATACTGCGAAAATGGAAGTGGTCAAAACCCTGAAAGTCGGCATGGGTGCAGGCCACCCGAGCATGTCGAGAGACGGCAAGTATATCTTCGTCATCCATCACAATGACAATATCGTTGCGGTCATAGATACTGCAAAACAGGAAGTGGTAAAAAACATATTGGTCGGCAATGGTAAAAAACAGGCGCATGGCTCGTACTTCACTCCTGACGGGAAATACTTCTATATGATCAACGCTGAAGACAACATTATGAATAAGATCGACGTTGCAAAGATGGAAGTTGTGTCGAAGATACCAGTCGGGAAATCGGCAATGTACTTTGGGATGAAGGAGGGCAAGGAGTTTCCAAGTACTGAATAATTGGAAATAAGAACAGTCAAATTCATCCCACGGTACGAACATCCCAACAGTGCCGTTTGGAAAAAAGTAATATCGGGTTGTAGTGAAAAGGGCGGGAAGTAATCAATCCCGCCCTTTTTTATTGCTATCAAAGCACTGTCAAAGCACTTGATTCATTACGCCGTTTAAGGCAGAATTAAGCCGCGATGGAAGAGCCAGAAACTAAAATAATGGTAGAGGTTGCTGAGGGGAATCTATCAGCATTCAAAACTCTTGTTGAACTCCACCATAAACCACTCATAAGCTTCATAGCACGGTTTACGGGAGATAGGGATTCGGCGGAGGATATCGCCCAGGAAGTATTTCTGCGAGTATTCAAAGCCGCAAAAGACTATAAGCCGCAGGCAAAATTCAAAACCTGGCTTTTTACCATAGCTACGAACCTGTGCTTAAATGAAATAAGGGATAATAAGAGCAGTTGCGAATTTGTTGATTTATCAGACTTGCACGAACAAGAATATCCTATTATTGCTCCTGAGGCTTTCTCTCCCCAAAAAGCGGCCGAAAATGCGGAGCTGAGTAAGGCTGTTTGTAAGGCAATCCGAAGCCTCCCGGAAAATCAGAGGACCGCAATACTTTTAAGGCAATACAACGACTTCTCCTACAATGAGATCAGCAAGATAATGGGCCTCTCAATTTCCGCAATCGAATCCCTGATCCAGCGGGCGCGCCAAAGCCTGAAAAAGTCACTTTTCCCCTATCTTAAAAAATAATTTTGCCCTACCGAAGGTTTTCCCTGATATCCGTGTTTAAACATATAGAATGAACTGCGACTACTGTAAAGAAAAATTATCGGCATATATCGATAACGAACTTTCCTCCGAAGAGCGCTTTTTGATGGAGGAGCATCTTAAGACGTGTCCCTCCTGCGCCCGTGAAGCGGAAACTCTTGCTCAGTTCGGCCTATTAATGGGGACTATCCCTGAAGAAACGCCTTCGCTGGCCTTCGTACAGAGAACCGTTGACAAGGCCGCTGTTATACGTCGGCGTTCGTTGTGGAACAAGTTTTTTCTCAATCCCGCGCTCTCCTTTCTCCGCAATGCAGTCGCCTTTGTCTTTGCCCATAACGGATACGGTATTCATGGCGAGAGAAGCCTCTCTTCATATGGTTATCTGCGCACTTTTGACGACTCACCTCCCGGATCATTCGCCGATGTTTACCTTACTGTTATACAAGGAGGCGGCAATTGAAAGATATTTTTCTTATCCTGCTTTCTGTAATCGTTATTGCTCAACTCATAGTCAGCCTGGTCTCAAGAATACGCCAAAAACATATTAGAGGATATCTTGACCTTATCACGCTGACCAAAGAGCAGAAGCGACAGGTCGAGGAGATACGAAGGGACTTCCTGCCGAAAGTGGAAGGAATCCGGCAGTCGCTTAGACTCAACAGGCTTCAGTTGAACGACCTCCTTTTTGCGGAAGAGCCGGATATGAAGACGATCGGGGAAAAGAGCGGCGAGATCTCGGCGCTTCAGGCAGAACTTGAGCGAGAAGTGATCGGCCATATCCTCCAGGAGAAGGAACTCCTTTCCCCCGAGCAGAAGAGACAATTCTGTGAAGTAATCCGAGGCGAGTTTGACAAAGGCGGTCTCGGTGTCCACGGAGAACGGCGACCCGGGCCAACTCGAAACGCTGGGAAATAGAGTTAGCCCAAAATGACATATTTGAAAGGAGGTATTTCATGGTGGAAAAGAGCGGTGGGGTTGCTAAGGATCCGGTTACCGAGGCGCAAGCTGATGCGGGTATTGCGGTTGCAAAGACAAAAAATCTTTACAACCGGATGGAATGGGCGGGGGCGTTCGGGGATGTCGGCACTCTGATTCCTTTTGTCGTTGCCTATATCACTATCGTTAAGATGCCGCCCCTAGGGCTTCTCTTCATGTTTGGCATCACTCTAATAGCGTCCGGGCTCTATTACAGGACGCCTCTTCCGATCCAACCCATGAAGGCCATTGGGGCTGCAGCCATCGCCGGGGGTATAAGCCCCGCAGCCCTTTATGGATCAGGCCTCACCACAGGGCTTTTCTGGCTTCTTGCCGGTATTACGGGGGTCCTCAGACCGATAGCCAAACTTGCAACCAAGCCGGTTGTGCGTGGCATCATGCTGGGGCTGGGGCTCACCTTCATGGTCGATGGAGTCAACAGGATGAAGACAGCGCCCGTCCTCGCGGTGATCGCCTTGGTCGTCACGTACCTTCTTCTCACAAACCCCAAAATACCGGCTATGTTCATGCTCCTGATCATCGGGGTTGTGTCCGCCGTTATTATGAACCCTCAAATAATGTCGGAATTGGCCAAAATTCATATCGGGTTCAATCTGCCGGTTTTCAGTATCCCCATGATTACATGGAACGATCTCGTTGTGGGAACATTACTTTTCACAATTCCCCAAATACCGTTAACCCTGGGCAACGCGGTGATTGCAATCACTGCCGAGAACAACGAGCTTTTCCCTGACAGGCCGGTGACGGAGAAGAAAATGGCCATTTCACAAGGCATCATGAACCTGGTTGCGCCCCTCTTCGGCGGCATTCCGATGTGTCACGGCGCAGGCGGAATGGCAGGACATGTTCGCTTCGGCGCAAAGACCGGCGGGGCGCTGGTTATATTGGGTAGCATACTCATACTTATTGCCCTGTTTTTCAGCGAATCGGTATCCATTATCTTCAAGATATTCCCGAATGCCATACTGGGAGTAATTCTGTTCTTCGCGGGTTCGGAACTGGCGATAGTCGTGAGGGATATCGGAGGCAAGAAGTCTGAGTTTTATGTGATGATTGTCGTGGCCGCTGTTGCAATGTGGAATATGGGGGTGGCTTTTCTTGTGGGGGTCATCCTGGACAATGCACTCAGAAGAGAGTGGATCAAAAATTGATACGGCGAATCATATGACGGTCGCGGACGCATCTGTAAAAAATATCTTAAAAGTATTTCTCAAAATCGGCACATTCGCATTCGGCGGTGTCTATTCGATGCTTGCCTTTTTTGAACGGGAACTCGTGCAGAACAGGAAGTGGCTCAGTCAGGAAGAATTCGCCGAGAGCGTCGTCATGGGTCAGTTGACTCCCGGCGCACCCATCATCAATACCGGCATATTCATCGGTTACCGATTAAAGAGGTTAAAAGGGGCGCTTGCCACTGTTGCCGGCCAGGTTCTGCCGTCTTTTGTCATCGTCCTGATCCTCTCTTATCTGTATATCAGGTACAAGGAAATTGCACTACTCAAGGCCGTGCTGAAAGGCGTTGGCGCTGCAGTCGTCGCCCTCATTGCCTCGGTTGTTTATTCCATGAGCGGAAAACTTCTGAAGGAGTACAAAGGCATATTGATTGCCATCGTCGCCTTCCTGTGTCTCGCTGTATTCAAACTCAATCCGATCGGGCTAATCGTCGCCGCAGGCATTGTCGGTCTGCTCATGTCCAGAGGAGAACAGTGAAATGGAAATCTTTACTTTTTTCTGGACAATCTTTTACATCAACTTGTTTACCATTGGCGGTGGCTATGTGATGCTGCCGCTCCTTCAGCGGGAGGTCGTCGATCATTATCACTGGCTCAGCAACAAGGAATTTGTCGAAAGCATCGCAATCGGACAGGTAACTCCCGGACCGCTGACGATCATGAATGTGTTCATCGGTTACAAGATATTCGGGTTTTGGGGCGCTCTCGGCGCGGTTATCTTCTCGTATCTGCCTTCAATCATCCTTGTGACGATTGCCAGTCACTATTATTTGAAGTTTAAAAACTCGTGGATCGTCAAAGCAAGCTTTCAAGGGATTCGCCCCGCCGTGATCGGGCTTCTTGCCGCAATCGCGATCACCCTGGGCAGGGCGTCCATTGTCGATGTTCCTACCGGCCTCATAGCAACGGGCGGTTTTGCTATACTCGTATTTACGAAAGTAGAACCGACATTCGTTATCCTCGGCTCTGGCGTGGCGGGTGCTTTGCTATATTAATGCCGCATTTCGCGCAAAGGAAGTCTTATTGGTCTGTGCGGCCTGTGCCGCGCTGGTTAAGAAGTCTGATATTCTCTATGTGGTATTGACCGTTGCGGTTATTTCTCTTCTAATATTCTGAGCATGGTCTTTGATGTGTATTTCAATATCTTCCTTCATATTTTATTCACAAAAAAGGTTACAATAGGTCTATGTGGCCGCATGTTTTAATCCCTGTACTTGCCGTCGCAATCGGCATGCAGAATACCTGCCCCCAAGGATGGGCAGCAAAGACAGCCTTTGTAACATGTAAGGGTTCTCACTGCCCTATGAAGGAGCACAAGCCTGCGAAAACTGCGGATCATGCAGATACCAAGAAGGCCATCTCGAATGTAAAGCAGACCTTCGTGCTTAACATCGTCAGGCCTGACAACACAAC
>DATKOU010000210.1:0-9273 GCA_035524455.1 Thermodesulfovibrionales bacterium | reverse complement strand
GGGAACAAAGGCTGCTACAATGGGTTGCCAGGTGGACGATAATGTGAAATCCGCCAGGCTTACGGAAATACTTCGAGTCCAAGATTCCATTACTCTAAAGTTAAATAAAAGACTGGAGAACTCAATTCAGGAGGTGCTTGTCGAAGGACCTGGTGACGCAGACAAAGATATGCTTACGGGAAGGAGCAGGTCTAATAAAATAGTCAATTTCAAAGGGGAAGGTCTTTCCAGGGGCGAGGTGGTCGATGTCAAAATTCTCAGGGTTAGAAAGCACTCCCTTGACGGAGAGGCTTTGTGAAGGTCTCATTATTGACACTGGGGTGCAAGGTCAACCAGGCAGAAAGCTCACAGATAGCAGCTGGGCTTGTGGCGCATGGCTGTTGTGTCGTAGACCTTGATGGTAATCCAGACTTTTGCATAATCAACACCTGCTCAGTTACTTCCAAAAGTGACTATCAGTCAAGGCAACTAATAAGAAGGGCAGCCAAGGCCGGTTCTAAGGTCATCGTTACTGGCTGCTATTCAGAACTTAATGAAGAGGCGGTGAGATCTATGGATGGAGTAGCCATGGTAGTTGCTAATAACAAAAAAGAATTTATTACTAATAAGTTATCTAATATTACATCATGTAAAGATTTCAAGATAATTCAAAACGTCAAAAGCAGGCACTTTGTAAAGGTTCAGGACGGGTGCAATAATGCGTGCAGTTATTGTGTTATCCCTAGTGCCAGAGGCAGATCAAGAAGCAGGGGAATAAATGAGGTAATTGAGGAGATAAATTCTGCAGCGGAGTTTTACAATGAAACTGTTGTAACTGGGATACATTTAGGAACATATGGTTATGATATAAGACCTAAAGTGTCACTTGCTATTTTGTTAAAAACAATTTTGCTGAAAACGAGTGTAAAAAGAATAAGGCTCAGCTCGCTCGAGGTCAATGAAATAGATGACGAGCTTGTGGAACTGATCCAGGAAGAAAGAGTCTGTAAGCACCTTCATATTCCGCTTCAAAGTGGGGACAATAGAATACTCAGATTGATGAACAGGAATTACTGTATCTCGCAATTTAAAGATAGACTTAATTCAATATTTCAAAAAATCCCTGAAATTTCAATCGGTACTGACATTATTGTGGGCTTCCCTGGCGAGGGCGAAATTGAATTTACGAATACGAAAAGTTTTATTGAGGATGCTCCCATCTCCTATATTCATGTTTTTCCATTTTCGCCACGAAAGGGGACTAAGGCCTTTGAGATGAAACCCCGTGTTAGTGACGTTATTAAGAAGCAAAGATGCGAGATTCTCAGATCACTTGGCAAAAGAAAAAAAGGGGAATACATGAATCAGCAGGTTGGAAGAGCCCTAGATCTCCTTATAGAGGAGACGGACAGTGATGGTGCATCCGTCGGCACAACCGGAAACTACCTAAAGGCGAGGGCCTATTTGGATAGCCCAAGGCTGAAGGATGTTGTCTACGTAAGGGTAGATGAGGCAAGAGATGGCATGCTGATAGGACATCCCATTGGAACCTCCTAACTCATTGTAAATTATCAATTTCCTTTCTGCCTAAATCCTGCTCAAAGACGTAAAGGGCCTTGAAGCCGTAAGGAGTGGGTATGTTTTGAACCGGTTTAATAACAATTTGCTAACACCACCTGTTTATATTGAATGTCTGATAAGATATATTATGTAAAATTAAATCCATAGAATTAACGTACAAGGTAGCGGATCCTAGGATGTCTTGATTGCCTTGTCTAGGCAACTACCCTGTTTATCTGCACTGGCTGGTAGGCTATTACTGCTTGAGCATTCTTATAGTCTCTCTGAGAAAGGCCGGCAAATCGGAGGGCTGCCTGGAAGTCACTAGGTTGCCGTCCACAACCACCTCTTTGTCTTCGTATATTGCTCCGGAATCCCTCAGTTCCTGAGCAACAGACTTATAGCATGTCGCATGTCTGCCCCTCAGGAGGCCCGCTGTTATTAAAATTTGGGGCCCGTGGCATATAGCAGAAACAGGCTTTTTTTGATGAAAGAAATGCCTTGCGATCTCGATCGCATCCTTCTCCTTTCTTATGGCCTCAGGGGCCTTTCCTCCGGGAAGAAGGAGAAGGTTGTAGTACTCAGGATTTATTTCCTTTAATGTCCTGTCAACCTCCACCTCGTATCCGTGTTTGCCCTTTATCTTCGTTTTTGTCATGGAAGCCACATGCACATCAATGCCCTCTTCCCTTACCCTATAATAGGGGACGAGGAGCTCCGTATCCTCAAAGCTATCTGCGCTTATAATCAATACTCTCATACAAAAGAACCTCCTTTTCTGTTGTTTCTTCGCCTCTGGGCTTCTGGAAAACCTCGTGGTCTTACCCCCCTACTCTGCAACTAATTTCTATTGCCCTCACTAAAAGCTCTCCCAGAGGGATCTCATCCTTCTTGCCATCTCCCTCAGGGAGTCGGAAAAGGTCGTGCCTCCATCCGGTTCTTCGCAAAGGAGTGCGCGATCCTTCAGTGACGACCCACGCAATGGAGGGATTGACTGGCTCAAGGCAGAGACATGCCACTGAGGCGGACAGCCGTGAAAAGGCTGCTACACCTCGTAACTCACAACCCTTATAATGCCTATCGTCTCGCCAGTGTCGTCTGTTGTTGCAACATCAGAAACAGTGACTACCTGCTTGATATTATGTTCAACGAAAAACTTGTTGACCATATCATCAAGAGCTGCAAGCTCATGCATCGCTTTGAGTGGACGAATCTCCATACCAAAGGTCTTTACCTTGAACATTCCTGTTCCTCCTTTTCTCCCAGGGTTTTCATGGCAAGATTATGGTATTCAATCACTTGAGCCGAGATTCCACAGACTTCCAGTCAATGTTCTTAAAGAAAGCCTCTATGTAATCAGCTCTCTTGAGTCCGTAGTCAATCATGAAGGCATGCTCAAATACGTCCATTATCATAAGGGGATTGGATCCTGCAGGATGTGAAACGTCATGTTCATTGATCCAGAAGTTCATGAGCTTTCCGTTGGTCGTATCCTGATAGAGAGCACACCAGCCTATACCTCTCATGGAGCCTGTTCCTTTAAAGTCTTTTTCCCATGTCTCGTAGTTTCCAAAATCCTCTGAAAGCTTTCTTTCAAGCTTTCCCCCTTTAGGGAACTCTCCCTTCCCGCCAAGATTCTCAAAATAGTATTCGTGAAGCCTCATGCCGTTAAATTCCCAGCCTAGCCTTCTCTTGAGTTCGGCAAATTCAGGGGTGGCAGTCTTTCCTTCCTTTAACATCTGCGCGAGGGCATCCATTACCTTGTTTGTGTTTGTCACATAACCCTGATACAGGGTAAAGTGGTTCTTGAGGAGCGTTTCACTGAACCCTTGCATCCCGATGAGTTTGGAATAATCCTTTGCTGTGTACGACATCTGTTTTTCCTCCTTCTTTTTAGTATCTGGGGATTATGCAGCCAGAGGAAATGATAAGCATTTCCACTATGCTACAGAATTAAGCCTCCTTCAGTTCCCTATAATCGGCAGAGTTCACCTCATTGTGAAAACAGGAGATATACGTCTTATGTTAGTTTATACTAGACAGGCGGAATGTCAAGCCCGCATATTCAATATCAGGACTGGGAGCGTATCAAAGGAGGCTCTAAGGTACTATGCCGCAGGCAATGCCGGCACGATGTTGCTTAGAGCCTGGAAAAAACCTTATAGGCACTGTTATTCATCGATAAAGCACTGGGGATCTTCATCAAGAAAATCATTCTCGCCTTTCGATTGGGAGTATGCATATGCGATTGCCCTGCATCCTCTGCAGAAGGCCCAGCGGTGGCAGTTCCCGCATTTGCCTTTATAGCTGTGTTTATTCCTCAATGACTCCAACACTGGCGACGTTGCCCAAATCTCCCTTAACGCATCCTTTCTCACATTTCCGATCGAAATAGGTAACCTTCTGCAAGGGGTGACGGTCCCGTCAGGAAGTATCGTCAATCCCGATATGCCTGCAGCACACCCGCCTGTGGGAAAGGAGCCTGAATCGTCCTTATCATCGTCTGACATCTGGGATGCGACAGGGTCTCCTGTAATGACCTGAAGCCCTTTAGGGTTAAGAGAACCAATTGAACGGTAGAGTGCACTTACTTTGTCTTTATTGAGCATGTTATTTAGTAGTCCCGAACCCCTCCCTGAAGGTACAAGCCTAGAGAATCCAAGTTTCTGGACGCCAAGGGAAGATGAGAGTCTCACCATATCCATAAAATAATCTGCATTGATATCAGAAAGGGTGACATTCAGGGTGACCGTCAATCCCGTATCGAGGAGATGCCGCACTCCTTTGAGGGAAGACGAAAAACTCCCTCCCCCCCTTATTTCCTCATGAATCCTCTCAGGTCCTTCAATGCTTACCTGCACGCCTTTTAAGCCCAGTTCAGCGAGCCTTTGGGCTTTTGTTTTATCGATAAGGATGCCGTTGGTGAGGAGGTAAAGCTCAAATCCCCTGTCACCCACTTCCTGAAGGATTTCGAAAATATCCTGTCGTAGAAAAGGCTCACCACCGGTAATATTAAAACTGGGTGAAAAAGGAACATCATAGGCGTCCGTCCATGTGTCAAGCATCTCAGATACTTCAACTGCAACATGTCGAATCTCTGCAAGGGAAAGCTCCTGGTTCCTTGTGCCCGACTGATAGCAGTGCCTGCATCTGAGGTTGCATCTCTCGGTGAGGTGTAACTGGACAAAAAAATCTTGTTGCTGTGTCACTGACATAACTAAAGTATACCACCAGGACAAAAAAATAAGCAGATAGGGCGGAAAGCTTTCATCTCACCATCACCGTATCTGCTTATCGACCGTCTTGTTGCTTGACCAGCAACATTAGCTCTTTCAGCTCTTTCACTTGTGGCATATCTTGCCAGGATTCTCTTTGATTGCCTTTCTGAAGTCAGACCAGAAGGCAGCCTCCTTCACAAGTGCCTTTTTGCTCAATGTCTTTTTCATCCTGTCCCACCTCCTTTCCTCCTAGAGGGATTATGCATTGCCATCCTTGTAAGCAATAACTTTTAGAAAACTAATAGGTTTCATCTATAGGATAACAGCTCTGTTTCGTTTGTCAAGTAGAACTTGTCTTTACTCGGGAGATCCAGGACGCATTGACATGTCAGCGGGGCGCAACATAACTAAAGACAGGTATTTGGAGGAAAGAGAATATCTTCCTCGACTCACGTAGCTAGTTTTCTCATTCCTTAAAGACCTCCTCATCGTTTACCTAGGTATTGTCGTGGGCGGACAGCGGTTTCCCGCAATGAGTGCAAAGGCTTAATCTCTTGAATTTATCAAGGTATTCCACAATTGTTGTTACCAGCGCTGCATGGCTCCATGTGAGAGGAGAGACAGAGAGAGGCTGATTGGTGAAAGGATGTACCTGTTCGGCAAGGACAGAAGAAGGAAGTCCTCTCTGGCACACCCAATCGATAAGGTACAGCGCTTCCTTAAGTTCTTCGAGGGTCTCCGCCTTGGCAATGTGCCATTGAGCAAGCCAAAGCGTGCATATAAACCAGGGATTTCCGGGGATATCCCTGATATTGTCAGTCACCCTGTGATACTTGTCTCCTTCATATCTCGCAATGCCCCCTACATCGGTCTTTATCCAGAGACGGTCCCTGACGGCATTCATGGTATTCACAACCCTTTCATCCCTTGGAGCAAATACCCCAAAGTAGAACGGAGCATAAAGACTCGCATCGATAGTGACATCGGGTTCAAGAGAGCCATCCTTATGGAACACAAGGGTCTTGAGGAATCTCTTGTGCTCTTGACTGTAGAGATACTTACCCATTGCTTCCTTTATTGCCTCTGCCGCGATTCTATACGCCATAGCCCTCTCCGTGTCTCCAAAGAAGTTTGCAAATTGCTCTGCTGCCCTTATTCCCCCGTATACAGCGGAAACGGTGAAGGTGTGTACCCCCCTCTTCTCTTCCCAAAGGTCATAAGAGGGGAGCGGTAGTCCGGTCTTATTGTCTCTGTAGGAAACAAGAAAATCCGCGCACTGAATCACAAGATTCTCATACAGATTGACTGCAAATTCTATGTCCCGATACCTGTTGAGATGAAACCATGAAGCCCAAAGCACAAGCCCTGTCCCGTCTTCCTGGATGGGAAGAACTCTTTCGCCCCCGTGTACCCAGGGATGCCATGAACTGCCGAGACAACCATCAGGATTGTATTTATGAAGGAAAAAGCCGCCGGATTCCTTTCCCTCACTTATAATGTCCAGGCAAAACTCAAAAAATCTTCGGGTGATCCCGAAATGGCCCGCCATATCCAGCGCATAGGCGGTAAAGGCGCCGTCCCTTGGCCACATATAGCTGTAGGTGTCTCTTGCGAAATGTTGAATGTCTGAATCATTGGCTGCAAGTATGGCGCCATGATTGTCTATGTTTGTCCTGATGACGAGCAGGCTGAGCTTGTACACTTCCTGTATCTTTTGGGGGAGAGAGGAAAGATCGAGTTCCTCCTTGTTGATCCATGCCCTCCAGTAACCCTCAGTTCGCCGCATGAAATATTCCGGACCTTGCTTGATAAGCATCCGGTTCAGGTTACTCACTTCCGCATAATTTTTGCCTACAGTAATCCAATAGTACAGTGTCTTGTCTTCTCCGGGCTTTACGTCAACCGAGAAGGACAGCACGGAATCAACAGAACCCTGGGATATAGGATCGCCCTGGAGCGTTCCGTCCTCTGCATCCTTCCACGTGCCTTCCAGCCCGTGGAATTCTTTTACACCTGTGGCATACTGGTCTATTCCCTGAAGATTGTCCCGAATTCCGCTCATAAGAAAATAACGGTTACCCTTGTAGTGAATGATCGCCTTTTCATCAGGATCATAGTAGGCGGTATCACCTGCGGCTGATTCGAGGATGTGGTAATCGTGGTGGAAGAAGAGACGGAAGAGCCTTTCCTTGTCGGAGAAGTTCTTCAGGAGTATGGCCTTAATATAAATATTTTCTTTAAAGTCGACCATGTCGTTACAGTGGAGCTGTACAGCCATTTGCTCGTGTCTCGCGGTAACATGGGTCAGGAGGCTCTCCTTGGCATATTCCTGAGTGAGCCTCCATTCCCTGCTGTTTATCCATGAGAAGTTTCCCTCAACCCAGAGGCCAAACCTGAATTTGTGGCCACCGGTATGATTTTCCTGTCCCACATAGGGATAATAAATATCCCTGAGGCAATAATCCTGATCAAAGGTGATAAGGAAGTTGCCGTTTCCTACCGGAATATCCCGGGGCATTGTGTTACCTCCTCATAATGGATTAGGAAACTCAAGTACGGGCAGAAGCAAGGGTAAGCCACACAGTATCTTCTTCATTGGCTTTCGTCGCAGATACTTTGAAAAATGAACAGACATGTTCATCAATAAAATGGGGAGAGCAAAAAAGAGCCTCTCTCCCCTCATCTTGTTAATAACCTCCGGCTTTTGGTTTCTTCGGCGCTTCCTTCTTTCCCAGGGACTTGATATACGCAACCATATCCTTCATCTGGTCTGATTTTACATCAAGGGCCTTTCCTTTGTTGGCATTGACAATGCAGAGATTGATCGCCTCTTCCAGGGTCTTGGTTTTTCCCGCAGGTGTTGTCCAATCCTTTTTTGCGCCGGCCTTTTCCAGGCCCTTGCCATCAGGATGGCATGAACTGCACGCTGTCTGGCCCCCGAATGCCTTTGGATCGTTGAAGAGAGTTTTTCCCCTTTCTTCAGGGGTATGCTGCATGGCCAAGGCGCTGGAGAAGACCAGCCCGAGCGCTACCATACAGAGTACGATTATCTTGAGTAGCTTCATTCTGTTTCACCTCCTTTCTTGTTATGATGTATTCAAAAAAATCCTCTCACAACAATTTTAGCAAAATACTTTGAACTTGCAATACAGACAGGGAGAGAACGTAACCCTTCACATTAAGTCAATAAGGAGCATAACATTGAGGAGGGAAACAACCAGAGCAGTCGTCCAGAGCAGAATCTTATGGGATACGGGGTTCGCAAATCCTCCCATAACCCTGGAAGAGGAAGTGAGGACAATAAGGGCCAGAATGGTCCATGGAAGCTGGATACTCAAAATAATCTGGCTCCAGAGGATTCCCTGGAACGGGTTCTTGAGAAAAGCTATGAGGAAAAGGGCGCCCAGAATAGTGATTATAACGCCTGTTCGGGAGTGGCTGTCAGACGGGTCAAAAGGCTCACGGAATATGCCTGCAAATATGCTCCCTCCGGCCATTGCGGCAGTGACGGAGGAGGAAAAACCGGAAAGAAGGAGGGCAACAGCAAAAATAGAGGCAGCAGCATTTCCCAACAACGGCCGCAAGGTTGCTTGCGCTTGGGGCAGGTCTGTTACGGTACTGGTACCGAAGAAGACGGAAGCAGCCATAAGGATCATGGCACTGTTTATTGCCCATCCCACAATCATCGCAAAAAGAGTATCCATGAATTCCAATCTCAACTGTTTTCTTATTACGTGTTCGCCCTCAAGATTCCACTGCCTGCTTTGAATAATCTCGGAATGGAGGAAAATGTTGTGGGGCATCACGACCGCACCCAACACGCTCATCACAACAGGGAGAGAACCGGAAGGCAAAGAGGGAGTGATCCAGCCCTTGAGAGCCTCGGTCCACTCTACCCTTACCATACTGAGTTCGAACAGGAATGAAATGCCTATGAGAGACACAAAAACGATGATCCATTTTTCCAATTTTTTGTAACTCCTGGAAAAAAGCATGTACATGCTGAAAAGAGCTGAAAGGGTTGCTCCTGCGGTGATGGGTATCCTGAAGAGCATTTGGAGACCTATGGCTGCTCCCAGGAGTTCTGCTACTGCAGTGGATATGGAGGCAAAGACAGCGGTGAGGAGAAAGACTTTACTAATCCATCGCTTGAAAAAATGTGTGGAGGCCTCCGAAAGACAGAGTCCTGTGGCAATTCCCAGATGGGCAGCGTTATGCTGCAGAATGATAAGCATGAAGGTGGAGAGGGTGACTATCCAGAGGAGGGAGTACCCGTAACTTGACCCTGCGGCCATATTGGATGCCCAATTCCCTGGATCAATAAATCCCACAGTGACAAGAAATCCCGGCCCTACATACTTAAGGATTTCCAATGCCCCTAATACCGGGGCATGTTTGCCAGAGATTCTTTTGCTTTTCATGGAAGTTTCTCCGAACTCAATTTTACTTAAGTTCTACCATAAAAACTGTTTCCGTTCAAATTTGGATATCACGGACCTTTTTTGATATTACTCTG
>DATKOU010000209.1:0-10507 GCA_035524455.1 Thermodesulfovibrionales bacterium | reverse complement strand
AAACACCTTATGAGAAGGGAGAGAAATATGTTTCATGCGGCGGATCCGCAGGATATCCTTGATGGCAGGATTACCGATGTGTATTTCGAAAGAACCCTTGCCATATTGAGGGCAAAGGGAATAAACCCCGTGGTGAAGGCGGAATTCATCGCCAAGAGTCTTCCCGATGACTGGAGATGGGCGGTCTTTGCCGGACTTGAGGAGGCTATGGCACTCATGAAACGTCTCTCCGTGAAAGTGAGAGCGATGAGGGAGGGTACGGTCTTTTATCCTTATGAGCCGGTTATGGAAATAGAAGGGAGGTATCAGGACTTCTGTGTGTACGAGACTGCTCTCCTTGGTCTGATATGCCAGGCTTCGGGGGTTGCGACAAAGGCGGCTCGCTTCAAGAAACGGGCAGGGGAGAGGGTAGTGATCAGCTTTGGTGCCAGGAGAATGCACCCCATCCTTGCACCCATGATCGAGAGGAACGCCTATATCGGCGGGTGTGACGGTGTATCAGTGGTAAAATCGGGGGAGGTCATCGGAGAAGACCCCATGGGTACCATGCCCCATGCATTGATCCTCTGCATGGGGTCTACTGTTGAAGCGATAAAAGCATACGATGAGGTATTGGAACCGAAACTAAAAAGGGTTGCATTGATTGATACCTTTCTTGATGAAAAGTTTGAGGTTCTGAATGTGGCTGAAGCCCTCGGCGAGAAGCTTTTTGCCGTAAGGTTCGATACGCCTGGATCGAGGCGGGGCAACTTCTTCAGGATCTTGGAAGAGTGCAGGTGGGAACTTGATATGAGGGGATACGGACATGTACGATTCTATGTGAGTGGTGGGATAAAAGAGGAAGATATCGGTGTTCTTAACCCCGTGGTTGACGGATATGGCATCGGTACATCCATCAGCAATGCACCTGTGGTCGATTACGCCATGGACATTATGGAAATCGAGGGTAAGCCGCTTGCAAAGCGGGGAAAGTGGTCCGGGAGCAAGCGTGTCCTCAGATGTCCCTCCTGCGGTAATAGAAGTATTGTTCCTTTGAAGGATACTCCTCCTGTCTGCCGGTGTGGGGGAATTGCTCATGACATACTCGTCCCGGTTCTGGATAGAGGAAACCCTCTTCTGGATATGCCCTCTCACAAAGCAATAAGAGACTATGTCTTGAGCCAGATGGAGGGAGTTGACCTCAGCGGATAGACATGTATTATATCCTCTCTGCTATCTTTCTCTGGAGCTCCCTTGGCATTGTTATCCGTCTTTCAGGAGCTCCGGTTCATCTCCTTATATTTTTCTCCTGTCTTGTGTCCTCGTGTCTCATAGGTCTTATGTTCTTGCAGCAACGGTACCGGAAGGAGATACCAAGGGGAAGGGAGCTTTCCCCCCTTCTCATTATTGGACCCATA
This sequence comes from Thermodesulfovibrionales bacterium, assembly GCA_035524455.1. GTDB lineage: Bacteria > Nitrospirota > Thermodesulfovibrionia > Thermodesulfovibrionales > UBA9159 > DASPUA01. The sequence goes on along the minus strand of DATKOU010000209.1, from coordinate 9,110 downwards.
AGCCTCGCCAACTCATTCTCCTTTTATTACGCGTACCAAAACACAACAGTGGCGAGTGCCGTATTAACCCATTATACCGCACCGGTGCTTGTGGCGTTCCTCGCGCCCATTTTTCTCAAGGAGCGGCTGACCATAAGGGTTTTTGGTGCTGTTGCAGCTGCCACACTTGGCCTGTGGATCATGCTGGATGTCTCTCCCCAACGATTCTTCTCCCTTATCATTGAAGGAGATAGGACTACAGGAGGAATACTGGCGGGGCTCTTCTCTGGATTCTGCTACGCAGTACTCGTGATTCTCTTCAGGGTGTTGTCCCCTTCCTATCACCCCCTTGTCATGACATTCTTCCAGAATCTCACGATCGCTGGCATTCTCCTTCCTTTCGCAGCAAGGGGTGCATCTTCTGGTTCTTTTCTCTGGGCCTATGCGGTTATGGGGATAGTCCATTCGACCATAGCCCCGGTGCTCTATTTCAGGGGATTCAAAGTGGTAACAGCGAACAGGGCCGCGATACTCGGCTATCTGGAACCTGTCTGCGCAATTCTTCTGGGAGTGCTCTTTTTGGGTGAGGGAGTAACGTACAAGACGGTAATCGGAGGCGGTATAATTCTTTTTTCAGGGTATCTTACGGTGAAGGGTTAAGATGCTCAGCCATCAATGATACTTTATTCGTACCTCAGGGGCTCAACGGGATTGAGCTTTGCCGCCTGCCATGCAGGATAGATGGTGGAGAGGAAGCTGATGAGAATCGCTGAGACCGACACAGAGACAAAATCCGAAAGTTTCATTTTCACCGGAAGATGGCTGAGATAGTAGATATCGGGGGGCAACTTGATGATCTCGTACGTGTTGAGGATGTACGAGAGGGTGTATCCCCCCGTGAGCCCAATGGCTGTTCCTATAAGGCCGATAATGAATCCCTGGAATACGAAGATGGCCATTATTCCCTGGTTTGTTGCACCCATTGTCTTTAGGATCGCGATCTCTCTCTGTTTTTCTATCACATTCATGATAAGGGTACTCACAATGTTGAATGAGGCAACAAGTATGATGAGTATCAGAATGACAAACATGGCGAATTTTTCGAGTTTTAGAGCAGAGAAGAGGTTTTTGTTCATCTGCATCCAATCCCTCACATGGTAGGGAGACCCGAGGACTTTCTGAACTCTCCCCCTCACGTCCCCTGCCTTATAAATATCGGATATCCTTACCTCTAACCCTGTGACGTCTCCCTTCAGGCCGAAGAATTCCTGGGCAGGTTTCAAGCCGGTCACCACAAGATTGGAATCGTACTCAAACATTCCCACTTCAAATATTCCCACCACCCTGAATGACTTGACCTTTGGGAGCATGCCCAGGGGCCCGATTTCTCCTGTCGGAGAAAGGATAGTGATGGTATCGCTTCTCACCACACCCAGTCTCAGGGCAAGTTCCCTGCCGAGGATGATCCCAGGCAGCCCGCCCTGTGTATCCAGATCCTTAATAGTTCCCTCTTTCATATGTTTGGCGATATCGGTAGTTTTTTCCTCCAATGCAGGATCTACACCCCTGAGGTATACCCCCTGTCCCTTAGGGCCGAAGGAGACCATGACCTGACCGAGGACGAACGGGGAAGCGGAGATAACTTCCTTTTCGGCCTTTATCTTGTCGATGACCGTCTCATAATTGTCCAGGGTGCCTCTGAAATTGAGTACGACAAGATGGGCATTTACCCCAAGAATCTTTTTCTGGAGGTCTTCGTGAAATCCGCTCATGACAGCAAGCACCACAAGAAGAGCCATTACCCCCAGTGCGACACCCCCAATGGAGATGGCGGTATTGAAGGAAACGCCCTTATGTTTTTTTTTGGACTTGAGATATCTCAGGGCAACGAATATTTGGTAGGGAAGGACCATGGACGTTCAGAATCCAGCATCCGGAATAAAAGATGCGAGTATCGGGCAATTGAAAATTCCTGCTGTCAAATTTTGCATGTCCTATTGCTCAGGCTTGAGCTGTGGAAAGAGTATGACGTCCCTGATGGAGAGAGAATTGGTGAGGAGCATGGTAAGCCTGTCGATACCGATCCCTTCTCCTGCCGCAGGGGGCATACCGTACTCCAGCGCCCGCACAAAGTCCTCATCCATCCATTGCGCTTCCTCATCACCCTGTTGCCTGGCCTCAACCTGCCTGAAGAACCGTTCCCGCTGGTCCATGGGGTCATTGAGTTCTGAGAAGGCATTGGCGATCTCGCGGGATGCGATGAAGAGCTCAAACCTCTCGACAAGCTTGGGCTGGTCCTTCTTCTTTTTGGCGAGGGGGGAAAGTTCCACGGGATAGTCGATGATAAACGTGGGCTGAACGAGTTCAGGTTCCACCTTCTCCTTGAATATCTCATCAATGATCTTTCCATGGGAAGCCCCGGTCTCTATGTCAAGCCCCTCTTTCCTTGCCCATTCCTTTGCGTATCCTGCGTCGGAGAATATCTCCTCAGGCACCCCGCGGGATTTCATCGCTTCATACATGGGAATTCTCGGCCATGGCGGCGTCAGGTTTATAAGTGTGTCGCCATACTGGACTTCCAGGGAGCCTGTTGCCTTCATTGCAATGGCGGTCATAAGTTCTTCTGTGAACGCCATAAGAAAAAAGTAATCCTTGTATGCCATATAGAATTCCAGCATGGTAAATTCCGGGTTATGCTTTGTGGATATTCCCTCATTTCTGAAATTCTTGTTGATTTCATAGACGCGCTCGTATCCCCCGACAAGGAGTCTTTTCAGGTAAAGCTCAGGCGCAATCCTGAGGTACAAATCGATGCCGAGGGCATTATGGTGAGTCTTAAAAGGCCTGGCGGTTGCGCCTCCAGGAATCTGGTGCATCATAGGTGTTTCAACTTCAACAAACCCCCTCGAATCGAAAAAATCCCTCATAGCCCTTATGATGATCCTTCTCTTTTCGAATGCCTTGCGGGCCTCGGGGTTTACAATCAGATCCACGTATCGCTGCCTGTACCTGGTCTCGATATCCTTGAGGCCATGCCATTTTTCGGGAAGGGGTCTCAGCGACTTGGTGAGGAGCGTGAAATCATCCACCTCAAGGGTGAGTTCATTGGTCCTTGTCCTGAAAAGCTTGCCTGTGATACCCACAATGTCTCCGATATCGAGCTTTTTTACGATGCCGTATTTCTCACCAAGAATATCTTTTCTGAAGTAGACCTGTATCTTTGCAGAGGAGTCTTGTATGTGCGCAAAGGACGCCTTCCCGAAGTCCCGCATTGCCACGATCCTGCCCGCGACTGTGGCAGTGACAGGGGTGGCATCCAGGATCTCTTTCGGGGTTTCTCTGTATCTCTCCATGATATCGGAGGCATAATGAGTCACCTCATACGGTCCTCCGAAAGGCTCTATCCCCGCTTTCCTGAGCTCTTCAAGGGTCTTGTGTCTCTGTTCTATCTGTTCGTTGAGTTCTTCCAAAACGTAAAAAGTATAATGGTTAAAATTCTACTAAGTCAAGGATAACAAAAGAATGAGTGTGCAGGGAGCGGAACACGGGCGAGAGTAAAACAGCTTCTTCAGCGGGGGTCAGGGGATAGCTGCGGAAGGCAGACGGCCCATGGCATTCTTGATGAGGCTGGCCGTATCAAGAAGGAGAGTGATGGTTGGTTCGTGAAGGGTGAGTCTTTCCCTGAGCATAAGGTCAAGAACCGTTTCGGCTGCATGAATAAAATGAGAAATTGTGTCAGGAGGGAAAAAGTCTCCGGTTTTTTCATAGTCTCCGCAGCCTTGAAGACAGTGTCAAGCAGTTCCTTCTCATAAGGGGGCCTCTCCATTTGTAAGTATTGTTCTCTTATGTCGGTAATTTGGGTAACGACCTCGTTCACGAAGGCATTACAAAGCATCTGTACCTCCATGTATTCTTCTTTCTCCATGTCAGAAGCTTGAGCGAGAAAATTGTCTGACCACATCGACCAGCTGTTTCGGAGTAAAGGGTTTCATAATAAAGGCGCTCGCACCGATTTTGGTTGCTCGGTGGCTTCTCCTTTCCCGTGAATCAGCGGTAAGGATGACTATGGGGGTTAACCTGTACTCCGCCTTGCTGCGGACCTCCCTTATGAAAGCCATTTCCTCCTTGTTTTCATTGAGCCCGCTGATTACCATCTCTATTCTAGTACCGTCCAGGGTATCCACGGCATCTTCCCTGCTGGCAGCACTGACTACCCAGTACCCGGCATCCTTTAATGCAAAAGAGAGCAACTGTCTCATTGCAGTGGACTTATCCACTATTAAGACCGTTTTCATTCCCATAACGCTGCCTTCATTCCTGGCGCCGTGAAACATCATTTACTGCATAACAAAGAATGTGCCAATGCAATGATATGTGGAACTAGTTGAATTTAAAGGAAGATGAGGGAAATGGGTGAAAGAGGAATTATGGAAAGGTTTCCCTAACTATGGAGCACCCTCCATACTCAGTGAATGTTATATTGCTTAATCTTTGTGAGAAGGGTCTTGTAGTCTACCTGAAGGATAGACGCAGCCTTTGTCTTGTTTCCCTGCGAATGTTCCAATGCCTGTTTGATTGCCTTCTTCTCTACGTCCATTAATACCATGGCAGAGAGTTCTTTTAATGGCATAAGAGGCTTTGGTCCGTGGTCCATGGATTCGTCTTCGATGAGGAACTCAATATGTTCCGGCATGATCGCTCCCTCTTCAGAGAGAAGGACAGCCCTCCTGATGACATTTTTTAATTCCCGTATATTTCCGGGCCATGGATACCTGATCAAAAGATTCAGCATATCTTCAGAGAGGTCTTCAACCTTCTTGTGCAACTCTGCTGATGCCTCTCTCAAAAAGCGTTCCGCAAGGAAAGGGATGTCGTCAGTCCGGTCTCTTAAAGGGGGAATGGTGATCATGAATTCACTAAGACGGAAGAAGAGGTCTTCCCTGAAGGTTCCCTCCAAGACGCTCTGTTTGATGTTCTTATTGGAGGCGGCGATAATACGTATCTCAATGGGTAGTGGGGTAGTATCACCCAGGGGGTAGATCCTCTTCTCTTCAACCACACTTAACAACTTGCTCTGGACATAGGGGGGCATATTCTCCATTTCATCTATGAAGATCGTACCGCCGTGGGCAACCTCGAAGAAGCCCTTTTTCTTCCTTTCTGCGCCTGTGAAGGCCCCCCTTTCATATCCGAAAAGCTCGCTTTCCGCAAGGGGTTCAGGTATGACGCCCATGTCTACCCTCACAAACGGCCTCTTTGCCCGTTCGCTTAAGTCATGTATGGTCCTGGCAACGATGGACTTTCCAGTGCCGGTCTCCCCCTGGAGCACTACAGAAAAATCACTTTTTGCAACCTGGCGGATCTGTTCGATGATCCTTGCCATTCCCTGACTCCTGCCCAGGGTTGACTCGAGGGATGTGTCCACTGCGGTGTTGAGTCTTTTTATCTCCTTGGTAAGACGCAGTTTTTCGATCGCCCTCTCCAGAGTGAACATGAGCCTGTCGTATTGGGGGGGTTTTACGATGAAATCGTATGCCCCGCGCTTGATGGCATCCACGGCAGCGGGGATTTCAGCGTGGGCGGTCACAAAAATAATCGGGACATCGGGATCAAGTTTTTTCAGTTCCTGCATGGTCTGGATGCCGTCCATCTCAGGCATTCTCAGGTCAAGGAGGGTTGCTGAGGGAGGCTCTTTTCTGAAAAGCTCCACAGCTTGCCTTCCGCCGGATGCCACCATCACGGGGTATCCGTTCGCTTCCAGGATATCCCGCAGGGTGTTTCTCATAAGCTCATCATCATCCACGATCAGTATTCTATTCATTTTGTTCATCGGAATTCCTCATGGTCATATTATCATAATAGAGGGTGAAATTCTAACATCTGAAGGAATGGGAGTGGTAAATGAAGGCTCTGTCCTGCCTGGAAGGTTTCATGGGATATTGCAAAAAGTGTGGACATACTTTTAAAGTAGACAACAGAATATTCGATGACAGGGGGTGTGAGCATGTTTACACTTGACATACCCGGGTTTGGTCCTGTGAGCCTGGAACATCTTGTCTCGGACTTTACAGGAACCCTGTCTGTGGACGGGAGACTTTTACCCGGAGTGAAGGACAGGTTAAACAAAATAGCGGAATTCCTGAAGATTCACATTTTGACTGCAGATACATTCGGGAAGGTGAGGGTTGCACTGAGGGGAGTCAGGTGCGAGATCAGTATCCTTGAAGGAAAACGCCATGATATCCAGAAAGAGAAATATTTGAACACGCTGGGTGCGGAAAGGGTCATGGCACTGGGAAACGGAAAGAATGACAGAAGCATGCTTAGGGCCGCGAAGATCGGCGTTGCTGTCTGCCTTGAAGAAGGATGTGCAATAGAAGCTATCACGTCGGCTGATATCCTGGTTAGTTCTCCTGTGGATGCCCTTGACCTTTTGCTGAAGCCGAAGAGATGTAAAGCAACCCTGAGATTTTGATTTTTGGGCCTCTTTGCCTTCCCCTTGCCATGAAGCCTGTTTCTTTACAAGAGCACCCTTATCCTGTAGAATTGACTATACTTTTGGCATGGCTTTTGGCGCAGAGAACGTGGAAGAGGTCAATGAATTAATCAAGCGGTATGGCTTGGAGGAGGATCTGGAACATGTGATTATTCCTATCCATGATAAGGACGGCCATACGAAACGTTGTTATCTGCTGAAAAGAAGGTTTATGCGCATTGTATACCCGGGAGAGCATTATGTGGATTATCCCCTCGCAGAGGTGATTGAGGCGACGGTCAGATATCCGGACCTTCTGTTGAGCGATGCGCTCTATTTAATGCATAAGGAATCAGGTGCCGGCTATGAGGGGGTACCCGTGGACACGAAAGTGAGAGAACAATTTGACCAAGGAGAAAAATGAAAAAAAAGATATTGATCAATGCAGTCCAGCCTGAAGAGAAGCGGGTGGCCATTGTGGAGGGGGATACCCTTGTTGACTTCTACGTGGAGGTGGCATCAAAGGAACACCTGAAGGGAAATATCTATAAGGGAGTTATCACGAGAATAGAGCCCGCAATCCAGGCGGTCTTTGTGGATTTCGGTTCCAGGAAGGACGGATTTCTCCAGATCCGGGAGGTGATGCCCCGGTATTTTCAGCACAGGGAAGAAGGGAAAAGGATAAGGGTGCAGGAGGTCTTATCAAAGGGCCAGGAGCTTATTGTCCAGGTGGAAAAGGACGAGAGAGACACAAAGGGTGCGAGTCTGACCACATATCTTTCCCTTGCCGGAAGATATATCGTGATGATGCCGGGCCAGGAAAGGGTCGGCGTGTCGAGAAAGATTGAATCACAGGAAGACAGGGACCGTCTCAAGGAACTCTTCACCGCTTTGAAGCCGCCCGAGAATATGGGTTTCATTCTCAGGACAGCGGGCATTGACAGGAGCAAACAGGAATTGTCCGCTGATTTGAAGTATCTCACCAAACTTTGGCACAAGATAGAAAGTGAAGGGAAAAAAGTCGCGGCCCCTGCGCTCATTTACAGGGAGCAGGATATCGCAGTAAGGACTGTGAGGGATTATCTCACGTCCGAGGTGACGGAAGTCCTTGTGGATGACGAAGACGCACTTAAGAATGTAAAGGATTTCTTAAGGAAGACCCTTCCCTGGCGCAGAATAAATGTAAAGCATTACAAAGAAAAAAAGCCCCTTTTCTTAAAACATGGCATTGAGGAACAAATCGCGAAGATTAACGAACGCTATCTCTATCTCCCCTCTAAAGGGTATGTGGTGTTTGACAAGACAGAGGCCCTTACCGCCATTGATGTGAATTCAGGAAGGTCCAGAAAAGATGAGACCGTGGAATCCACAGCCCTCAGGACAAACCTCGAAGCTGCTGATGAAATTGCACGCCAGATGAGACTCAGGGACATAGGAGGGCTGGTCGTGATTGATTTCATTGATATGGAATCTTCGAAAAACAGGCGGGAAGTGGAAGAAAGGCTGAAGAATGCCATGAGTTCAGACAAGGCCCATAGTGAAACGACCGGAATATCGAAGTTCGGTATCCTGGAAATAACGCGGGAACGAATGAGGCCGCCCTATCTTGAATCGATACAAAGGAAATGCGAACACTGCGGGGGTGCCGGAGTGGTGAGGACAGATGAAATGGTCGGGGTTTCGCTGCTTAGAGATATCCAGGCCAGGGCTTCAAAGGGAGGGATAAAAGGCATACACTGCACACTCCCTGTGGAGAGCATGAACTTCATTGTGAACACAAAGAGGGAAGACCTGGCAATGACAGAGAAGGAATTTGGGGTCAAGATCATCCTCACTGCAGATGCAAAGCAGCTGCCCGGGCAGTACAAGATTGAAGAAGAAAAGGAAGAGGAAATACAGATCGAGGAACCGGAGAAAAAAGAAGAGAAGAAGGAAAAAGCTGAACACCCTGTAAAGAAAAAACGTTTCCGGAAACGCAGACGATTCGAAAAACACGTCAAAACCGAGACTAGCGAAACACCCGAAGAGACTGAAAACACCGGGATGGCGGTTCAGATCGAAACTCCTGAAGAAGACGGGGGATGAATTTGAGAATTAAGCCGATCAGTAGGCTATATGGTATAGGGGAGAAGATCATCCATTAACTTGGTTATTTGCAGTATAAACTTATAATGGGCTGTGAGCGAAACATTCAAAAAAGTAATTGAATTGATTGGTAAAGGCGAAATCAGAATATCCAACCATGGCTATGATGAGTTGGCTGAAGATGGGTTACTGGTGAAAGATGTTATGATAGGAGTAAGGGACGGAAAGGTCGTGGAAGATTACCCCGATTACCCAAAAGGACCATGTGTTCTTGTCCTCCAGAGAGATAGAGAGGGTAATCCCATTCATGTTGTATGGGGTATCTCAAAGGGAACATCTTCTCCGACAGTTTTGGTTACTGCATATAAACCCGATCGTTCGATTTGGTCAGACGATTATATGGAGAGAAGAAAATGAAAAAGAGACGCCATGTCAAGCTTGTGCATGAGGGGAATTATGTAGCGGAAGTTGACATAGAACTCATTGAAACGGGCGAAGGCTGGTCCCCTTATCTTTCAGTTGAAGAGGCAGAAAAGCTGGACAATGTGAGAGAAGCACTTCGTCGGGAAGA